>DASUZC010000207.1:0-5369 GCA_036377095.1 Gemmatimonadaceae bacterium
CGGGAGTTCCTTCTTCCTCGGAGCGATTTGGGTCGAAGGAACTCCGGGGTCGATCAACGGGTGCGGTGGCGACGATCACCTTGGTGCCCGGCCCGTTCCAGACCTTGCCTCCTTGCGTCCCGCGCACACCGCCGGCTCCAAGCGGCAATCCTTCGTGGGGCGATCCAAGTCGTGCCTGAATCAGCTGCGCCAGGGAATCGCGGAGTGCATGTCCGCGCGCAACGTCCATCTCCTCCGACGCGAGCACGATCGTACGCAACTCGCAATAATCGCCGGGGGCGCCCGCAGTATCCGTCGGAAGCTTATCAGGTTTCGACAGCTCCGGTATATAGAACATCGCGTACCTGGTGAGCGTTCGCCCCATCAGCCGTGTCCGCACCACCGCTGCTCGGCAGAATGGATCGTCGATGCCGGAGAGCGGAGGTACTTCGCTGATCCTGTCGGCAGGATGGGATTTAAGCCACGCGCCGAGGATTACGGTTGTGTCGATTTTCGCGGTGATGAGATCGAGCGCGTTCGATGTGCTGTCGTCGTTGAGGACGAGCGATTCAACCGGAGCGGCGATTGGCTGACTGAAAGCTTCGGCGACAGCTTCCCGAGAGGCGGTGTCGGGAATCCATCCGCTGACTACTCGGGTGGTCGTGTTGGAAGCTGCTGTCCTGGTTGTTTTGGGAGCGGGTTTCTCACAGCCAGCTAAGACAAATGCGGCTACGCCCGCGAGAATGAAAACGTTGAATGGACGCATGACTGAAGACGATTTTCGACGGGGCCGCGTGACACTCACCCGACGCGTTGGCCACTGTGATAGAAAATCGACAGTCCGGTGATACGATTTTGACATCTTCCAACTGACATATAACTCCGCCGCAGCTACATTAGCGGCACGATTGAAGGAGAGACAATGGAAGAGAAAGGCTGGTCTGTTCTCGCCACTTATTCCTCTGGACTCCAGGCAGACATCGCTATGGGCCAGCTGGAGGAAGCGGGGATTCCCGCGCTGCGAGACAGCAATGACGCTGCGGGACTGTTCGGAATCAGTTTCCAGGGGACGACTCCGCAGGGGTTCACGGTGCGCGTTCCCACGGAAGCGCTCGAGGACGCCAGGGCAACGGTGATACTCCCCGACGACATCGTCTGAGCTCAACCCGCGACATCTCACTCACTTGACACGAAGGCCGCGGTGGCTAGCTTCATATATATCGAGTGCCGATATAGCGGCCCTCGGTATAGTGGCCCGCCCGGAGGACCAGCAGCAGAGTGCCGAAGAAACAACGGAGGGAAATATCACCCGAGTCACTGCTCCCGCTGGCGCCGGCGACTTTTCAGATCCTGCTGACGCTGGTAGGCGACGAGCGACACGGCTACGCGATCATGAAGGAAGTCACTGCTCGAACTGATGGTGCAGTGAAGCTCGGACCAGGCACGCTTTACGGGGCGCTCAAGCGTCTGCTGGAGGCTGG
This sequence comes from Gemmatimonadaceae bacterium, assembly GCA_036377095.1. Lineage (GTDB taxonomy): Bacteria > Gemmatimonadota > Gemmatimonadetes > Gemmatimonadales > Gemmatimonadaceae > UBA4720. The sequence continues at coordinate 1,461 of DASUZC010000207.1, forward strand.
ATTGGTAGAGCAAGGTAGTGAGCGCGCCGATCCGGAGCTGGGGGACGATCGCCGGCGCTACTATCGGCTCACCAGGTTCGGCTTGCGGGTGGCTCGACTTGAGGCACGTCGGCTGGATGCGATGGTGCGCGCAGCACGGCAAAAGAAGCTGATCGGAGTAGCGACCGCATGAGCGCAGAACGCGTGTATCGCCTGCTGCTCCGCGCTTACCCACGCACTTTCCGCGCGAAATATGGCGAGGAGATGATGCTGCTCTTTCGCGACGAGTACCGCCGCAGAAACGCTCGCGCCCTCGCCTTCTGGGGATCAATCGTGGACGACCTTGCGCGTAGTGCGCCATCCATGTGGGTGGAAGTGTTCTCCTCGCGCATCAAAGACTTCACTCGAGTTTTTGAGGTGGTTATGAAGCTCGCTGGAATACTGGCCGTCCTACTCGGTATTTATGGGGTGGTTGGCGCATTGGGTGACGCCGTTGTGGGGATGCGAATTGGGCCCAGCGGGGCCTACGTCGTGGCCGTCTCGCTAGGGATCATCGCCGCGCTCCTACTGCTCACTGCCGGCGCTGCTGTGTTGTGGAGTTCCGCGTCTGGCAGGAACACTGCTACCATCGCTTTGGCAGCCTCTGTGCTGATGGTTCTCATCGCGCGGCTGTTGCATCCCTGGATGGGCACGGTAGCACTGATCGTCGGCATCGTGTCGCCCATTGTGCTGCTCGCCGCGGTTCAGTGGCCGCACAGGCGCCAATCGACAGCATAGGGGAGCCGGATCTTGCGCCGACGCGTTTCGGTCTTAGTAGTCGGCATTCTGGTGGCGGTCGCAGTTGCCATCGCCTCTCGCTATGTCGCCACCGGACGCCGAGGCCAGACACGCACCGCACGAGACAGCATTGCCCGTGAGGTGGACACCATGTGCGTTGCGTCGCGCATCGGACTGCCTTGCGATCCCTACTGAGCTGTTACGCAGGGGCGAACTGACATCTGACCGGGTCGCGGCTACATTAGCGGTGCGATGGAAGACCTCACCACCGGACCACTCACTCGGCATCTGCTGAAGACCACGGGCTTTATGCTCGTGACGATGATCTTCCAGACGCTGTATTTCCTGATCGACCTCTACTGGGTCGGCAGGCTCGGCACGCACGCCGTCGCCGCCGTGGGCATATCCGGCAACTTCACCTTCATCGTGCTCGCCCTGACACAGATGCTCGGCGTCGGCACGACGACCGTCGTATCGCACGCAGTGGGAAGAAAAAACCGCCCGGAAGCGGAGCTGATGTTCAATCAGGCGCAGGTACTGGCGGTCGTGACAGGAATTGCCTTTCTGATAGTGGGAATGCTGGTGCGACTTCCATACAGCCGCGCGCTGAGCTCCGACGCTGAGACTGCCGCGCTCGCAGGTCAGTATCTACTATGGTTCATTCCGGCGATGGCGCTGCAGTTCCTGATGGTCGCGGCGGGGGCCGCTCTGCGCGCAGTCGGGAACTTCAAGGCCGGCATGATCGTCTCGACCGGCTCCGTGCTCACCAACATGGTGCTGGCGCCGTTTCTCATTTTCGGTTGGGTAACGGGTCATGCGTTCGGCGTTGCCGGCGCGGCGATGGCGTCTCTCGTCGCGGTTGTAGTCGCCATCGCGTGGTTCGCCACGTACTTCCTGCCCAAGGATTCATACCTGCAATTCGTGCGCGCCGATCTCAAGCCAAGACTCGCTCTTTGGCGGAAGATGCTGGCGATCGGGCTGCCTGCGGGTTTCGAATTCGCGATGATGGGAGTGTACCTCGTCGTCGTCTATGCGCTGGCGCGACCGTTTGGCGCGGCGGCGCAGGCAGGTTTTGGAATCGGCCAGCGCGTGATTCAGGCGTTGTTCATGCCCGCTGTGGCGCTCGGTTTTTCCGTTGCGCCGGTCGCCGGACAGAATTTCGGCGCCCGCAGTCGCGAACGCGTCGTCGACACATTCCGCAAAGCAGCGTATATGGTCACGGCGATGATGGTAGTGCTGATCATCGTCTGTATCCTCGCGCCTCACGCGCTGATCGGAGTTTTCTCAAAGGATCCCGCCGTGCTGGCGGTTGGTTCAGAGTATCTGCGGATTGTGTCGTGGAACTTCGTTGCATCCGGTTTGATCTTCGTTGCGTCAAGCATGTTTCAGGCGATGGGCAACACGGTTCCATCGCTGGTGTCCTCCGGCACGCGCATTCTCCTCGTCGCCGTGCCCGCCATCCTGCTTTCGCGCACGCCGGGCTTTCAGCTGCACTGGATCTGGTATCTCTCGGTTGGCGCCGTGCTCGTTCAGCTCGTACTAAGCATGTTTTTGCTGCGTCGAGAGTTCAGTCGGCGGCTGGTGTTCCCCGCCCAGCCGAAAATGGACAACACCGCCCTCGCGTCGGCGATGGTGGCGGCGGAGTAACGCGCCAAGGCGCATTGCTCCTGTCGAAGCAAAAGGGAAGCTGAGGGACTTGCGGCGTGTGCTCCCGACCCTCTTCTTCTTCCTCTCGAAAAACAGTTCAACTTTTCACCTCCAGCGGAGACTCCTTGGATGGTTCTTTTGCGTAAGTCATGCTCGACGTTGATTGCCACCGCGACTGTACTTTTTGCGGCCGCCGCGGCCCGAGCACAGGAGCCCACCGCAAGCGTTACCGGCGTGGTGCGTACCGAGAGCGGCGCGCCCATGCCTTCGGTGCGAGTCACCGTAACGAACCGCGCCACGGGTTCGGCGCGTAGTGTCGCGACCGACGCGACCGGACATTACACCATCGGCGAATTGACGCCGGGCACATATACGGTAGGCGCGGCGGCCGTCGGATATCGCATGGCGTCGCAAAGCGATGTTCGCGTTGACGCGCAGAAAACCGTCAACCTTCTCCTCGAGCGGCTTCCGACGACACTCAACACGATCACGGTGACGGCAACGCTTCGTGAAGAAGAGTTGAAAGATGTTCCCTTCTCCATCGCAGCTCCGACAGCCTCCGAGCTGCGCGCGCGCGGCGCGGAGACCATCGAGGACATCGCCAGCACGCAGGCGGGTTTCAGCGTTCAGAATCTTGGGCCAGGCCAAAGCCAGGTTGCCATGCGGGGCACTTCGTCTGGCCAGACGGCTCGCGACCAGCCCGGCGTGAAGGAAGAGGTTGGCGTCTATCTCGACGGTGTGCCGATCTCGCTGTCGCTATTCACGCCCGACATGGATCTGTTCGACGTTTCCCGCGTCGAAGTGCTTCGTGGCCCACAGGGCACCCTGTTCGGCGCCGGCTCACTCGCGGGTACCGTCCGCTATATAAGCAATCAGCCCGAGCTCGGAGTCCAGAGCGTGTTCGGCGAAGCGGGTGGAACTGCGATGGACGGCGGCTCGCCCGGCGGCGCCGTCAAGCTCGGAATGAACGTGCCCCTCGGCGACAAAATCGCCGGTCGCTTCGCCGGATACTACAACCGCTTCGGCGGCTACATGGATGCCGTGCAGCCGGGGCTGAACGTCAAGGAAAACATCAACACCAGCGATCGGTCCGGTGTGCGCGCGGCGCTACGCGTGTCACCGACGGCACGCTTCAGCATCACGCCGCGAGTCGTCTATCAGGCGGTGAACGCCGACGGATGGAATCGCCACGATGAGTACAACCTTTTGGCGAATCCTTACACGACCTCGCGGCCGGCGGTGACGCTCGCCCCGCGCGAGCTGTTCACGCAGATCACTGAGCCGTACAAGGACCGGTTCACGCTCGGCGATCTGAACGCAACGTACGACTTCGGCGGATTGAACCTGACGTCGATCACGTCCTACAACACGCGCGACGTGTCGGTGGTGCGCGACGGCGGCGCGCTGTACGCCAGCATCGTCGGCGCCAGCATCGGTCTGCCGGAGCCCGTCTACACCATGAACGCTGCACTCACCGACCTCACGCACACGTATGTCACGACACAG
>DASUZC010000208.1:0-45778 GCA_036377095.1 Gemmatimonadaceae bacterium
GCGGATGCGCGGCCGCCCAAGGCAACTAGAGCTATGAGAACAAGTGGTCGCTTCATATGGGGAGAGGTGAGCTTTTTCGACAACGTACGCGCAACTATACAACAGAGTTTCAGGGGTGAACACAGGGAAATTCCTTAAGAATTCATTAACCCGGCGGAGGGTCTTCAAAAACTCGGCGTAGAGTACTCGAGGCATCACCGGCAATCACAAAACAGAAGTCACGAGCCGCAAGCTTAGTCAGCTTGACAGCTGAGACCTTTGCCGGCGGCGTATATATCAGCGAAGAGCTAGGAGCCAGCTCAGAGCTTGCGGCTCACAGTGTAATGCGAGTACTGCCGCTCTAAGCTGACTAGCTCACCAAGCCTGGAGCTCGTGTCTTCTGTTTTGTGATTGGCCGCTGCGCACCGAGGCCTCTACGCCGAGATGTTACTCGGACGGCGCCGGCGCCAGAAATATCCGATCGCTGATCTTGGCGTAGATGTATTCGTAAATGCGCTTGCCCTTTTCCCCCGACGCGAGCGATGGCCGGCCAATCGAACCCGCGCTTCCGCTCGGCACTGTCAACCAACCCCGACGGTACCGCCGCAACTGCTCGCGAGACATCATGTAGTCCTGCGCCAGATCGAGGTTGACCATTTCCGGACAGAGAAAAAGCATGATCGATGTATCGACTTCGTCCCCGTGCATCGCTTCCCTCTGGCCTTCCAGCATGTCGGACAGGTTGACGCCGAAGATGTCGACGACTCTCACGCGGGCAGCGGTCGTTATCACAGTAGCCAACGCTTCCTGATGGGGATCGTGGCCGTGCGCGGTCAACAGGATGAACTCGCGCACACCGGTGGCCTCCCAGGAGTCGATGAGATCGTTGAGCATCCGGTGCAACGTTTTCTTGCGCAGCGATGCATTCCCGGTAAAGCCGCGCTCGGTATCGACATTTACTCCGTATTCCACCGTCGGAGCGCGCAAAACGCCATATTCAGCCGACAAATCATCTGCCATGTGCTCGACGATGATGGTGTCAACGCCGAGCGGGAGATGAGGACCGTGCTGCTCGCACGTACCAATAGGTATGATCAGTCGCGGATCATTGCCGAGTGCGGCAGTGACCTGCGCCGGGTTCAGCTCCTTTACTCGGAGCGGGCCGGTTATCGGAAGGGGGGAGGGAAGGCTCATCGCGTCGGGTCCTAGACTCAATCTAAGAAGCGGGCGATTCGCGCGACATGCAATGCTCGTCGGCGCGGCGATTCCGCTTCTCCTCATCGCGATCTGGGTCAGGACTCCGACGCTTCCCCGAACCGCGGGCGGCGGAGCGGCAACCAGCGGCGAACGACTCAACGCAGCGGAAGGTGCGCTACGCGCGCTTGAGCGGGCTCTCGCCGAAACGAAGGAGCGGCTGGAGTCACGCGTCAATGGCGCCCTCGACGCCCCAGCCGATCCGCAAGGCGCATTCGACTTTCTTTCGAATCGTTCGCCCGTGCGCGATGGCGAGTCGGTCGTGCTCTACGTCGACGACCGGCCGCTTGCCTGGGCAGGCTCCGTGCGGATCGACCCCGATTCAATCGTAGCGCCGCTGTCGGTGACGTTCTCGCCGTTCTACACGACGCTCAATGTCACAACCACACGGGGCAATCGTCGCGCAGTCGCTTCGGCGGTTCTCGAGGCATTTCCGCCTGCCGATCGATTGACCGAGACGCTCGAGAATCAGCTCGCAGCGGAGCAGGGCGTCACCGGGTACGACTTCTCGCCGGCGAGCGATGTGCGCGGTGGACCGCCCGTACTTGTCGTCAACAAAACGCCGGTGGTGCGAGCAGTGCCGCGCCTCGCTACGCCCGAAGAGGTACGATTTCGCCGCGCTGCTACGTTCCGCGCGCGCGGGACTGTCGCGCTCGTAATACTGCTCGTCGCCTTTCTGTTCTTCGCGTGGCGCAGCCGTCGCCAGCCCGGCTTGCGCCTGTTCGCTATCGCGACGGCGCTGGTGATAACCGCGGTCGTTCCGTGGAACTCGTTCTCGAACGCATCGCGTGTGTTCGATCCGGCGTTCTATTTCTCGAAGCTTGCCGGGCCGCTTACCGCAAACGCGGCCGCATTATTCATCAGCTCCGCGCTCATTTTGCTGGCGGTTTATGCGGTTATTCGCGCGCGCCCGAATCCCCGGTGGCCGCGCGCGCTCGCCGCTGTCGGCGCAGTCGTGACGCTCGGCATTGGGATACCGTTCGCCTCCAATATCGTGCGCGGCATCGGACAGCCGCCCTGGGGAACGACTGCCGGCTTGTGGCTCTCCTGGGAAGTGCCGTTGTTCATTTTCTTGTTCGCGGTGCTGCTGCTCGCCTTCTGGCTGACGCGCATCGCATTGCGGCGAGACGAGCGAATGGCTTTCACGTCTGTACTAGTCGTTGCCAGCATCGCCGCCGTTGTCAGCCTTACCGCTCTTGCATCTACAACTTCGCGGCAACGAATGCAGCTCGGCGAGCAGGACGTGGCCGCGCTCGGACACGTCGACGACTATGCGCTCCAGCTTACGCGGCGTCTCGTGAACTCGCTCGCCGGGTCTCCACAACCCGTGAGCCGCGCAGATTTACTCAAGGCATACGCGTCCTCTGATTTGGCAGCGGCTGAATACCCTGCCGCACTGTCATCATGGGATCGGTCTGGTAATCAGATCGCCGAGTTCGCCGTGGTGCCCGCACAAGCTGACTCGCCGACAATCGTGCGCGCAGTCCGGGAGGCGCTTACCACCAGGCAGCCGGTGCTCGGCAGCGTGCTCGGTCCGACTGGCGTGCAAATCCTGGCGACGGTAAGTGACACGAGCGGTGGTGCGACATCGATCCTCGTTCTACCGCGCACGAGGCTGCTCGCGTCGAATCCTTACGCTGCCTTGCTCGGCATGGCCCAGCCCTCGGGTGGCGATCCGCCCTACTTCGTTGTTCTTACAGATGTGTCCCCCGCTGTTCAGGCGGATACGGCACGCGTACGCTGGCATCGCACAGGTGACGAGCTGCACGGGGATCGACTCATATCGACCAGCTCGGGAACGATGCGCGCGCACGTGGAAATAGACCTGCGATCGGTGTGGACGCGTGCCGAGCGCGGCGTTCTGGTGTTGTTGCTCGACTTGCTCGTCGCTGGGTTGTTCTGGTTGCTCGCGGCAGCGGCGGAGAGAGGTTTCCTGCGCTGGCTGCGCGTTCGTGCCGCCCGCTGGATCTACACATATCATGCGCGGCTGACGCTCGCTCTTTTTGCTTTCTTCGTCATTCCGGCGATCGCCTTCGCAGTCTGGTCGTATCAGCGGCTGCGCAGTGACGACTTGCAGACGCGCGAGGTTCTGGTACACGAGACTCTTCGCGCAGTAGTCTCCGGAAACGACTACCAGCAGCTTCCTGGCGCTGCGCGCAGATTCGAGACACCACTCTTTTTGTACACTAATAGTATGCTTGCGCGCACCAGCGACGGCCTGCTCGACGTGCTGTCGCCGATTGGTCGCCCTCTGCCGCCACCGGTGCAGCTCCGGCTTGGTACAGCCGGTGAGGTGGACGCGGCGTGGGAGGCGCATCTCGGCGCCGCTCGAACGCTGTTTGGATTCACCACCGCGCTCGGTCCGGTCAACGAGCATCTCGTACTCGCCGCGCCCGCACGCAGCGACGATCTCGTACTCGATCGCCGGCGTCGCGATCTGGGAATTCTAGTCCTGCTCGCGACGGCGTTGGGCGCGCTGGCGGCCCTGTGGCTGAGTGGGATCGCTGCCCGGCGACTGGCCCGCGATCTGGAGCTGAGCCGGATCGAGGTTGCCCGCGCCGAGCGCGTGCTGGCGTGGGGCGAGATGGCTCGTCAGGTCGCGCACGAGATCAAGAATCCGCTGACTCCGATCAGGCTCGGGGTCCAGCATCTGCGCCGCGCGCGCACCGATCCGCGCATCGATTTCGACGACGTGCTCAACGAGAACGTGCGCCGCATACTCTCGGAGATCGATCGGCTCGATGAGATCGCGCGCTCGTTCAGTAAGTACGGCAGCGCGCCAGCCGACCTGCCGGCCGCTGAACCTGTCGATGTGGCGGCGGTGGTGAAGGACGTTGTCGGTCTCGAGCAAATGGGCGATCGAAAAATCAAATGGCACCTGCGCGGCGCAGACCGTTCACTGTGGGCGATGGCGCGCAAGGACGAGATGCGCGATGTATTACTCAACGTGTTCGAGAATGCTCGCCTCGCCGGCGCGCGACGCGTCGAGATTACAGTTCGCGAGGAAGATCGGAGTGTGACCATCGCGACGGTGGACAACGGCTCAGGGATTCCCGCGTCTGTGATGCCGCGTATCTTCGAGCCACATTTTTCTACTCGCACCACCGGCAGCGGACTTGGCCTGGCGGTGAGCCGGCGTCTGATCGAGGCGTGGGGTGGCGAGATTGCAATAACGAGCGAAGAAGGAGTCGGCACGAGAGTGATGATTGTACTGGCACGGAGTGCAGCGTGAGCGGAGGCGTGAGCCGTGGAGTCGTCACGCCCCGCGCGACGAAAGTCTTGCCGCGGCACATCGTCGATTGGCAGCTGCCTCCCGACTGGAGCTGGGGACCGGGCGGGATGATTGGTGACTACCGGCATTATCAGGAAGTGCTGGATGCACTCGGTCGGTCTCTTTCGCTCGTCACCGCCCCAGACCCCGCACACGGCGCGTGGCTATTCGAGGAAGCAAAACAGCTCGCGCACCGCAGTCATCCCTCGATTCCTACGACTTACCACTACTGGACATCGTATCGGGAATTCCGGCGCGGGCCCGGTTATCTGCGAAGATGGATTACCGGTGAGACCGTGCGCGCGCGAATTGCTCGCCTTGGGCTCGCCGACATTCCATACGTGTTGCAGTTGCTGCGCGGAGGGTGCTCGACGCTTGCCTATCTGCACGAAACGGGGATCGCGCACGGCGGTCTCAACGGAGACGCGCTGTGGACCACTCCCACCGGACGATTGTGGATGCTGGAGTGGCAGTGGGCTGTACCGCGCGGCGCGATCCCGCCGGGTGTCCGACCGGGTAGCGGTCCACTCGACATGCGATCCAGCGATCCGACGCGACCACTGCGGTCGGAACTGTCAGTCACTCCCCCCGAGTGGGAAGCAAAGGAGTGGGCGCCGACCTTTGCCAGCGACCAGTGGCAGCTGGCGGCGATGTGCTTTACAGCTTTGAGCGGTGAGCCACCGCCAAAGCGCGGCGTCCCACCGCTCAAACTGGTGAGGCCCGAGACGCCCGAGACGCTGGCTACCGCGCTCGACCGCGCGTTATCAGCGAATCCCGACGATCGATTTCCATCGCTGGCAATGCTGCTTCGCGCAGTGGAGCGCGGTGAGCCGTCGCGCTCAGTGATGATTCGTGGGGAGCCAGATCGTGGCTTCGGTGACTCCGCCGAAGCTCGCATGCGCTGGGCGGTTGGCGACGACTACGAGATTCTTTCCAAACTCGGGAGCGGTGCCTTCGGAACAGTCTGGCGCGCGCGCGACCTGTCGCTCGAGCGTGAGGTTGCGCTCAAAGCGTTGCATCCGGCAGTCGCGCGCGACGATAAAGCGGTGCGCTCGTTCTGGCGAGAAGCGCGACTGGCCGCGCAGCTGGCGCATCCGGCGATCGTGCCGATCTACGACTGGGACTCCAGCGGGGATCTGGCCTGGTATACGATGGAGCTGGCGGAGGAGGGAAGCGTCGCGAATCTCGTTGCCAGCTCGGGACCGCGACAGCTGGGCGAGATCGCGACGCAGGTCGAAGAGATTCTCGATGCATTGATCGTGGCGCATGCAAACGGCATCCTGCACCGCGATCTCAAACCTGAGAACATTCTCATCGACCGCTATCAGCGCTGGCGCATTACCGATTTTGGTATCGCTAACGTAACGGGTGAGGATACTCCTGGTACTACCGGTACGCCTGCTTTCGCTGCGCCGGAGCAGCTCTTGGGAGAGGCGCAGGGGCCGGCGGCGGATTATTTCGCCCTGGCCGGGATCGTGTACTTCGCGCTGACGGGAGATACGCCTTTCGGCGAGGACGACGCGAAAGCAATACTTGCACGTCAGCTCAGTGAGCGCGTTGATGTCGCGCCATTCCCGAATGTGATCGCGACATGGTTTCGCACCGCGTTCGCAGCGCGACCGGAGGACCGGTTTGCCGACGGGGCAGCAATGAAAGAAGCCTGGAAGACAGCCGCTGACAGAGTTCTGGCGCGACAACGCGGATCCTGGTGGCGCCGTGTGGCCAATTTGCGGCCTTAACCGGGCTCAATTGCGTTCAACTACGCATTCCTGGGAAGGGCCCCTAGCTGGCGTGGCACTTGCAAGCCGATTTGGCCACGACGAGTACGGGTACCGTGCCACAAATCGGCGGGGCGTGACGAATGTTTGTTGCGCTGTTTTTTGTGACCTGCATCACTAGCGTCTCCGCAAAGACTTGCTAGTTTGTCCGTTTGTGAGGAGGGAGGGTCTGAAGAGTGCTAACGCATTCATTGGGCATACATCCTGCCTCACGAGCGCAACGTGCAACCGCGGTAACCGCTGTAAAAGTATCTCCACCTTTTCAGAGGAACCAATCATGTTGAGAAGAAGTTGGACCGTCTGCGCGATGACGGCCTTACTCCTCGGCGGATCGGCGGCAGCACAGTCGCCCGGTACGTTGCTGGTAGGAGGGTTCGTTTCGTGGACGAAATTCGATAGCAAGTGGGGGCTGAACACCGACTTTGGTAATTCGATCGGTTACGGCGGAAGGGTCGGCGCCTTCATTGCTCCGAACTGGAATCTCGAAATGGACGGCCAATACATCCCTGCGCAGGCTGCGACTGGCGCCGATTATAATGGAATCGGCATACCGGGCGGCGACGTAAAGGGAAGTAACCTTTCGGCGCGTATCGTTTACAGCTTCCCGCTGGGAAATCTTCCTTCCATCCACATCGGCGCCGGCGGAGTGTTGCAGAACTTCCGCGGTGACGAGAACCAGGGTGGCGCGATCTACCAGTTCGGCGGCAACGGACTCGTAGGCTTTAACCTTGGATTCAGTGGCGTCTCGCTGCGCGTCGATGGACTGCTCAATTACTTCCCGTCCAACGACGGCAGGTTTGACTTTGGCGCACAGGCCGGACTCCAGATCTCACCAGATCTCCGCAACCTTTTAGGCGGCGGAGCGACGTCCAATCCGGTTATGTGGGCGCCGTACAAGTGGTGGGACGAGTTGGATGCTCCTCTTCCGGGAACCGTTGAAATCGGCGGCTTCGGACAGTGGACCTTCTTCGACGATCACGCCGGAATCGACGGTGTAGCGGTTGCCGAAGACGGTTTCGGTTACGGCGGTCGCGTTGGCGTGTTCCTCTCGGATCCACGGTGGGAGCTCGAAGGCGACGGCTACTATTCGCCGCAGAGCAACGAGTTCGCAGCGAACGGCATCACTGATGTCAATGCGCATGCGTTCGCGGCGCGTTTGAACTACAACTTCCCGCTGTTCCGCTTCATGAACCGGCAAAGCCAGTTCATCATCGGAGCCGGTGCCACTCGCACAAGCTACAAGTTCCAGAATGCTGCCGGCAACGACGTCGGCTACAACTACAATTACGGTGGCAGTGCGCTGGCGGGCATTCGTCTCGGCGTCGCCAATCGTACCGCGCTTCGTTTCGACGGCGTTCTCGACTACATGCCGAACCACGAGAACAACGCGAACATGAACATCCACCTGCGTGGTGGACTGAGCTTCCTGCTCGGTGGTGCGCGTCCGGAGGTTATGTGCACGTACGCCGGTCTCGAAAGCATTCCTGCTTCGAGCCCGAACTGCGTTGCTCCGCCGCTGCCGCCTCCGCCACCGCCGCCGCCGGCAATGTGCCAGTACAACCCGAACATCACGGCTGCGGATCCGGCTTGCCTAGCTCCAGTAGTGGCACTGGTTGACACCGCCGCGATCACTGGCCCGATCTACTTCGACTTCGACAAGTCGACGATCAGACCGGATGCGGCTGCGACACTCGATCGCAAGATCCCGTGGCTGCAGGCCAACCCGGGCATGAGAATCCGTATCGAGGGTAATGCTGACGAGCGTGGCTCCGACGAGTACAACCTGGCCCTCGGCCAGCGCCGTGCGGCTTCCGCCAAGCGGTACCTCGTTGACCACGGCATTGCGGCAGATCGCTTCGACCTCGTGTCGTACGGCGAGGAGCGCCCGGTTTGCACCGAGCACAACGAAGCCTGCTGGCAGCAGAACCGTCGCGATGACTTCCGTATCGTGACGATCGGCAGCGACAGGATCGTAGTACCACCGCAGGAGTAAGCACCTTCTTCCTCCTGGCCTCCTAACCGGGGTCAGGAGCGGAGACTAAAAGGCGGAGCGTCCCGCAAGGGCGCTCCGCCTTTCTGCTTTTTGTTGTTGGCGCGTTGCCTTTGCATCTCGGTTTGGGTCGAGGCGGTGTATCCTCTTCGCCGGCTACTCGCTTACACGCGGCGAGCCTCGCGCGCAAACGACAACTGCGCGCGCGAGTCTCTTGCTACGCGAGACGCCGGCTACGAGGACACACCGCCTCTCCCGTCGAGATCTTTAACTGCGCGCTGAACGACGCTGCTGCAGCTATTCGTCGGCACCTGTCCCCGCACCGGCGACGACTGGCGTTGGTTCGGATCTCGGGCGGTAGCGGAGCGCTTCGGCTATGTGGTTTGGTCCCAGCTCAAGTTGATCGTCGAGGTCGGCGATTGTGCGGGCAACCTTAAGAACTCTGTGGTAGCCGCGTGCCGACAAGCCGAGGCGTTCGGCGGCGGTTTGCAGGAGTGCTCTCGCTTCCGCGTGCACGGGTGTGTGGGCGTCGAGCCAGCGGCCGATTGCGTAGGCGTTGCAGGAGATTCCGGGCTTGTTGGCAAATCGCTTTCGTTGGGTCGCGCGGGCGCGCTCGACGCGCGCGCGAATCGATGCTGAGGAGTCGCCGTTTCCCTTTGAGCTCAGGTCGCGAAGTGCGACTGCTCCGACCGTGACGTGCATGTCGATTCTGTCGGCGAGTGGGCCGGAAATCCTTGCGTTGTAGCGCTCGATATCACCCGCGCTGCAATTGCAGGCCCCCGTCGGATCGGCTGCCTTTCCGCATGGACACGGGTTCGACGCGCCGATGAGAGTGAACCGCGCGGGGTAGGTGACGGCTTGCGCGGCGCGGGCAATGACAACCTTCGCATCTTCCATCGGCTGTCTCAATCCTTCGAGCACGTGGCGCGGAAACTCGAGCATCTCGTCGAGGAACAGGACACCGTGGTGCGCGAGACTTACTTCGCCAGGACGCGGCAGCGATCCACCGCCAATGAGTCCGGCGCTCGATATGGAATGATGCGGCGCGCGGAATGGACGCGTACCTTCGCTGACGCTGCTGTGCGCGAGGACACCGGCGACCGAGTGGATCGCGATCACCTCGAGTGCCTCGTCTTCCGCGAGCGCGGGCAAAATCGTCGGCATTCGTCGGGCGAGCATGGTTTTCCCCGCGCCCGGCGGCCCAACCAACAACAGGTTGTGTCCGCCGGCCGCCGCTACTTCAAGTGCGCGCTTCGCGCTTTGCTGGCCAACTACGTCGGCGAAGTCGGTTGCGTCGCCGTTTGATTTCGGAACGTTCGCGACATCACGCGCCGGCGGAAGCGAGCCTGTTCGCAGATCACGCACGAGGTCGCAGAGTGATGATGGAGCGGAAAGATTCAACGCGCTCACTCTCGCCGCTTCCGCGACGTTCGGGGTCGGGAGTACGAGGGTGGCCACTCCCGCACGCAACGCGTGCCGCGCTATCGAGAGCGCACCGCGCATCGTGCGCAGTGAGCCGTCGAGCCCGAGCTCCCCGACGAACATTCGCGCGGCGACAGTTCCTGCCTCGAGCTGCCCCGTCGCGACAAGGATGCCAATCGCAATCGGCAGATCGAACGCCGTGCCCTCCTTGCGCACATCGGCAGGCGCAAGGTTAACAGTGATGCGACGCGGCGGAACCTTGAACCCCGAGTTGACCAACGCGGCACCGACTCGCTCGCGACTCTCTTTGACTGCGCCCGCAGCGAGCCCGACGATCGTCCATTGTGGCAGCCCTTGCGCAGCGTCGACCTCGACAGTGACGTCGTACGCGTCGATGCCAACCAGCGCCGCCGATCTCACCGCCGCGAGCATTCATCATCGTATGCGGGCAGCGCAGCGCGCGAGTCAGCTTTCTAAGCCGACTAGAATCACTCTCGCGCGTGTAAGCGAGCTAGCCGCCGAAGAGGATACCCAGCCTCGACCCAAACCGAGATGCCTGGGCTCGCAACGCCCAGCAAACGAGGTGCGGGAAGCGTAAGAATCCAGACGGTAGAACAAACTTCGAATTCGTGAGCTGGACTGAGTGATGCTAAAGTCGCGTTTCGTGCTGATCGCCCTCGCCGTGCTGCTCGCCCCCATGGGCGTGCAGGCGCAGGTCGGCTCGACCACGGACATATTGATGGGCAAGATCTCCGGCGTCGATAGCCAGGCGGTCGTGGGCGCGCGCATCGAGGCCACCTCGCTCGAGACGGGTATCACGCGCACGAAGACCACCGATGCTGACGGTCGCTATACGATCATCTTCCCCGATGGTGGCGGCAGCTATCGGTTGGTTGTTCGCGCCATCGGCATGGAGCCGGTCACGCGCACCATCTCCCGACAGGGCGAAGAAGATCGGTTAATCACCGACATTGTCATGGGTCGCAACGCCACTCAGCTGGCGACCGTGCAGGTGCGCGCCAATCGGCCCCGCAATCAGGATCAGCGACCGGAGCCTGGCAGCACCGAAAGGAATCTCAATCCCAACCTGATCAACAGATTGCCCGTCGATGCCGGCGATCTGACGGCGCTCGCGGCGCTGGCGCCGGGAGTGATTCAGGTTCCGGGCACCGACAGTACGAAAGCCTCGTTCAACGTTGCGGGCCAGCCGGCAAATCAGAACAGCATCACGCTCGATGGACTGACATTCGGCGCAGGCAGCGTCCCGTCGGAGGCAGTGCGAAACACGCGCGTGGTGACGAACACCTACGACGTGGCGCGCGGACAATTCACCGGCGGTCAGGTCGCGTCAACGACCCGGGGCGGGACGAATAACCTGCAGGGCGCGTTTAGCTACCAGCACCGCGATCCCAACCTCGAGTTCGTCGACGACTCGAGCGCCGCCTTCGGTCAGAAATACAATCAGAATCAGATCAACGTCGGCGTCGGTGGGCCGATCATCAAGAACAAGCTCTTCACCTTTGGCGCACTCAGCTTCTCGCGTCGCACCGATCCTTTGCTTTCACTGCTTGCGGCAGATCCGCTCACACTCGAGCGACTCGGCACCAATCCGGATTCGGTGTCGCGTTTTCTTGGCATCGTCGAACGCTATGGATTGCCGCTCACGTCACCGCTCGCGCCCGATCAGCGCCTGAACGACAACACCTCTGCGCTGGTCCGCGTCGACTACAATCTCGCCGAGGATCATTCACTGATGTTGCGCGGCGACTGGCGGGGTAATACGCAGCTCGGCTCACGGCTCAATGCCCTCGCATTGCCACACAGCGGCGGCGATCTCAGAGGCTCGGGCGGCGGCGGGATGCTGACGCTTACCTCGCACTTCGGAATGTTCATCAACGAGCTGCGCGGCTACAGATCCGTCGACAACCGCAACACTAACGGCTATCTGACGGTGCCGGACGGGCGGGTAGTGATCTCGTCGATTTTGGACAACGGCAGCAGCGCGATCTCTACGCTGCAGTTCGGCGGCAATCCTTCGCTGCCGCAGGAAACCAGATCCACGTTACTTGAGATCAGCGACGAAATCTCGCGCCTCACCACTGCCGGCGGACATCGATTCAAGCTTGGCGGCTTGATCAACGAGCAGCGCAGCTCGGTCGGCTTCATACCGAATCGCTTCGGCACATTCTACTTCAATTCGCTGGCGGACTTCGACGCCGGAATTCCGACACAGTTTACCCGCACGCTGTTCGCCCGCGATCAACAGTCTGCCACCGACAACTTCGGCGGCTACCTGGGTGATTCGTGGCGAGTGAGTCCTCAGTTCCAGGTGACGTACGGTGTGCGCGCGGAAGGCTCGCGCTATCCGGACAAGCCAGAATACAATCCTGAAGTCGAGTCGACCTTTGGCCGGCGCACCGACAATCTGCCGACTGATTTCAGAGTCAGTCCCCGTATCGGGTTCAGCGCGTTCATCGGCGAATCGCAATTCGGACCCCCGCCCCTCACCTTGCGTGGTGGGTTCGGCGAGTTTCGCGGCACGGCCCCGGCGCAGCTATTCGCGACGGCGCTCAACGCGACCGGTCTGAACAACGGTCAGGCCATTCTCACCTGTGTCGGCCCCGCCGCCCCGACCCCGGACTGGGCCTCATACCTCAGCGATCCCTCGACGATTCCGACAACGTGCAATGGCGGCGCGCCGATCTTTGCGAATCAGCGCCGCAACGTCACCGTCTTCGATCCTTCGTTCTCCGTACCGCGCGCGTGGCGCGCATCAATTGGACTCAACCGACGGTTCTGGGATCGTTATTCGTTCTCGATCGATGCCGGTTACGCCCTTGGGCTATCACAGACCGGCCAGACAGACATCAATCTCGATACGGCTCCCAAGTTCAGCCTTTCGAACGAAGGCAATCGGCCCGTATACGCGCCGGCGAACGCGATCTTTCCGTCCACCGGCGCGGTGTCCCTGCTTGCCTCTCGACTGCATCCCGAGTTCGGCAGCGTCAACCAGATAACGTCGAACCTGAAATCGAATACCAGGCAACTGACCTTTGGACTCAACGGATTGACGACAAAGGGAATTCTACTGAATGCGTCGTACACCCTGACCAGCTCGTACGATCAGTCACAGGGCTTTGCACAAGGATTCGCCCAGGGCTTTGGCGGAACAGCGGGATCAACCGCCGGCAATCCGAACGTCGTCGAGTGGGGACGCAGTGACAACGGGCGCCGACACGCGCTGCTGGCGACGATTACGTATCCGATCAAGCCCGCGTTCGAGCTCACGGCGATCGGTCGCGCTGTCTCGGGGGGATTCTTCTCCCCCATGGTCGGCGGCGACATCAACGGTGACGGCCGGTTCAACGATCGCGCGTTTGTCTTCAATCCGACTGATGCGTTGGCGCGCGGTGATACCGCGGTTGCCAATGGAATGACGCGGCTGCTCGCCAACACATCAGCGCGGGCGCGTGACTGTCTCCTTGGCGAAATGGGCAAAGTTGCGGATCGCAGCAGTTGCTCCACTCCATGGTCTCCATCGCTCGATCTGCAGGCGAACATCAGACCGGCCGGCTTCGGCCTCGATCGTCGGCTGACGATTTCAGTGTCGACGATGAACGCGCTCACCGGACTCGACCAGCTGGTCCACGGCAACGATCATCTCCACGGTTGGGGACAACCGTCGTTCCCCGACCGCACGCTGCTTTATGTGCGTGGGTTCGATCCAGCGACCAATACATACCAGTATCAGGTCAACGAGCATTTCGGCACCACGAACGGAACACGGAACGCTTTCCGGGTTCCGTTTCAGATTTCGATTCAGGGGCGCCTTACGCTCGGGACGGATCCCGCACGCCAGCAGTTCAACACCGTCGTCGGAGGTGGGCGCGGGGGACGGATGAACCCGGAGGCGCTGAAGGCCCGCATGACGCGTCTCGTGCCGAACGCGTTCCTCGACATCATCGCCATCAACGATTCGGCCAAGCTAGAGCTGACGCCCGATCAGATTACCAAGCTGCAGGCGGCGGGTGATGCGTTCAAAGTGAGATCGGATTCTTTGATCGACAAAGTTGCAAACATTCTTGGTGACTCGACCGTCAAGAATCCCGATCCGATGACGGTCTTCGCCAAGGTTCAGCCGTCCATTTCCGAGGGTCGCAAGCTCGCGACACAAGCGATCAACGATGCCAAATCGATTCTGACGCCTGCGCAGTGGGCAAAGGTGCCGGACAGCATCAAGACGCCTGGCTTGCGCCGCGGCGAGGGCGAAGGTCGCGGCGAACGCGGCGGCCCCGGCAACTAGCGTGCATGGGTTGTGCGAGGGTATTCTCCCTCGTTGTTCAACCCTCAAGCTAGACCAAAATGAGAGGCTTTTTCCGCCGCCTGGGCTGTCTGCTGATCATCATCGTTCTGCTGGTCGCTGCCTGGTACTGGTACGCCCGCGTTGACGAGAAGAAATCGCCGACCGCCGACAACGCTGCCGCCATCGACGTTGCAACTGGATCGGCCAACAGCGGCTGGCAATCATTCACTCCTGCCGATGCTGAGCGAGGAAACGCCGCCATCCAGGCGTTCAATCGCCCATCCGGCCCCGTCTTCGTCAACCTGACTCCAGCTGAGGCAGGATCGTACCTGTTGTCGCTGGTGAGTCGGCAGCTGCCCCCTTCAGCGACGAACGCGCAGGCGGCTGTGGTCGGCAACCGCCTTTACATTCGCTCCGAAGTTGCATGGAAGGACTTCGGAGACTCGCGCTCGCTCAGCTCGATCCGCATGCTGCTCGGCGAACGGGACAGCGTGCTCATCGGCGGCACGATCCATATGCTTCATCCGGGACTCGGCGAGTTTCGCGTCGAGGAAATGAAACTTGGCAAGTTCGATGTGCCTGCCGCGCTGCAGAGAAGGCTCGTAGCGGAAATAAAGAAAAAAAATCCCGTCTCCGGGGTGTCAGAGGACGCACTACCGGTGGTCATGCCTTCGTACATTTCAGATGTGCGAATTGCCAACGGCAAAATCACTCTCTACAAGAGCGTGCGGTGAGCAGACGCATACTCGTTATCGACGACGAGCAGGGCATCCGTGCCGCGCTCGGCCAGTTGCTCGAGTATGAGGGTTACGAAGTCCATACCCTGGCGAATGCAGCCGAAGGAATTGCCGAATTCCAGAAGTGGCGGCCGCACCTCGTGTTTCTCGATGTGAAGATGGCCGGCATGGATGGCATGGAAGCTCTGAAGAAAATTCGCGAGCTCGATCCAACGGCCCTCGTCGTGATGATCAGCGGTCACGCCACTATCCGCACTGCCGTCGAGGCGACGCAGGCTGGTGCCTACGAGATACTCGAGAAGCCGCTCGATACCGATCGGATTCTGGTGATGCTGCGGAACGCGCTCGTCAATCTGGATCTGAAGGAGGAGAACGAGCGGCTAAAGCAGTCGATCGATGCGCCGTTCGAGATCGTCGGCAAGAGTCCCGTCATGCGGGCGCTGATGGAGAAGATCGAGAAAGTCGCCACCACACCAGCGCGCGTTCTGATCACTGGCGAAAACGGAACGGGCAAGGAGCTCGTTGCCCGCGCACTGCATCGTCAATCGCCGCGCGCCACCAAACCATTTGTTGAAGTGAACTGCGCGGCAATCCCTGGAGAGTTGATCGAGAGTGAGCTGTTCGGGCACATGAAGGGGTCATTCACGGGAGCAGTCTCCGATCGCGCCGGCAAGTTCGAGCAGGCGAACAAGGGAACGCTCTTCCTCGACGAAATCGGCGACATGAGCCTGGCGGCGCAGGCCAAGGTTCTGCGCGTGCTGCAGGACAATGTGATAACTCGTATCGGCGGTTCGAAGCCAATTTCCGTTGACGTGCGGGTGATCGCCGCGACCAACAAGACTTTGGAGAATGAGATCGCCGCCGGGAAATTCCGCGAAGATCTCTACTATCGCCTGAACGTCGTGCCGATTCACGTGCCTCCGATTCGCGAGCGACGCGAGGATATTCCTCTGCTCGCGCAATACTTTGCGTCAACGCTCTCGGCGCGGGAGGGAATTCCGCCGCGCTCGTTTTCCCCGGATGCGCTGGAGCGACTGGGCTCGCTCGACTGGCCTGGAAATGTCCGCGAGCTGAGGAACACTGTCGAGCGTCTGCTGATCCTGGCCCCGGATGCGCAGATCACCGCGCGCGACATAGATCGCCTGGCGGGCCAGCGTGCCCTGGACGACGCAGGTTTGGCATCACTCGCGCAGTGCCGGACCTTCGAGGAGTTCAAGGACGCCGCCGAGCGCGCGTTCCTGCTCAACAAGCTGCGCGAGTTTGACTGGAACGTGTCCGAAACGGCACGTGCGGTGGAAATGCCGCGCTCCAATCTTTACAAGAAGATCGAGCGTTACTCGCTATCGCGCGAGCATAGTTGAGGGCGGGAAGCGGGAAGCGGTGAGCGGGGAATACGTACTTACGAATTACTAAGAGTAGACATGAAAAAGTTTAGCAATTTCATCGGCGGTAAATGGGTAGCGCCCGAGTCGGAGGAATACTTCGACAACCGGAATCCTGCTGACCGCGGTGATGTCGTCGGCAAATTCCCGCTGTCTGATCGGCGTGACGTCGACAGGGCTGTGGAGAGCGCGAGGCGTGGATTTGCGCGGTGGCGGCGGACTCCCGCGCCCGCCCGCGGCGACGTGCTGCGCCTGGTCGGCGACATCATGACAAAGCGTAAGGAAGAAATCGCCGACGCGATGACTCGCGAAATGGGGAAGCCGCTAACCGAAACGCGCGGTGATGTGCAAGAGGGAATCGATACAGCCTACTACGCCGCGAGCGAGGGACGTCGATTGTTCGGCAGGACTGTGCCGAGTGAGCTACGCAACAAGTGGGCGATGAGCTACCGCCGGCCGATTGGGATTGCCGGGCTCATCTGTCCGTTCAACTTCCCAATGGCGATTCCGACCTGGAAAATGTTTCCCGCCCTGGTCTGCGGAAACGCGGTGATCTTCAAGCCGGCGGAGGATGTGCCCCACACGGGAACTCTTCTCGTGGAGATTCTGCTCGAGGCAGGTTTGCCGCCTGACGTCATTCAGCTCGTCCATGGACGCGGGGAAGATGTCGGAGCTGCGATCGTCGACCATCCCGGCATTCCGCTCATCTCGTTCACTGGATCCACTGAGACCGGACGGATTGTCGGGGAGACGTGCGGTCGCCTGCATAAGCGGCTGTCGCTGGAGATGGGCGGCAAGAACGCGCAAATCGTGATGGACGATGCTGACCTGGATCTCGCGCTGGAGGGTGCGCTGTGGGGCGCGTTTGGGACGACGGGGCAACGTTGCACGGCGACCAGTCGTCTAATCATCCAGAAGAAGGTCCACGACAAGTTCCTCGGCATGCTCGAGGATCGCGCCAGGTCGCTCAAGCTCGGCGATGGCCGCAAGAAAGGGACGGACGTTGGCCCGCTGATCAACGAAGACGCGGTGCGGAAGGTCGAGACTTACGTCGATATTGGTCAGTCTGAAGGGGCGAAGCTGGTTACCGGCGGTGAGCGGCCGGATAAGCTGGCCAGGGGCAACTTCTTTCAACCGACGATTTTCGCGAATGTGAAAGCGGGCAGCAGGTTGGAGCAGGAAGAGATCTTCGGTCCGGTTCTTTCGGTCATTCGCGTCAAGGATGCCGACGAGGCCTTTACGGTAAATAATGACGTGAAGTACGGTCTGTCGTCTTCGATTTATACGCGGGATGTGAACACGGCATTTCGCGCGCTGAATGAGCTCGACAACGGAATCACGTACGTGAACGCGCCGACGATTGGGGCAGAGGCGCATTTACCGTTCGGCGGCGTCAAACAGACCGGAAACGGTCACCGTGAAGGGGGCTGGGAGGTTTACGAGTTTTACTCGGAGACCAAGGTGGGATACGCCGACTTTTCCGGAACGCTGCAGCGAGCTCAGATCGACACATACCTGGGAACGCCGGACTGACAACCGCGGTATAGACGGACCATGGAAGGATACGAGGAAAAACGACGTCACGCGCTCCAGCTGGCCAACCGAAGACGTACCGGTGGCGGGCTTTCCTTTTTGGCGCACTGGGCGAAGATCATCGTCGTCTCGCTGGCGTTGTTCATCGTCATCCGGGCCTTTGGCGTCGAGGCTTTCAAGATCGCCAGCGGCAGCATGGAGCACACTCTGTTCGAGGGTGATTTCCTGCTTATCAACAAGCTGGTGTACGGAGCCGGAATTCCGGGGAGCGGGCGAAAACTTCCCGCCCTTCACGCCCCGCGCCGCGGTGACGTCATCGTCTTCACGTACCCTGTCGATCCGCGGCTCAATTACGTGAAACGAATCGTTGGCATCCCGGGTGATACGCTCGAAATGCACGAGGCCCAGCTGATTCGTAACGGGCGTCCGGTGAGCGAGGACTACGTTCAGCACACGCCGGCCGAACCCGATCAATCCGACGATGAATTCCGCTGGCAGACGGCGTATCTGGTGGGCCACGCGGCAGTCGACAACTATCATCCATCGCGTAACAACTGGGGCCCTCTGGTCGTCCCTCCTCATGACTACTTCGTCCTCGGCGACAATCGAGACAATTCGTCCGATTCGAGATACTGGGGCTTCGTGGCCGACTCTCTTGTGCGCGGCCAGCCGATAGTGGTCTATTATAGTTACGCGCCCGACACCGGCGATCGGCTGGATTGGTTGACGCGTCTACGGTGGAAGCGCTTCGGAGAGATCGTACACTAGTCCACAGTTTGCACTAAACCGCAAACCCCGGACACGGTGCTTTCTCTCTATTTCCGGGAGAGGGTGACGCTATCGCTATGAAGGCTTCGACGAATCGGAAATCGACCGTCGACGAAGGATCGCTTGATCAGTACCTGCGGGACATCAGCGCCTTTCCCCTCATCAGCCGCGAGATGGAGGTCGAGCTCGCGAAGCGTATCCGCCAGAACGATCAGGAGGCGCTGGACACTCTTGTTCGCTCCAACCTCCGCTTCGTCGTCTCCGTCGCCAAGAAATATCAGAACCAGGGAGTCTCGCTCTCCGATCTGATCAATGAGGGCAACCTCGGCCTGATTCGCGCCGCGCACAAATTCGACGAGACGAAAGGAATCAAGTTCATCTCGTACGCTGTGTGGTGGATCCGGCAGTCGATTCTGCAGGCACTGGCCGAGCAATCGCGCATTGTTCGCGTGCCGCTCAACCGCGCCGGAACGCTCCATCGCATTGGCAAGCGCGCCAGCAGTCTGTTGCAGGAGCTCGGGCGGCAGCCGAGCAACACCGAGATCGCCGAAGGCCTCGACATCAGCGAGGATGAAGTCGCCAAGACGATGATGATCTCGCAGGTGCATCTCTCGCTCGACGCGCCGATGACTCCGGGCGAGGATAATCGACTGCTCGATTACCTGCCGGACAACATGAATCCGACGCCTGACGAGATCACGTTCGAGAAGGCGCTGTCGGAGGCAATCGAGGAATCGCTCGCCTCGCTGAAGGAGCGCGAGTCGAAGATCCTGCGTCTGTATTTCGGTCTCGATGGCGCCGACCCGATGACGCTCGAGGACATCGGCACGCTGCTGCAGATCACGCGCGAGCGGGTCCGGCAGATCAAGGAAAAGGCGTTGCTCAAGCTGCGCCACAACTCACGGCGCCGGTCGCTGGAGTCGTTCCTCGGCTGATTCATGGGGCGCAAAGTCGCCTTCGCGCTCTCACTAGTCGTTCTCCTCGTCACCGGCGTACTCGGTGTTTACAACGGATCGACCGAATGGGGTGAAGGAGAGACGCCCTTACAACACTCCGTCACGGTTGGCGTTTTTGTTTACGGTGTTTTCGGACTGCTCACCGCTTACGGATTGATTCGGCGGCGACGCTGGAGCTTGAAGACGGCGATCGTCTGGGCGATTTGCGTCTCCTACGTGCCGGGATTCGCTGTCATGGCATACGCGGATAAAGACGCCACTCCTGGCTCGGCGATTGCCGCGAGTGCGGGCGGCGCGCTCATCGCGCTGGGAGTCATCTGGACCATCAGCCGCATGACGAGAGCCAATCCAGTCGGAGTTGCTTAGCCAGGAGTCAAACCAATGACGATCAAAGTGACGTCGTCAGCGTTCCAGCAAGGTGGATCAATTCCATCGCAGTACACCTGCGAGGGCAAGGATATTTCTCCTCCTCTCACATGGTCGGGGTTGCCCGACACTGCGCAGAGTGTAGCGATGATTGTGGACGATCCTGACGCGCCCGATCCGGCAAAGCCGCAGCGCGTGTATGTGCACTGGGTCGTATACAACATTCCGTCCCAGACGACTTCGATGGCGGAAAATGCTTCCAGGGGAGGCATGCCGACAGGAGCGGTGCAGGGGAAAAACGACTGGGGCAAAACGGAATACGGTGGACCCTGCCCGCCGATCGGCCGTCACCGCTACTTCTTCAAACTCTACGCACTCGACACCACGCTTAGCGGCTTGCGAGATGCGACGAAAGCCGATCTCGAGCGCGCGATGAAGGGACACATCCTCGATTCGGGCGAGCTGATGGGCACGTATCAGAAGGCGAAGAAATAGCGGCGGCGTGGAGAACGGCGTTCGCGAAGCTAAAAAAAACGCCCAGTCGATTGACTGGGCGTTCTTCTTTTTGAAAGCTTGGCGTCAACGACCTATCAGGCAACCCTGGATCTTGACATTGTCCCAGTTCATCTGGACCAGGAAGGGCTTGCCGCCGACGGACAGATTCCAGAAACCAAGGTCGTTTCGAGTCAGGGTCGATCCGTAGTGATATGCGCACTTGTCGGCGTTTTCGCCGAAATTGACGTCATACCAGCCGTAGAAGAATTTCTTGTCCCAAACCTTTACCGGATCGGTCGCAGTCTCCTCGATCTCGTGAATCATCGCGCTGACAGTTCCATCGGCGCCAACGTCCCCGTTCGGCGCACCATTCTGCGGGACGCAAAGATAGTGGAAGCCGTCGGGATTGTTCGAGGGATGCGCTGGCGTAAAGTCAGCGTCGTAGGGCATTGCGGAGTACTGGACGATGCGGCCGTCCGCAGTGCGATAGGCGGAATGCCATGCGCAGTACTGCAGATTGGTCCGTGAGAAGCCACCACCGAGATTGACGCCCGATCCGGTGAAGATCATGTAGACCGTGCTCGGATCGTATGTGATAGCGCCACTGGCGAAACCTTCCTCGATCAACGTCGCCATTCTTGCCTGGGAGACGAGCTCCCCGGCGACGGGCGCGTTCAGATCGAGAGGACCGGAGTTGGCAGCCCAGAAACCGGTGTATGTCATCGAGTTGTTGACGTACTCGAGGTTGCCACCGTGGTTCTGGTAATAAGTCGAATTGATGTTCCAGTAAGGCGAGCCGCCGATGTTTCTGAGGAAGTGGCCAATCAGCGAACCATCGCGGGTCGCTGTGCCGACGCTACCGGGTCGCGGACCATTGTTGTAAATGCGGTCGGGGGAGTAATAGATGGCGACCGTCTTCTGATCGCGAATCACTTCGCCGCCCCAGTAAAGAATGTTCGGAGGATTGGAGCCCGCGGTTCCTCCTCTAGCGTCACGCGTGACAATTCCTGACTGCGCATCAGCCGCAGTCAACGCAAGGGGTTCAGACTTGTGGATCGGTGCGAACTCAATGCCCGCTGCGAGGCTGACGCCTTTCGCGGCGGAGCCGATGGTCAACTGGTGAGTGGCGGTGGGATCTTCGGCGCATGCTGCAAAGGCGAGCACTGCCGCGAGAAGGGAGAGATGGCGAAGTCGATTCATTGCTTCATCCTGAGAACTGGTGGTGGTAAGAAATCCTCGCATTGAGCGTCAATTGCTCATCAGCGCGGACAAGATGAAAAAAGAACAGACTCGAACCGACGGGCTCAAATCTGTTCTTCATTCGAAACAAGGTGCTTAGAGTCCGAGCGCGCGCTGGACGTTGATTCGGGTGTCGCCGAACGCACCGCCGAGATCAGGATCCATCGGATCACCGCTGCGCTCGATCAGCTTCTTGATCAACATCGGATTCCCCTTGCCGTACTCGGCAATCAGCAACGCAGCGAGACCGGCCACGTGCGGCGATGCCTGGCTTGTCCCGATGTAGCCGATGAAGGCGCCGCCGCTTTGACACCCGAGAAGAACCGGAATGTTGGTCGCAGTAAAGCCGGCGAGTGCATTCTTCGCGCACATGCCATATACCCACGACGCCTGACTGACACCCCACGGCCAACCTGGGGTCGCAACCAAATGCCCGGCTGCATCCAGAGTCGCGTTTCCACCGGGCGCAGCAACGCCGATTGCGTTCTTGCCATAGTTCGTGTAGAACGCGGGCTCATCCGGGTTAGTCGTCGCTCTGGCCAGACCGACCGAGGAAACGCACAGCACGTGCGGAGCATCGCAGTAGTTGACGTTCAGGTTGCCGTCGTGCTGAATGTCGATCCCTGAATTCCCCGCGGAGACAACGATCAACATTCCCTGCTGCTTCGCGTAATTGAAAACCTTGTTGATGATGCCGAGGGCCCGTCCATTGCCCGACTTGGAGAACGCACCGCCAAGACTCATGTTCGCTACGTCGGCACCATGATCCGCCGCATAGAGGACGCCGCCCAAAACGGTTCCGAGCGAGCCGCTTCCATTCGATCCCAGGACCTTTACAGCCATCAGCGTCGTTCTCGACGTTACACCTGCGAAGGCGAATCCGATGCTGCTGACCTGAGAGGCGACGTTGGTTCCGTGACCGTTGAAGTCAGTGTATGCAGCGCGTGAAGGGAAGTAGGTCGCTCTAATCAGGTTGTCGGCGCGTGCGAGTACTTGCGTGGTGTCGAGGAGAGTGTCTGCACTCTGCAGATTGCGAATGTAGCTGTCCATTAACGAAGTCGACCGCGATCCATCGACGAGGCCGTTCGCATCCAGGGAGTTGTAATCGATACCGGTATCCAGGATCGCGACTCGCACCTCCGCGCTACCGAGCTTGCCCGCGGCCCACGCTGCTGGAGCGCTTATCAACCGCATGTTCCACTGGCGGCCAAACAAAATCGCTCCCGCCGGATTCGTAACGCTCGAGATCGATGGGTCGCCTGTCAGCGAGGCATCGGCGACTACTTCTGAAGCTGGCGACTCGAGAGTTATTGCCACATCCGCCTGCACGTCTGTCACGCCGCTGATTGCACCGAGCTGCGTCGCGGCGCTGGCTGAGATCCCAGACACCGTTGCGAATCCAAATTTCTCATTCGCGTAGGTCACACTCCCACCAAGAGCGGCGACTTTCTGGGCGAATGACGACAGTGAGCTTCCTCTGACGAGGACGATATAGCTGCCGGGTCCGCCTCCCGTCGACACAGAGAGTTTGGCACCCGTCGGAGCTTTCATCGGAGCAACTGCGAGATCGGTGGAGCATGCCGCGAAAAGGACCGCGGTGGACAGCGCAACAAGCGGGGTTCTAAGGTTCATTGCTCTGGGGGTGTAAAAGGTTTTCGGCGGGTGTCGGAACGCACTAAGCTCTGCAGTAACGTGATTTCCGCAAGGTGTGCGGAAAAAATTGACCGGCAAACATGTGTATTAGAGCGAACGCTGTCAAGAAAATTCTGCCGCTCGCACCCACATTTTACAAACCGACAATATTGCGGCTTATCGAAGGTCGCATCTCACGCGACAGTTAGATTTCCGCCATGCCACAACAAGCATCTTTCGACGTGACGACCGGAGTCGACCTGCAGGAGGTCGACAACGCCGTCAATCAGGCGCAAAAAGAAATCTCCCAGCGCTACGACTTCAAAGGATCGCCGGCCACCATCGACCTCAATCGTGCCGATGGCAAAATCAATCTCACGGCCGAGAACGACTATAAGATGAACGCGCTTTGGGACGTGCTCCAGTCGAAGCTGATTCGCAGAGGCGTCTCCGTTAAGAACCTGGACCCGGGTGAGATCAAACCCGCGGGCGGCGACACCGTTCGCCGCGAGGTCGCGCTAAAGCTGGCGCTCGATGGCGACACGGCCAAGCAGGTCGCGGCCGCAATCAAGGAAGCCAAACTCAAGAAAGTTCAGGCCGCCATCCAGGGCGATCAGGTGCGCGTGACGTCTCCTTCGCGCGATGATCTTCAGCAGGCAATCGCGTTGCTGCGGTCGAAAGATTTCGGCGTCGAATTGAAATTCGGTAACTACCGATGACCCGCTTCCCGCGTCCCGCCTCACGCGTCCCGCAGTGAAAGTCGGTCTGATCACCCTCGGGTGCGACAAGAACACCGTCGATAGCGAGCGCTACCTGGCGCAGCTCTCCGATTACTCGGCGGAATACACTCCGCAGCTCGATCAGGCCGACGTGATCATCGTCAACACGTGCGGCTTCATCGATGCCGCAAAGAAGGAGTCGATCGACGCGATGGTCGAAGCCGCGCGCTTCAAGAGCAAAGGCCGCTGTCAGGCTGTGGTGGCGGTCGGCTGCATGATCGAACGCCACAAGCAGGAGCTCCTCGACGCGCTTCCCGAGGTCGACCTGTTCCTCGGCTCCTCTGAAATGCAGCGACTCGTGCCGGAGCTGAATGATCGCGGTCTGCTAGGACCAGCGGCTGAAGATCTGCATCCGGGCGTGCGCGTGTATGCAGGCGATCTGCCGCACGTGCGCTATCTCAAGATCAGCGAAGGCTGCGACCATGGCTGCGCGTTCTGCGCGATACCTCTAATGCGTGGTAAGCACCGCTCCTTTGCGCTCGACGAAGTGGTGCGCGAGGCGCAACTGCTGGACCTGCAAGGCGCGCGAGAGATCAACCTCGTCGCGCAGGACCTCGCGCACTATGGACGCGATCGCCGCGACGGAATCAAGCTGCCCGAGGTGCTTGAAGCGCTTGTGAACGAAACTTCGGTCCCGTGGATCCGCATGCTCTACCTCTACTCGGCGGGAATCACGGACCGCCTGCTGGAAGTGGTGGCGCAGCACGATCGTATCCTGCCCTATCTCGACATGCCGATCCAGCACGGCTCGGATGAAGTCCTCGCCCGTATGCGTCGGCCTGAGCGCAAGCGCACGATCCGCGAACGCGTGCGCAAATTCCGCGACGCCATTCCCGATGTCGCGATCCGTACGACGTGCATCGTCGGGTTCCCGGGTGAAACGGAGGCGCAGTTCGAGGAGCTGCTCGAGTTTCTGCAGGAAATGCAGTTCGAGCGCGTCGGCGCCTTCACCTATTCGCCGCAGGAAGGGACGCGTGCTGCGCAATACGTCGATGACGTACATGAGACCATCAAGCGCGAGCGTCTCGAGCGACTGACGGACGTGCAGCGTGCGATCACCGCCGAGAAGTACGAGAGCCGTACGGGCCGTACGGCAAATGTGCTCATAGATCGTGGCGACGCCACTCGAGGGACGTCGCAAGCACGCTTGCCGTGGCAGGCGGATGACATCGATGGCGTAACGTACATCGACGAGGCGCTGCCTCCAGGCACGCTCGCTGAAGTCGCGGTCGAAGAGGTCGTCGACGACTACGACTTCCAGGCTTCGGTCATCCGCATTGTGCTACCGGCCGGCGCGCCAGAGCGGCGCCGCGTCTCGCGCCAGCTTCCACTCAAGCAGGTGTCGATCGGTAGCTACGGACGCTAGGATGCGCTCGTCCGAGGTGATGGCCCGCGCGTGCTCGCTGTTCCCCGGCGGCGTGAATTCTCCAGTGCGCGCGTTTCGCGGCGTCGGAGGCGAGCCGATCGTTGCAGACAGAGGCGAAGGCGCGCGCATTTGGGACGTCGACGGGAAGGAATACATCGACTTCGTTCTTTCCTGGGGGCCGCTCGTGCTGGGCCACGCATCGCCGATTGTCCTGCAGGCAGTTGCCGAGGCGATGGAGAAGGGAACGAGCTTCGGCATGCCGACCGAGCTCGAGGTCGAGCTCGGCGATCTCATCCGCCAGCGGATGCCCCACCTCGAGATGATGCGATTCGTATCGAGCGGAACCGAAGCTACGATGAGTGCAATTCGCCTGGCGCGCGCATTCACCGGGCGCGACGAGATTCTCAAATTCGACGGCTGCTATCACGGACATGCCGACTCGTTCCTGGTGCATGCCGGCTCGGGAGTCGCCACGCTTGGATTGCCGGACTCTCCCGGTGTGCCGGGTTCGCTCGCTTCGTTAACCCTGACCGCGCCGTTCAACGATCTCGAGGCAACGCGCGATCTGCTGCTCCAAAACAACTCGCAAGTTGCTGCAATCATCGTCGAGCCGATCGTCGGCAACTCCGGGTTTATTCCGCCAGAGTCGGGATTTCTCCAGGGTCTCCGCGCGTTGGCGGATGAGTCGGGTGCACTTCTCATCTTCGACGAAGTCATGACCGGATTTCGCATTGCACCGGGTGGTGCGCGCGAACGCTTTGGCGTAACGGCTGACCTTACGACGTTGGGCAAGGTTATCGGCGGAGGTCTACCGGCCGCATTGTACGGGGGACGGCGCGAAATCATGGAGCGCGTTGCACCTTCTGGTCCGGTGTATCAGGCAGGCACTTTGTCGGGCAATCCACTGGCGATGGCGGCGGGTACAGCGACCCTAACTGCGCTGACCCCCGCGCTGCACGCAATAATCGAAAAACGCACCGCGACGCTGGTCGAAGGTTTGCAAAAGATCGCCAAGGAGCTCGCTGTTCCCTTCACGGCCGGCTGGGCCGGCTCGATGTGGGGATTCTTCTTCAGCTCGAAACCGGTGCGCAATTTTGCAGACGCCAAGACTTCGGATGTGGATATGTTCCGACGGTTCTTTCACGCTGCCCTCGATCGCGGCGTTTACCTCGCGCCTTCCGCTTTCGAGGCGTGTTTCATGTCGGCGGCGCACAGCGACGAGGACGTATCAATCGCGCTCGACAAAATGCGAGACGCAATGAGAGTGGCCAATGCCTAGTGTTGCAATCGTTCGATCGCGGATCGCAATTGCCGCGTCGGTGCTCGTCGCCGTCGGCGCTTGCGTGTCGCTCTCGTCCCCACGAGGGACTGGGGGCGGATCGATCCCGACCGTCCGGGTGGGACTCCAGCCCGGATCTCGGCAAATCGTGCGGATTCTGCTCGGGTCGTCGAGCGACACCGGCACCATTGCGAGTAACGGCACCTTCGCAACTTTCCGCGGCAAGCCATATCGAGGCGAGATTGTCGTCGTGCCAAGCGACTCCGGCAGGCTGGTTGTCAACAGACTGCCAATGGATTCCTACCTGCGAGGGGTGGTGCCACTGGAGATTGGTAACCGCACCGCAGCGGAATTTGCCGCTGTAGAAGCTCAGGCCGTCGCTGCGCGCACCTACTCCTACAAGCACCTCAACGAGTCTCGTGCGTTCGACATGTACGCGACCGTCCAGGATCAGGTCTATGGCGGCGTGGATGCAGAAAAGCCGCAGTCCGACAGCGCTGTGGCGACGACCGCTGATGTCGTCGTGTTGTACAACGGAGTGCCAATCACGACGCCATACCATTCAACCTGTGGCGGCAGCACTGCTGCTGTCACCGAAGTCTGGTACAATCAGACGGACGAGCCGTATCTGCGCCCGGTCAGTGACCGCATTCCGGGCAGCGACCATTTCTACTGCGATCCTTCGCCACGCTTTAGCTGGACGCAAAACTACGATGGCGCGGGATTGCGCGCGGTGATGGAGAAGTACCTCGCTTCCTATACCAACGCTCCCAAGAGCGGACTGGGTAGAATCACAGACATCAGAGAGCAAGGACGCACGCCATCAGGACGCGTTGCCGCGCTTACTGTTCAAACGGAAAGCGGCAGTTACACGCTGCGCGGAAACGACATTAGGTTCGTACTGCGCGATCCGAAGGGTGCGATCATGAACAGCACGTACTTCACGTTTACCGAGCAGAAAGACGGGGGAGAAGTGTCCGGCTTGTCAATCGCCGGCCGCGGTTACGGGCACGGAATCGGGATGTGTCAATGGGGTGCTATCGGACGCGCGCGGGCTGGTCAGAATTATCGTACGATTTTAGAGACCTATTACCCGGGGACTACGATTGGCCGAATCGGCGGCTAGCAGCAGGGAAACAAAGACCACGCGCGACACCGTAAGGCTCGGTCTTGTCGGCGCAGGTGCGATCGCACAGCTCGCGCACCTCCCCGTTATCAGCAAAGTCAAAGGCGCAGAGCTCATCGCCTTGTGCGACAATGATGGGCCGAAGGCGAGTGCCATCGCCGAGCGAATGAAGATTCCCGATGTATTCACCGACATCGAGGACTTGCTCGAGCTCGATCAGGTCGACGCCGTCATCATTGCGACGCCCAATCACCTGCATGAGCCGCACGTCTTGCGCGCGCTCAAATCAAAGGTCGACGTCCTTTGCGAGCGTCCTCTCTCGCTGACATCCCGCGGTGTCGAGCGAATTTTAGCCGCGGCGAAGCAGGCGGGTCGCAAAGTAGTGGTCGGCAACAACCACCGATTCCGGAGCGACGTTCAGCAACTCTATCGATTCCTGCAGGGCGGCGAGCTCGGCAGGCTGATCGGTGTGCGAGCGGGGCAGTATCAGTTTGCTGGCAGTCGCACCGGCTGGCGGTACAGGCGTCCCGAGGCGGGAGGCGGCGCCTTCTTCGAGCACGGCTACCCGCTCGTCGATCTCGCTCTCTGGGTCGCGGATTTTCCCGAGCCTGTGCGTGTGACGGCGCACTTCGATCGGGCTCGCAGCGCGAACTCCGTCGAAGACTCGATGATCGTGCATGTCGAGTGCGTCGGCGGGATCAGCTTCGCATTCGACGTTTCCTGGTCATACGTTGGCCAGGAGGAACGCTGGTGGTTCGAGGTGCTCTCCGCGCGCGGCAGCGCGCGACTGGCGCCCCTGAGAGTGGTGAAATTGTTGAACGGAAAGCCAACTGACGTTTCGCCGAGTGGAGCCGCGGCGCGCGAGAGCGTCTTTCTGCAATCGTATCGCGCCGAGCTCGCGCATTTCATCGCCGTCGTCAACGATGCTACGCAGTACGAACCGCCCGAAGACCAGCTGTTGGTGATCAGGCTGATGGAAGCGATCTACAAGGCTGCGGAAGAGGGTAAGGAAGTTCGCCTGTAGTTGCTTAGACGGTGAACCGTCCACCACACGGCAAGATTGATTGGCAGCGCCAGCGCGATGACTTCTCCGTTTCTCTCGTAAAAGAACGGTATTCCCTGCAGCACAAAGCCAAGCAAGCAGATTGCCGCGATCACTCCGGCCAGTCTTATCGCGCGCCGGCCCGCCTTTCGAGCGTAGATCGAGAGGGGAATAAGGGCGACGAGGCCAATCGATAACGGGCTAAGCTGCATCAGGTTTTCGTTCTGACCCATGAAGTAGTGCTTGGTAAAAAACCAGGCGAACAGGAGTGCCAATCCGGCGACTCCGGCAATCAGGCTCCACAGCGTAGAGAGCGCGGTCGCACCGAACAGTGCACCTCGGCTGCCACCTTCGGCTGCGCGCACAAGTAGCACGAGCAGTGCGGCGTACACGATTCCCAGCCCGACGAAGAATGGCAAGTAGTTCGGCGCCGTCGCCGGCTCCGGCGCGCGGCCGGCAACAAACAGCGTCGACTCGGAGCGTACGAACGGAATCTGGTTTCCAAGGCTGTCTGCAATGGTGACGCTGCGCAGATCGTTCGCCATTCGTACCGGTAGAAACATTTCCTCCCACATCGACAGCGGCTTGTCGGCCGGACGTCCCAGGGCAACGGTGACGCCGGTATACAACGGCAGATCTCCAGTCATGAGGCGCTGAGTGTGCCAGCGGTACGTACCTGATGTCATCCGCGACACTGTCGAAGTTTGCAGCTGTCCGCCGACGGCATGGTCGAGCGCGTCGCGGAGACGCGTCGAGCAATTGTCGCGATAGTAGTCGTAGCGGTAGAACTTGTTCTGCGGCAACGCATTCATCATCACGAACTGCTGCAGTCTGAGTCGCTGCGCCGGCGTCAGGTTCAGCTCCTGGGACAGAATCGAGCGATTGAACTGCCTGTAGTACCGCACCATCGTTTGCAGATCGATCGGTTCCATCCAGTAGCGCGTGTCACCGGTGACGAATCGCCAGATGAAGTGCGGCTGATTGAAGTCGAACATCCCCCAGTTGTAGGTGATGTCGGTATTATGCGCGCGATCTCTTATCCAGATCGCGTTGTGTCCGAACCGCTCCCAGACTGCGCTGCCCCAGCCAAACGTGAGCAGATAAACCGTGAGGTCGGAGCCGGGTTCCGCGGTCGATATCGTGAGCGGCGGTTGCGTCGGCGTCGCAGTCGTCTGCGCAGTGAGGGATCGCGCAGGTGTGAGCAGCGAAAGAGCAATCAAAGCGGCGATACGTGAATTCATCGGCGAAAGATGCAAAAAGGCTCACCGTAAGGTGAGCCTTTCGGAGATCGCTGGATCAGCGACTCTGCGCTGCCATCTTCTCGTTTTCTCTCTCTCGCTGCGATGTCGTCGTGGAATTCTTGCCGGATGTTTTCCCAATCGACTGCTGATTCGTGACGCCGCCGCCGACGGTGGCTTGCTCTTTCTGACGCCCGCCGCCGATCTGAATACGCTTCGGCTGTGGCAGCGCGGCCTTCGGAATGGCGATCGACAACACGCCATTCTCGAACTCGCCCTTGATCTGATCTTCATCAACGCCCTGCGGCAACTGGAAGGTGCGAACGAACGTGCCGTAGGTGCGCTCCACAACCTGATAGCGATTGTCCTCGCCTTCCTTGCGCTCCGTCCGCTTCTCGCCGCGAATCGTCAGCACGCCGTTCTCGGCCATCACCTCGACGTTTTCAGGCTTCAGTCCGGGGAGCTCCACCTCCAGCATGATCTCCTGCTCGCTCTCCTTGATGTCAACCGCGGGCGTGAAGGTGCCGCCCTCACGGCCAAACGTGTCTTCAAATAGCCGGTCGATCTCGCGCCGGAGGCCGAAAATCGGGGCAGTCGTCGTCATTCTGTAAAGCATTTTCGTCTCCTTGTTGGTTAGGGTTTTGGTTTGACGGCACGGCGAAAAAGCAACGCGTATACCATGCGGTTTTTGCCAATCTGGCAAATCTGATGGTCAATTTGGATGAGCCTTTGTCAAAGTTGCATAGCTTGGCAGTCGTCACTGCGCAGTGAGTCTCCCAAAGCGCAGTTAGTCAGCAGTCAGCAGTGCACTTGGCGCGCAGTGGTGGTCCCTGTAACTTGTTTATTGAATCGGACTTAACTATTATTCCAAGCTGTCCCAGAAAACCAAGAGAGTCCCGAAAATGAAGCCCGATATTCATCCAGTGTACGCGACCGCCACCGTTCGTTGCGCGTGCGGAAACACATACCAGACCAGATCCACGCAGGCGGAGATCCACACCGACATCTGCGCCCAGTGCCACCCCTTCTTTACGGGCAAGCAGAAGCTCGTCGATACCGCCGGACGCGTCGAGCGCTTCCGCCAGAAGTACGGCAAGCAGGCCGCTGGCTCCAGCTCTGAAACCTGAGTCTGCGCGAGCGGCTCAGAGACGCCATCGAGCGTGCCTCTGAGGTTGAGCGAGAGCTCTCCGATCCGAAGACTGTAAGGGACCAGCAGCGCATGGCGGCGCTGGGCCGCGAGCACCGGCATCTCCAGCCGCTGGTGGAAATGGGAAACAAGCTCGATAAATACGAGCACGAGCTCGCGGAAACCCGCGAGCTCGTTGATTCTGAGGACCCTGAGATGGCCCTGGAGGCGAAGGCAGAAGCCGCTCGCCTCGAGCAATCCATCGACGACCTCCTCGAACGAATCAAGCCCGCTCTCATACCTCACGATCCGCTCGACGACCGTCCCGCCATCGTCGAGATCCGTGGCGGCACCGGCGGCGACGAAGCCGCCCTGTTTGCCGCGGATCTCTATCGCATGTACACCCGCTTCGCTGAAGGTCGCGGCTGGCGCATAGAAGGCATATCGCAATCGGATGGCACACTCGGCGGGCTCAAGGAAGCCATCTTCAAGATCAAGGGAGAAGGCGCCTACGGAGCGATGCGTTGGGAGTCTGGGGTGCACCGTGTGCAGCGCGTCCCTGTAACCGAAAGCCAGGGCCGCATTCATACCTCGGCTGCCACAGTTGCAGTTTTGCCGGAAGCGGAGGAGATAGATCTCAAAATCGAGGACAAGGACCTTCGTATCGACGTCTTTCGTTCTTCGGGTCCCGGCGGACAAAGCGTCAACACCACGGATTCCGCTGTCCGCATCACCCACATTCCCAGCGGCATCGTCGTCAGCCAGCAGGATCAGAAGTCACAGCTTCAAAACAAGCTCAAGGCGATGGAGGTGCTTCGCGCGCGCCTCCTCGATGCCAAAATCGCCGAGCAGGAAGCCGCGCGGGCGCGCATGCGCAAGACCCAGGTTGGAACCGGCGATCGATCCGCTAAGATTCGAACGTATAACTATCCACAGAATCGCGTCACCGACCACCGCATCAATCTCACCTTGCACGAGCTGACAAAAGTTCTCGATGGCGACATCGATGCGTTCGTCGAGGCGCTGAAAGTTGCCGATGTAGAGGAAAGGCTCAGTGAGTAGGGGCGGGTCGCCGTTCATCGTCAAGTCATTGCCGACGGGGACCATCGGCGATCTCCTCGCCGGGCTCGAGTCGATGTTCGAGTCCGAAGGTGTCCCGGACGCCGAACGCGAGGCCCGCGAGATCATCGCCGCGGTACTCGATGTGCCAAGGTTCTGGGCCGCTGCCAACTCCGTCGCCAACGCATCGCCGGACGTTGTGCGCTCAGTTGTTCGTGCTGCGATCCTCCGGGCGAAAGGCGCGCCGCTCGCGTATGCGGCGGGCCGCGCTGCGTTCAGACACCTCACCCTCGAGGTCGACGAGCGCGTTCTGATACCTCGTGTGGAGACGGAAGTGCTTGTCGATCGCGTTCTCGAGCGCTGCAACTCCGACACACGCGTCATTGCTGACATCGGTACCGGGTCCGGCGCAATCGCGCTGTCACTGGCATTCGAGCGGCATTTCGACCGCGTCTATGCGACTGACATCTCGCTCGACGCGCTGCAGGTTGCTGCTGCCAATGCTGCGGCGCTGGCGAAAGCGCTCAAATCAGTGGTCGAGTTCCGCCACGGCTCGCTGGTTGCCCCCCTTGCCGGTCTCAAACTAGACGCCCTGGTCTGCAATCCCCCGTACATAAGCTTTGCGGAGATCACGGATCTGCCTTCCGATGTTCGGGACTGGGAACCTTGTCTCGCATTACTATCGGCGAACGATGGATTGGCGCTGACGAGGGAGCTGGTGCGAGAGGCGCCATCAGTGCTCGGCAAGAGTGGTCTGCTCGCGCTCGAAGTTGACACGCGCCGAGCTGGAAGCGTTGCCGAAATGATTGCGGTTGATGGTCGGTACCGCGAGGTAGAAGTATTGCTCGACTTGACCGGCCGCGAACGATTCGTCCTCGCGCGCCGCGCCTAACCGACAGCGGGAGAATTCATGCTGGAAGACAAAGCAAAAGAGCTGGGCAGGCTGATTGGGCAGAGCACCGAGTACCAGGCTCTCAAACGCTCGAGCGATGCTCTCAATGAAGACCGCGACGCCGTAACGCTGTTGCAGCAGATGGAAAAACTGCGCGGTGACGCTCAACAGGTGATTCAGCGCGGTGAGAATCCGAGCGAGGAAATGGAACTGCAGCTCGACCAGCTGCTGGAGAAGATCCAGACGCAGCCGACATATCAGCGCGCGGTCACATCACAGGAGAACTTCGACAAGCTGATGCTCCGCGTGAATCAATGGATCATGGAAGGCATGAAGAAAGGCGCCGCCAGTCCGATAATCACGCTCTCCTGAGAATGCCTCGCGGCAAGCTCATTGCGCTGGAGGGGGCTGAAGGGGTCGGTAAGACCACCCAGATCAGATTGCTCGCCGAGCGGTTGACGACAGCCGGCATCCAGTGTGTTGCCGTGCGCGAGCCCGGTGGCACGCCGGTGGGCGACGACATCAGAGAAATCCTTCTTCAACCCGAACAGGAAATCACCCCGGCGACGGAGGCTTTGTTGTTCATGGCTTCTCGCGCCGAGCTCGTAGACCGCGAGATCGTGCCTTCCCTGCAGAAAGGCATGTTTGTCCTTCTGGATCGGTTTTTTCTTTCTACGTACGCGTACCAGATAAGCGGTCGCGGATTACCCGAGCCGGAAATCCGTGCGGCTAACCGGCTCGCAACGGGTGGCCTGGTCCCCGACTTCACGCTGTTACTGGACATGCCCGGCGCCGAAGGATTGGCCCGCGCCGACAACCGCGGTGCGCGCGACAGGATGGAACGAGCCGACGACGCGTTTCACCAGAAGGTCGGAAACGCATTCCGCGAATTCTCCAGGCAGAGCTGGCAACACTCCCATCCTGAGTGCGGACCAATCAAGTTGATAGACGCTACCGGAGACGAGCAGGCAGTTCACCGAAGAATCGTCACTGCCCTCGCCACCGCTTTTCCGCAACCTTTTGCCGCAATCAAGGTTTAAAGAGGAATGAGAATCAGGCTTCCCAGCGCTTCCACTCGCGCGCGTACGCTGATCGTCGCCGGCACTTTGCTGGGCGCGCTAGTCACCGGGGGCTGGTTGCTGCAGCGCGGCGCACACACTGGAACATTCACCACCTACGAAGGCGCGCGCCTGTTCGAGAGCGTTTTTCGGCGTGTTCAGACTGACTTCGTTGACACCGTCCCTGATTCCGCCCTCTACCAGAAGTCGGTCGATGGCATGCTATACGAGCTGCGCGATCCGTATTCCACCTTCCTGCCTCCCGACAGATTTGCGCGCCTCAATGAGAGCACGTCGGGCAATTACGCCGGTCTGGGCATCGAGGTGGATCTGCGAGATGGGTGGCTGATCGTAGTCACTCCGCTTCCGGGAAGCCCAGCCGAGCGCGCCGGAATCCAGCCCGGAGACCGCATCATCGAGATCAGTGGCCGGTCGACCAAGGGCTGGACGAACGAAGAAGCGTCGAAATTGTTGCGTGGCAGGCCAGGGACGCTGGTATCGCTCAGGATCGAGCGTCCC
This sequence comes from Gemmatimonadaceae bacterium, assembly GCA_036377095.1. Classification (GTDB taxonomy): domain Bacteria; phylum Gemmatimonadota; class Gemmatimonadetes; order Gemmatimonadales; family Gemmatimonadaceae; genus UBA4720. Next base: position 34,590 of record DASUZC010000208.1, read on the forward strand.
GGCATTGCTGCTCCGCTGGAGCTTCGACTCGAGCGCACGGCGATCCACCAAAGCGCGGTTCGTCGCACGGCGCTGCTCGGTGATGGTGTTGGTTACATCGATCTAAAAGCGTTCAGCGACTCGACCGCAAAAGAAGTGACGAACGCCATCACGTCCCTGCTGTCGCGAGGAATGAAGACGCTTGTGCTCGACCTGCGCACCAATCCCGGAGGGTTGCTGGGGCAGGGCGTTCGTGTGACGGATCTCTTCCTGAACCCGGGGCAGAAGATCGTGAGCATGCGCGGTCGCGTTCCCGACGCCAACCGTGAGTACGCCGACACCGCCAAGCAGACCTGGCCGCAGCTACCGCTGATGGTGCTGGTCGACGGACGCAGTGCGAGCGCATCCGAGATCGTCGCCGGCGCGCTGCAGGATCACGATCGCGCCGTGATCATCGGCCAGCCGACCTACGGAAAGGGCAGCGCGCAGAGTGTAATTCCGTTCGGCGCGCAGGGTGGCCTCAAGATCACGACTGCGCGTTGGTTCACCCCCGCCGGCAGATCGATCACTCGCTTGCGTGGGAACGACGATGACGACGAGCCACAACCTGTGAAGAAGGAGCGGTTCCATACTGATGGCGGACGAATCGTCTATGGCGGCGGCGGCATCAATCCCGACGTGGTCGCCGGCGACACCATCGCTCCCGTCGCGGACACCGATTTTCTGCGCGCGCTTGGCGTTCAAACCGGCCGTTTCAGGGATGCTGTCACCGACTACGCGCTCTATCTCAAGGCCAACCGGGCTATCAACACACCCGATTTTGTCGTGACACCGGCGATGCGCGAAGAGGTGTGGAACCGCATGCGAGCGCGCGGCGTTGACATACCGCGCAGTGCGTTCGACGAGGCCGAGTCACTCGTGTCCCGTCAGCTTGCATTCGAGATCTCGCGTTACGTCTTCGGCAGCGAAGGGGAATTCCGTCGGCGTGCTTCGCTCGACAAAGTGCTCCAGAAGGCGTTGGAACTCGCCCGCGGCGCACGCTCCGAGCAGGATCTGCTACGGCGCGCCACCGCGCAGGCAGCGGCAGCAGACACACTGGACGATGTTGCCGGCCCCGGGGGACGGTGAGCGAGCGCGTCTTCATCATCGGACCCGGTCACGTTGGGCGCGGACTGTTCCGCGCCTTTCGCGCATCAGGAGTCGAAGTGGTGGGGTTGCACGGCAAGCGTCCATCGGGCGTCGCAACCTCAAATGGCGACATTCCGAAAGAGGCTGCTCAGGCTAACGTCGTTCTCGTCTGCGTCCGCGATCCACAGCTCGACGATGCGATCAACGAGATAACGATCGCTACTCGCGACGGGCGAATCACGCGCGGCACGGTGGTTCTGCACACTTCGGCGATTGCCGAGCCAGCCGGTTTACCGGCTCTCACGAGCGCTGGTTTTCCCGGCGGGACGTTTCATCCACTCGTGCCATTCAGCGATCCCGACATCTCTGCCGATTTGCTGCGCAGGGCCTGGATCGGCATCGATGGTGAGAACGCGGCCAAGAATGCTTCGCGACGCCTGGCTGGACACCTTGGCGCGCGTACGTTGGAGATCCCGCCCGGACGAAAGCCAGCGTATCATGCCGCTGCCGTCATCGCCAGCAATTTCCCGGTGGTCCTCGCTTCCGTGGCGGGACATCTGTTGCACGACATCGGAATTCCCGATGCGAGCGCCTATCAGGCGGTAGACAGCCTGATGAGCGGAGCGATTGCCAACATGAAGCAGACGTTGCCGGATGACGCGCTTACCGGGCCGGTCGTTCGCGGTGACGCTGAGACCGTTGCCAAGCACCTTCGCGCTCTCGAAGGAAGGGACTCCGCCCGCGAGGTCTACCGCGCTCTGTCGAACGCGGCGGTGGAGATCGCGCGGCATCGAGGAACCGATCCGCGCAAGTTGGCCGCGGTCGGAGGAATGCTCCGACCGGCGGGCAAGAACTAAAAGTCGGCTACGCTCTGCTGATCGACGATCTTCGCGCCCTTCGGGGTTGAGAAGCGAAAGCTCGATCGGGTTAACGTCGGGTTGGCGGTGAAGCGAGTGATGACCACTCGCCGACGCAATCCGTTGCTGGACTCGACGTCGAATTGCCGGATGCTGGAATCGGTATCGTCGATCCAGACTTTAGCGCTGCGGAATTGTGAGTTAGCGCGCTTTGGAACCAGCGTCACAATTTGGGTCGCCCGACCGGCCACCACCGCGCTGCCACCCGGAGTGACGGTAAACCTCGTGCGTGGCGAATTCAGAAACTGATCGGCGGGATCGACCGAGCCGGCGCTCGTGCTGCTGTAAGGCATGCGCATGACCTGACCGGGAACACTGCTCGGCAGATACGCCCAGAGGGTCGAGCCATCGGCAACGACGCGATCACCACTCTCGAATGAGATGCTGAGCAGATTCGGCTTTTTGCGCAGAATCACGCCGCTGGTTGTCTGCGTGCTGCCAGTAAGTGGATTGGTCAGCGTCTGCCGGAATTCCGCGCGCATGCTGTTGAGGCGCGCGTAGGCGGCGACGGCACGGTCGATCGCTGCGTCGGGGTTCTGCGCCTGCGCCTGAGCGCCGTACGCCAAGATGAGGCAAGCGACGGTACTCAAAACTCGAATTGTTCTCATATGCTGCGGTACACCGGCAGGGGCTATGCCGTTCCTGTTTTCGCCATCGGGATTGCGCGACCGATTGCCGCTGCCACCGCGCGCAGCTCGCTCACGAGCTGCATGAACTGGTCTGGATAAAGGGACTGTGCCCCGTCCGACAGAGCGCGATCAGGCTCCGGATGAACCTCGATCATTACTCCATCGGCACCTGCGGCGACCGCTGCGCGCGCCATTGGGATGACTTTGTCGCGCAAGCCCGTTCCGTGACTGGGATCAGCGATGATAGGAAGGTGCGATAAGCGATGCACGATCGGCACCGCGGTGAGATCGAACATGTTGCGCGCAGCGGGATCGAAGCTGCGGACGCCGCGCTCGCAGAGGATCACATTTTCGTTTCCTTCAGCGAGAATGTACTCGGCGCTCAGAAGCAAATCGTTGATCGTTGCTGCCATGCCGCGCTTGAGCAGCACGGGCTTTTTCATCCTGCCGACGGTCTTGAGCAGCGAATAATTCTGCATGTTGCGCGCACCGATCTGAATGCAGTCTGCGTGTTCGGCGACGAGCTGCGCGCCTTCCGCATCCATCGCCTCGGTGACTACTGGCAGCGAGCATTCCTTGCCGGCGCGCTCGAGAAGCGCCAGGCCTTTCTTCCCCAGGCCCTGGAACGAGTAGGGTGAGCTGCGTGGCTTGAATGCTCCGCCGCGGAGAGCCGTCCCGCCGGCAGCTTTGACAATCCGGGCGGCCGCCATGATCTGCTCCTCGGATTCCACCGAGCACGGGCCGCCGATGACGACGACGGTGTCACCACCCACGTTCACACCGTAACCGAGGTCGACGACAGTGTTCTCGTTCTTCCATTCACGCGAGACCTGCTTGTACGGCTGCGTGACATGAATGATCTGCGCGACCCCGGGCAGAGCCTCCAGACGTGAGGAGTCGACACGGCCATCGTTGCCGACGAGCCCGACGGCGGTTCTCTGCGCGCCCGGCATTGGCCGCGCTTCGTACCCCATCTCCTGAATGATTGCTACAACGCGATCGACGTCTTTCGCCGTCGCGTCGTGCTGCATGACGACTAGCATCTACGCTATAAGTGGAGCTGACTCGGCCGTTTCGGGCTCGTCGTGCAGCTGTGGGATGTGCGCGGGGTGATCAGGCGTGATTGTCTCGTCGACCGTGCGGCCACGCATGCGCACGCTCACCAGCGACGAAACGCCCGGTTCCTGCATCGTCACTCCATACACCGCGTCCGCCGCCTCAGTCGTAGTGCGCGGGTTGTGCGTGATGACGATGAATTGCGTGTTGTTCTTGAAGCGATTGAGCATCCGTACAAAATGGCCGATGTTCTGATCATCGAGCGGCGCGTCCACTTCGTCGAGCAGGCAGAAGGGACTCGGCTTGGTAAGAAATATCCCGAACAGGAGCGACAGGGCAACAAGCGCCTTTTCACCACTCGAAAGCAGATGGATTCGCTGAGTTCGCTTGCCCCGCGGTGAAGCGTGGATCTCGATGTCCCCTTCGAGGGGGCTGTCAGCGTTCTCCAGCCGCAAGTCGCACTCGCCGCCGCCGAACAACGTCATGAAGATGTTGCGGAAGTTCTCTCTCACGCGAACGAACGTCTGCAGGAAAAGCTCGCGGGCGGTCGTGTCAATCTCACGGATCGCCTGCTGCAACGAGTTCTTGGCCGAGCTCAGGTCATCGCGTTGCGTGGTAAGGAAACCCAGCCGCTTCGTTTCTTCCTCGTGCTCCTCGATCGCAAGCGGATTCACGGGACCAAGCGCTTCGAGCTGCTCGCGCACCAGCGCCGCTTCAGACCGCAGAGCTTCGTCATCGAGCTCAATGACCTCGGCGCCGGCAAGCAGCTCGTCAACCGGTTTCTTCCACTCGGCCTCGAGGCGCTCTCTGATGGCGGCGCGCTTTCCCGCCAGTTCGGTGTAGCGCAACTCGGCAGCATGGAGTTCCTCGCCGAGCGCAGCGGTGTCTCTCCGCATCTCGGCCAGAGAGTGCTCGTCGGAAGTGAGCCGCTCATCCAGATCGTGAACCGCACGCTCGGCGTCGGTGAGCTTCTGCTCGGTCGACTCGAGTGTCGATTGCCGTGAGTCCAGATCACGCTGCCACTGAGAGAGTTGCTCACGGAGCTGGGAATCGGCGCTGGAGAGTCCGGTAAGCTCGGTCTGCAGCGACTGCAGTCGACCGGTCGCCGAAGCATACTCTTCGTGCAGATGGCGATGACGGTCCGAAGCGACCTCCAGCTGCGCCTGTGCCTGGGCGCGGCGGATCTGACTGGCCGTTCGCTGTTCGCGCGCTTCTTCCTGACTTCGCTCGGCGTTGGCGAGCATTTCGCGCGCACCTATCACGGCCGCATCCCGCTCGGCGATTCGGGCTTCTATCTCGCGCGCACTGGAGCTGAGTGTTTCGATGCGTGCAAGAACGGCGGATTCCCGCTCCGTGAGTCGATCCATCAACGCCCGCGCTTCGGCGGCCTCGCGAGCGACACGCTGGTGCTGCCTTCCCAGAGCTGCCGAGCGCTCGGCAGCGTCGGCGCTGACGCGAGCGGTCTGCGACGCCGATTCCTGTGCCACCAGCGCCGCGCGTTCGGCCGCGGCGAAGGCAACACGCTCCGATTCGGCAGCCGCTGTCGCAGCATGCCGTGCCGCGGCGCTATTGGCGACTGCTTGCTGGAGCTCGGCGATTTCGGCACGTCGGCGCAGCGGGCCCGGGCCCGACTCCGGCGCCGGCAGCCAAATCGCGCCGCGTGCGTCAACGAACGCTGAACCGCTTTCTACTGGCGTTACGCTTCCCAGCAGCGAGCGCACCCATGCGCGAGCTGGCGATGTAGCATCAACCAACGCGGCGAGATCCGACTCGCCGTTTGCGCCATTGTCACCATTGGTTGAGTCGAGGGGAAGCAGGAGCAGTGGCCCCGGCGCGGCGGATGCATGCCAGGCGCGCACGGATTCCGCGACGCCCCGATCGCGCACCAGTACCGCGTTCACGGTTGCGCCGAGGAAACGCTCTACCAGCGAGGCAGCCTGCGAATTCGTGCTGATGAAATCGCTGAGCGGACCGAGTATCGCACCTTCGCCGAAGACCGCGCGCTCCTTGAGCAGGCGAGCTGCGGCCGGCGCAAGGCCGACCCGCTCCCGCTCCAACGCTTCCAGCGCATTGAGCTTTGCTGTCAGTGAAGTGTGAAGCTCCTCGGCGCGTGTGAGCTCGAAGCGGGCGACGCTCTCGCGTTCGCGCGCATGCGCTAGCGCGTTTTGCGCGTCTTCGGCCTGAGCGATTGCCTCGCCGGCGCGCGTTGCCGCCACCGTCGCCTCGTCTTCGGCAGTGGCGAACTCGCGTCGCGCGGCTTCTGCGGCATCGAACAGCGACTCCTGCTCGGAGCGTAGAGTTGCAAGCCTTACGTTCAACTCTTCCCGTTCACGTTCTGCGCCTTGCCGATCCAGCTCGCTGCGATGGAGCTCCTCGCGCAGCTCACGCAGGGCGCGCTCACCCTGATCGAGACCGGATCGTGCCGCGCTGAGGTTTTGACGGACATCGTCCTCGTAGCGCGAGTGTGCCGCCAGCGACTCATCGGCGCTGTGGAGAGCCGCTTCAAGATCGGCGAGCTCCGCAGCCGCACGTTCCAGCTCGGTGCTGACTCGTCCCGCGATTGCATCGCCTTCGCGCCGCTCTTCTTCCGCGCGCTCGCGGCGAGAAGTTGCATTGCGAAGCCGCTCCTCGGCTACGGCGATCTCGCCGCGCAACTGTTGCGCGCGCTCGCGTTCGTCGGAAACCAATCGGGCGAGCTCGCTGCGCCTCGCCTCCGCAGCCGTGCGCTCGCCGAGCGCAGCATCGCGCGCAGCTTCAGCGACGCGGAGACGGTCGTCCTCGCGCGGGACCTCGGCGCGGAGAACCGTTACCCTTTCCTCCAGCTGCGCCAGCTCATCCCGCCATGCCGACATCTCGCGTGCGGCGTGCGCGACCTCGAGCGTGAATCGACGCGCCATCAACTCGGCATGCCGCTCCGCGCGCTTCCTTTGACGCGCCAGCGAGCGAACCTGACTCTGCACTTCGGTGATCAGATCATCAATGCGCGCAAGGTCTGTCGTCGTTTCTTCCAGCCGCCGTTCCGCACTCCGTTTGCGGTCGCGGTAGAGGCCGATGCCGGCCGCTTCCTCGAACAGCTCGCGTCGATCGTCGGGGCGATCGCTCAACAGAGCGTCGATCATTTTTGCTTCGATGACGACGCCCGAATCGGCGCCGAGCCCGGTACCACGGACCATGTCGTGAATGTCCCGCAGACGGCAGGCGGAGCCGTTGAGGAAGTAATCGCTTTCCCCTGATCGACTCAAACGCCGAGTGATGACGACTTCGCGAAACGGGATGTCGAGCGCGCCATCGTCGTTCTCGAAGTGCAGGGAGACTTCGGCGACGTTCACAGCGCGTCGAGCCGACGATCCCTGGAAGATGACTTCCTCCATCTTCGCGCCGCGCAGCGCTCTCGCGCGCTGCTCACCGAGCACCCAGCGCACCGCGTCGGAGACATTGGATTTGCCGCAGCCATTGGGGCCGACGATCGCCGTTACTCCGGGCTCGAAGACCATATCGGTCCGATCTGCGAACGACTTGAATCCATGAATGTCGAGCTTCGTTAAACGCACTACGGCGCTCTCCCTGTTCGGTAGACGAGCACTGGTTTTAGTCCCGCGCCACGAAATGTTCTGATCAGTTCAGCCGACTGTTCGGCTTTTGCGAAGGCCCCTGCATAAATCAGTGCGCCTCCGTAGTCCTGCATCAATGCGTAGACCGGAAGTCGGCGCGCGTCGTATCGCTGCAAGGTCGCGCGCACGCTGTCGGCGATGCCCCCCTGCGATGGAACGCTGTCCACGAGAAGCGCCATCGGCGCTGCCGCCACGTTTCCGCTGCTGGCATCGAGAATCCCCGAATTTCGCAAAGCGAGAAGGAGCGAGTCAGCCTGGTTTCTCCTCGTATAGGCGCCAGCAGTGACTTTGTACCATATCCTCCGATCGGGTTCAATCGGAATGGGCGAGATCGCCGCGGCCGGCAGTGCTCTCCCGTTTTTCCTGACGAACAAGTTAGCACCTTCGTCGGTGTTTGCGAATTGCAACTCAACGGTGAATTGCGCAGCCTCGGCGGAATCTGCTGAGTTTGCTGGCGGCGCAACGTGCAGCGTTTCGGCGGGTGGCCGGGGCGGAGCAGGGGTTGGTGCCGGAGTCGACTTCGCCGCGACTCGAGCGGGCGGTGGTGGTCGCCGCAGATTGAGGAGTCCGAATGCGAGGCCGATGGAGGCGAGCACGAGGAGAGCGATTCCGGCCAGAGCCGGATAGAACCAACGACTTGCTCTCCAGTTTGCGGCTCGATTGCCGATGCTCGCCGCGCGCTCACTGATGCGATGAATGGGCAGCTTCAGCGTCGCAGTCGCCTTCGGTACGCGAGCAAGGACGACCGCCGCTGGCGCCACAGGCAGCTCGGCATCCTTGACCAGCACTACGCCATCGAGCTTGTCGAGCAAGTCAGCGAGGCCGCGTGCGTCGCCTTCGGCGACCAGCAAGAGCAGTCCGCCGACTTCGCCAAAGCCGCTGATGATCTTCTTCCAGCGCGCACTGCGGAAAACTTCCTCACCGATATCCGGATCGGTGCCGCTCGGCATGATGTAGAGATTTTGCGCACCCGCGATCGGGTAACCGATCCGGTTCAGCGACACTCCGTAGACAAAACTGTCCGAGATCCCGTGAGCGTCTTCCTGAATGACCAGATCTCTCAGTGGTGGAACATCGCCAACCAGATCGCCGACAACCGTCCGGCGATGGCGAGCTTCAGCGCGTGCGATGCCGAGCGCTACGTACGCGGCGGCGAATGGGTCGGAAGAGACAACAGCTACCGCGGAGTAGCTGCCGAGCAAGGGAGCGATCTGCCGTCCGGCGTCTTCCCAGGCGACTGGGCGTCCGCCGGACACGCGGGCGTTCAAGGGGAACCCTCGTAAATCCAGTATTCGCGCTTCGATGCGCGCCCGACTCTTTCTGCTTCCTCGCGGGTGGGATACGGTCCGAGCACGACGCGAAAGATGGGCGAGCCGGCGGTGCTGGTAGTCACGATGTGTGCGGTATTGCCACCGACTTTGATGGTAGTCGCAAGCTGCTGCGCTTTATCCTCACTCAATAACGCGGCAAAGGACACGGTGAATCCCGACGTCGCCGGATTGTTTACGGGCGGAGCCGGTGTCGTATCGCCCTGTGGCACGCCCGGAGAAGTGGGGGTAGTCGAGCTGGCCGTCAGCGAATCGACGACGCTGTCAGACGGGAACGTCACCGGCTGATCCAACCCCTGCGCTCTCGGTTTGAAGCCGTCCCACGCGAAGAAATACCAGAAGTCCTTTCCGCCACCGGCGATTGTCGACTTGGCAGTCAGCTTTTCCGGATCGAGCAGCACAACGTCTTTTGCGCCGAGCGTAGCCAGCTGCCCATCGGGAGTGATGATCGGCAGATCCGTATCCCATTTGGTGAGCACTGCCCCGACGAGACGGTTGGTGCCAATAGCGATCACCCACGCGGAATCACCCTTCGGAAACTCCGCCAGCAGATAGCGACCCAATGCATCCATGCGCAGGTCGAGTGGTGGTGCCGGCAACGCAAGACCCGTTTCCACCCGGCCGCTGTAACGGTCGACAACGGACAGAGCGCTGTCGGACATTGTCGCGACATAGATTCGATCGCCGCTCGGCGTCGGCGCGAGTGCGCGCACGCGGCTCGGCAACTGAATCGCACCTACCGGCGATAGATCTTTTGCTTTGACTCCGACCAATCCGCTATCGACGGTGAAGTAAATCCGATCGCCTACCTGGGTGCGCACGGCCCGTCCGGATAGCGGCAGCAGCATGCTGTCCTGAACCACGTCGTCGGGCGGCCTCACCTTCCAGACAATCGTCTGCGCGCCTTTGTTCGCGGCGACAATCAGATCACCATTAGGCTGCGCAAAAACGGAGCGTGCCTGGATCGGCGGCTTGAAATGCCAATCTCCCGTTGTCGGGTTCAGCCGGACGATCTCGCCTTTCGGGTTGATTCCGTAAATATCAGTGCCGTTCGCGGAAGTCAGACTGGTGAGCTTTGCCCGCGAAGCTTTGCCGATGTCCTCTTCGCGCAGGTCGATGCGGCCGGGGAATCCTTTGGCATCGACGAAAGCGATTGTGCCCGCCTCTTGATCAAACGCCAGCACGCGATCGACTGGCGGAACTTCGTCGACCGTCCAGACTGCGGAATCGAGTTTCGGATAACGATAGATCCGGCCACTTCCTCCCGCGCGGGGCACGCGCAGTAGGAGCTGCTCGGGTCCATGGTTTTCTGCTACCTGGACATTGGTACTGTCAGGCGCTGCCCTTTCTTTAGAGCAGGCTGCACCGAGCAGCGCCAGCAGTACGAAGCGACGCAACGGTTAGTAGCTCGCTCCGAGTGAGAAAGTCCAGTTTGGCTTACGATCGGTCGACATCGGCCGGGCGTAATCCCAACGGAGAATCGCCAGGTTGAACAGATTCACGCGCAAACCGGCGCCCCAGCTTGTCAGCGGGTAACGATTGATGTTTGGATCGTTGTTCTCCGGCGCGCGGCCAAGATGTGGAGTCTGTCCCGAGCGCCATGCGAGCCCGGCGTCGTAGAAGATGAGACCGTCAACCGGTGGCAGGCCAAAACTGCTTCCGACGTCGAAACGGCGAATGATCGGGAACCGCAACTCGGCATTCGCCACCACCACTCTGCTGCCGGCAAGCTGCGCGTTGTTGCAGGTCTGCTGCGAGTTCAGCACCGAGGTACAGTCGTAGAAGTTGAAGTTCGCGCGGTCGTATCCGCGTACAAAATCAGGCCGGCCGATGTACTTGGGGAACAGACTTTCGTCGGGCCCCACTGAAATCGAGCTGAGCAGCCTCGTTGCGAAAGTGAGCGTGTTGAAGATGATCGGATCGTAGCGGCGATAGTCGGCAAGAAAATCGCTGAAGGTGACGTTGCCAACGCTCTGAGATGCCTGGAAACGCATCCTGCGTCCCATGATCGGGCCTGTCGTTCCGAACAAAGTGTTGTCGGAGACAAACGCGGTCGTTGGGGTGACGTAATTCAGCGTCTTGAACGTCGTGTCGGTCTTGAACTGAATGTCGGTGCAGTAGCCCGCCAGATTGCAGTCCTGGTAGACTCGCATGATGCTCTGGCCGATGCTGTTCAACTGCACGCCAGTTTCAAACCGGCTGAATCTGTTGAACGGATATTGGCCAATCAAAAACAGGTTACGAACGACGTAGCGGAGATAATCGGTCTCGAAACGAACGACGTTGGGGTTATTGGGATCCACTTGCGGCCCACCGGCTATGGGGACGTAGACCGGGTCCTGAGACACACCGGTCGTATACTGCAGGCGGTGACTCAAGTTCGCGTAGCCAAGAAACACACTGGCGTCGCTCAACCTGCCGTAGACGTTCCCCGCCACGGCCAACTGGTGATTGCCGAGGAGATCACTGAACACGAACGCCGTTCCGCCAGCGAACATTCCACCGTAACTCGGCGTGTAGCCAACCGACGGGTCGGCGATG
>DASUZC010000209.1:0-16470 GCA_036377095.1 Gemmatimonadaceae bacterium
CCGGATCTGCAGGCCAATGGTGATTCGGCGTTCCTCGACAGCGGCCACGACTTCGCACGCCTGATGCGTCAGCCGCAGGTTCAGGGGCAGGGGCAGCGCAAATTCACCCTGACCGGCGGCGTGATCGACGTTTACTCGCGCAACCGCCAGGTCGAACGCGTCGTCGCTACTCCTACCGGTCATGCTCTGAGCCAGGATCTCGAGCTCGTCGCTGACTCGATCGATCTGCGTGTTCAGGCCAATCAACTCCAGCGCGCGATGGCGTGGGGCAAGACTCGCGCACGAGCGGTTTCACCCGAGCGCGAGATACTCGCCGATTCGATCGACGCCATCATGCCAGCGCAGCGCGTTCGCGAGGTGCGCGCTGTCCGCAACGCTTACGCCGAAAGCACTCCCGACTCCGGGGTTGTGTCGACGCAGCGGGATTGGATGCGCGGCGACACCATCTTCGCCCATTTCGATTCCGTGGCTCCCGGCGATACCGTCACCAAGCCGAAGGTCCGCGAGATCGTCGCATCCGGACATGCGCGCTCGTTCTATCAGATGAAGAACTCCAGGGGTCCCGCGACCCAACCATCGGTGAACTACGTTCTCGGCAGAATCATCGATATTCTTTTCGAGCAGGGGAAAGTCGCCACCGTCACCGTCACCGATCAAGCGACCGGCATATTGGTCGAGCCAGCGGCGGCTTCCACCACCGCCAAGCCGACAACCACGACTCCCCAGCCCAAAGCATCGACGACGACTCCGCAGCCCAAGCCGACGACTCCCGTCAAACCGCCGGTCATTCGACGATGAGCGAATACGAAAGGCTGCCGGAAAGCGTGCGGGCGCTGATCGCCGGATCCCCTCAGAGCCAGCAGATCGACGGCCTGGCAATTCACGCCATTGTGCGGGCCGCCGACGATGAAGGCGTCGCCAGGGTTCGCGATGTAGCCGCGCACTATCGCGATGACTACCTGCGCGCGCTCCGCGTCAAAGGCGCCAATGCCGAGCGAGAGGCAGGCCGCCTTGGCCACGACGAAGTGCGTGGATACCTGACGACATCCATCCTGCCTCGGCTCGCCGAGCGCGGAATCATCCTGCCGGTGGATGGGGATCTTGAGCGCGACGCCGCCACGGTCCGTTTTTCGCCTACGCTCTGGAAGGACATCGCCCCATATCGCAGCGAGTTCGCGGAAGCGATGCGGGAGACGGGCGAGCATTCCCGTCTGGTCCTGTCCACTCCACCACGGGCTTCCCAGATCGGCGGGAGCAGGCTGGAGGCGGCAGGTCTCACCAAGATCTACCGTGGCCGCAAAGTGGTAAACGACGTCGCGCTGCAGCTGCAGCAGGGCGAAATTGTGGGGCTGCTCGGTCCAAACGGCGCCGGTAAGACCACCACCTTTTACATGATTGTCGGGCTGATCCAGCCCCTGGCGGGACGAATTCTCCTGGACGGGGAAGACATCACAAAGCTGGCGATGTACGAGCGGGCGCGGCGAGGGATCGGTTATCTTTCACAGGAACCTTCGATTTTCAGGAAGCTGTCGGTCGAAGACAACATTCTCGCAATCCTGGAGACCCTGCCGATCTCGTCTACAGAGCGTTCGGAGCGGTTGGAAAAGCTGCTCGACGAGCTCAGCATCAAGAGGTTGAGGCATAGCAAAGCATACGCGCTGTCAGGCGGAGAACGGCGTCGACTGGAGATTACCAGAGCTCTCGTGACTGACCCCAAATTCATGATGCTGGACGAGCCGTTCGCGGGCGTGGATCCAATTGCGGTCCACGACATTCAGACAATCGTCGCCGGACTGCGGCACCGGGGAATTGGGGTACTAATCAGCGATCACAACGTGGAACAGACGCTCGACATCGTCGACCGCGCATACATTATGTACGACGGACAGGTTACCGTGTCCGGCACCGTCCGCGACCTCGTTTTCGATGACACAGTGGCAGATATCTACCTCGGACCAACACTCACCGCCCGCCTGCGCGAGCGCTTCTCGCGCACGAAAGACGATGGGGCAGTCGCGTGAAGCCCGGGCTTAATCAATCCACTCAGCTCCGCCAGGAGCTGAAGATCAATCCTCGCCTCTACCAGGCGATGGATCTGCTGTACATGCCACTGCTCGACCTCCAGCAGCATCTCAAGCAGGAGCTGCTCAATAATCCGTTCCTCGACCTCGTCGAAGCCGAAGAGGAAGAAGAGGAAGAGCAGGAGACTGAAGTCGAAGAGCAGGCACAAACCGCGACGGAGGACGAACGCGCGGGTGAGATCGACTGGGAGGAGATTCTTCTCGATGGGTTCGACACCGCCGGCGGCCGCCGCGAGGAGCACGAAGAGCGCGAGTACTTCGAGCCTGTCACAGTCGCGTCGCGCGATCTGAGCGATCACCTCCGCGATCAGGTGAGCCTGCTGGAGCTTACGCCGCGTGAAACGTTGCTCGCCGACGAGTTCATAGGAAACGTCAACGACGACGGTTATCTCGCTTGCAGTATTGAGGATATCGTTCAGACGCTGAACGAGGTTGTGACGAAGAGTGCGGAAAGCGTCGGGCGCGAGCTGGACAATCTTCCACTCTACACGACCGACGAGGGTAACAGGATGCTGGGCACGATCCAGAGCCTGGATCCGCCCGGCGTCGGCGCCCGTGATCTGCGCGAGTGCCTGCTGCTGCAGCTCAAGGAATCCGGGCTCGAGCAATCGGTGCCGTATCGCCTCGTCAGAGACTGTTTCGAGGAGCTGATAAACCATCGCTGGAGCGAGATCTCCAAACGCTTCGGCATCAGCGCCACCGACGTGCAGAAGGCGGCGGACGAAATCGCCAAGCTCGATCCAAAGCCGGGACTCCAGTTCGGCTCCCGCGACGACAACTACATCATTCCAGACCTGATCGTCGAGAAGATCGACGACAAGTACCACGTCTTCCTTAACGACGCGAATCTCCCGCGACTCAAACTGAGCCGCGCCTACCAGGAGATTGCCCGCGACAAAAAGAAGTTCGACGGCGAGAACAAGGAGTTCATCTCCAACAAGCTCAATTCGGCGAACTGGATGATCCAGGCGATCGAGCAGCGCCGTCAGACGATGCTCAAGGTCATGAACTACATCGTCGAGCGTCAGCGCGAGTTCTTCGAGAAGGGAATCCAGCACCTCAAGCCGCTCACGCTGCGCGAGGTCGCGGAAGTGATCAACATGCACGAGTCCACGGTGAGTCGCGTCACCAATGAGAAGTTCGTGCAGACGCCGCGCGGCGTGCTGCCGCTCAAGTTCTTCTTCTCTTCAGGTCTTGCCACCTCCGACGGCGAAGATGTCTCGGCGCGCGGCATCAAGGCTCAGTTGCAGAAACTGGTGCAGGAGGAAGACCCGAAGCACCCGCTTACCGATCAGGCGATCGTCAACATCCTGCGCGAGAGCGGAGTCCAGATCGCGCGTCGCACGGTCGCCAAGTATCGCGATCAACTGGGCGTTTTGTCGGCGAGGATGCGGAAACGCGTATGACGACCTCCCCACGAGCTGAAGCGGTGGAGGCGCAGCGATTCACAAGCGGCCAATCGCTCCAGCCCGTGGCGAATCGTCCCGACGTCAGCGTTCTCGTCCCCGCCAAGGACGAAGCCGAGAACCTGCCGCTGTTCCTCGAACAGGCGCAGGCTGCCTTTCAAAAAGCTCCCCACCACTACGAAGTCGTTGTCATCGACGACGGATCGATCGACGACTCCTGGACCATACTCCAGCAGCTCAGCGCGAAATATCCCTTCCTCCGTGCGGTGCGGCACACCTCCCGCCGAGGAATCGCGGATGCGTTGCGTACAGGCTATCTGTATTCCCGCGGATCGGTGCTCGTTTTCTATCCGGCGGATCTTCAGTACAAACCGGAAGACATTCCGCGTCTCGTCGCGCCGATCCTGGCCGGAGAGTCCGACATGGTCGCCGGCTACAAGGAAGGGAAGTACGAAAAAGCTTTTGTATCCGGTATCTACAATCGACTGAGTCGTTCGCTGTTCAAGGTCAGGGTTCGCGATTTGAATTCCGTCAAAGCGTACCGTCGCGAAGTGATGGACGCGCTCCCCGATCGTCCAGATTGGCACCGCTACATGATAGTGATGGCGTCGGCCAATGGGTTTACGGTTTCGGAGGTTCCGGTGCCTCTTTATCCACGAAATGCTGGCCAATCGAAATTTGGCATCGGGCGCATTCCAGTCGGTGTACTGGACATGCTCGCGGTGTGGTTCGAGCTCCGCTTCGCGCGAAAGCCGCTGCTGCTGTTCGGATTGCTCGGGGCAGCGTTGTTCATCATCGGCGTCGTCGTCGGCATCGTTGCCATCCTCTGGCGCGTGATCGGTGGCGTTGGATTCCGACCGTTGGTGAACCTGGTAGAGACCTGTGTCACGGTTGGCGCAGTGTTCTTCGCCACCGGTCTACTTGGCGAGCTGATCGCGGCGCAACGCGCCGAACTGAGTCAACTACGCTCCCGTATCGAAGACTTGTCGCGCGAACGAGAACCCACCGACGTCTGAAAAAGTGAACGTTCTGTTTCTCACGCACTCGTTTCCGCAAAACGAAGGAGACGCTGCCGGATCGTTCATTCTCCGTCTCGCCGTGGCGTTGCGTGACGAAGGGATCAACGTTCGAGTCGTTGCGCCTGCCGGGGCGGGACTTCCGTCGGCTGAAGTACTCGAGGGCATTCTCGTCGAACGATTCAGGTACGCCCCGCGTCGTTTCGAGCGACTCGCGTACACGGGCAACATGGCGGCCGATGTCGCGTCATCGTGGACGGCCAAGCTCGCTCTGGTCGGATTTCTGGGCTCGGACTTCGTTCACGCCGTGCGCGCGCGGCGCAATTTCGAGCCACAGATACTCCACGCCCATTGGTGGTTCCCGAGCGGGGTTGTCGGAACGTGGGTGCGCGGTCTGTCACACCTGCCGCTGGTCACCACACTGCACGGCACCGACGTCAGACTCGCACGCTCAGTCGGAGTGGCGAAGCCTCTTTTTGCCCACGTCCTCAAGCATTCCGCGGCAGTGACCACTGTATCGCGCTGGTTGAAAGACGAGGCCCAATTGCTGGTGCCGAGCGTGCGACCTGTCGTTGCGCCAATGCCGGTTTCCACCGATTTGTTCGAGCCCGGCGATTCGCGCGATGGAAAGCGTCTTCTTTTTGTGGGCAGACTGAACGCGCAAAAGGGCGCGGACCATCTGCTCTACGCACTGGCCGAGATGAAAACTCCGGCGTCGCTGGACATTGTCGGCGATGGGCCCGAGCGCGAAGATCTGGTGAGCCTGTCTCGCGATCTGGGGCTCGGCTCTCGGGTGAGCTGGCACGGGCAGCTGGCGCAAACGGAACTGCCCGGGCTTTACAGGCAGGCTGCCGCCGTTGTGGTCCCCTCGGTCGATGAAGGACTCGGTCTCACCGCTGTCGAAGCGCTGCTTTGCGAGACGCCCGTGGTTGCGTTCGACTCCGGAGGACTACGGGACGTGATCCAGCACGAGAAGACGGGATTGCTGGTTCAGCCCGGCGATCGAGCGGCACTGGCGAAGACGCTGGACGATTTGCTCTCTCGCGACGGCTATGGAGCGCAGCTCGGGAAAGCAGGTCGACTTTACGCACTCTCTACGTTTGCGCCGGAATCCGCTGCGCGGCGCTACGCGGAGATTTACCGGCAAGTGCTTGGCGGTAACGCGTCGTAACCTTTTCAGGATCGGTCAGTGGGTCTTTGCAGCCGTGGTGTTGTTCTTCGCGGCGCGCTCGCTCGTCGGCCAATGGGATAAGGTCGGCTCCCGCCTCACACACATTCAGTTTCAGTGGCGATGGATTTCCGCGGCGACGCTGCTCGTCCTCGCATCCTACACACTGCTGATCGAAGGATGGCGACGCGTGCTGGTCGCCTGGGATTCGCACCTTCCGTTCTCGGATGCCGCGCGCATCTGGTTCCTCTCGAATCTTGGCAAGTACGTTCCCGGCAATATCTGGTCGCTGACCGCGATGGGAGTGATGGCCCGACGGCGCGGACTATCGGGTATCGCCGCGGCAGGGTCATCGATCATCATGCAGACGGTGAGTCTTGCCACGGGCACGGGAATCGTACTCGTCACCAGCGCCAAGCTGTTGGGGCAACCGCTGCTCGTCGGGGCAACAGTAGCGCTGTTGGTCGCGCTCCTTTTCACGGCGCCGCGTTTTTTGCCGCCCCTGGTGCAGTGGATTGCCGGTCTGATCGGCAGGGAAGTGACTCCGCCTACTATTCCGGCAGCCAGCATCTGGACTGCGGCCGTCACCAGTACAATCTCCTGGCTGTTTTATGGTTTTGCCTTCCAGTTCTTTGTCCGCGGAATCCTTGGTAGCGCAAATGGAGAGACTGCGTCGTACATGGCCGTCTACACCGCTGCCTACATCCTCGGTTTTATCTCACCGATTGCTCCCGCCGGACTCGGAGTGCGCGAGTTCACGTTGGCTGCGTTCATGACTCAGCTTGGGCTGGCGGGGGAAGTCGACGCTGCATTCGTTGCCCTTGCCGCAAGATTGTGGCTGACAATCGTCGAGTTAGTGCCCAGCGGGTTGTATATTGCCGCGGGCACGACACGCAAATCATTACCGAACTGACGAGTATGGCTCAAGCACGGGTAAAGTCATCGGGCCGACACCAATCACATTCGATTGAACAACCCGCGGCGCCCACCCTTCCGGCGCCGCGCTTCGCGTTAGCGTGGGCCTCGCTCGTCTACGCGCTGGCGATATTCGCCCTCGGGTATCCGGCGTTGGTGGGCAAATTCCTCGTCAATCCAAACAGCGATCAGTACATCGCGGGCTACGCCTTCCGCGAATTCGCCGCCAGCACACTGCGCACCACCGGTCATTTCCCGCTCTGGGATCCATATCTCTTTGGCGGGATGCCGTACATCGCGGCGATGCATGGCGACATTTTCTATCCGACGTTCCTGCTGCGGATGATCATGCCCACCGACGTCGCAATGACGTGGGGCTTCATCATCCACATCTTCCTGGCTGGACTCTTCACCTACGTCTTCCTTCGTGGGCTCGGGTACAGCTTCTTCGGCGCGCTGGTTGGCGGGATAGCCTACATGATGAGCGGACAGATCGCGTCCGCTGTCTCGCCCGGCCACGACGGAAAGTTGTTCGTCAGCGCGTTGTTCCCACTTGCATTGCTGTTCCTGCAGCGGGGAATCAGAGACGGAAAGAACTGGAGCTGGGGCGCCTTTGCGTTGATTGTCGGCCTATCCGTGCTGAGTCCGCACCCACAATTGCTGCAATACATGCTGTTGGCGTCGGGCGCATATGCGCTGTTTCTCGCATTCGCGACGCTGGATGGAGTGAAGCTGCCGCGACAGGTGGCAGTGCGACGACTGGGGCTCGCGCTCGGCGCTGTACTCGTCGGCCTGGCAATTGGAGCAGTGCAATATCTGCCGGTGCGCGAATATGTCGCGTGGTCACCGAGGTCAGGGGGTCTTGCCGATTACGCAAGCGCAACCAGCTACGCCTGGGCTCCTGAGGAATTACTGAACGTTTATCTCCCGCAGTTCTCGGGAATGCTCGACTATTACTGGGGACGCAATGGTATCCACTTTCACAGCGACTACGTCGGCGTTGTAGTCCTGATTCTCGCTGGCGCGGCGTTCATTGGCCTGCGGGCAGATCCGCGCAAAAAGCAGCTGTATTTCTGGATCGGTGCGATGATAGTCGCGCTGCTCTGGTCTCTGGGAAGCGCGACTCCGTTCTATCATCTCCCGTACGCGATCGTCCCGGGAACGAAATACTTCAGAGCACCCGCGACGATCTGGTTCGTCGGCACACTGGCAATCTCTATTCTCGCCTGCGTCGGAACCGAGCGTTTCCTCCAGCAGCGCGTAACGCAGAAGTACCTGATGGGCTGGCTGATCTTCGGCGGCATCATTGCTGTTCTCGCATCAGTCGGCGGACTGACAACCGTGGCCGAATCTTTGGCTGATCCGAGGGCCGTCGATCGCGTTGCCGCAAATAGCAGAGCGCTTTTCCTCGGCGCGTGGCGCTCGTTCGCCTTCGTTGTCGTCATGTACGCGCTATGGTACGCCTATACAAAGGGAAGCATTTCCCGGTCAGCATTGGCGTGGGCAGTCGTGGTCGCAGCAGCGGTCGATCTTTGGAGTGTGGAGCGCTCGTACTGGATGTTCTCGGCGCCCGCGCGCCAGTTGTACGCATCCGACGCCATTTCCTCACAGCTCAACTCGGAGCAGCAACCAGGGCGGGTGCTTTCCTTTACGATCGGTCCGTCACCGGCACGGGACGTGTTTCTCGACGGTGACGGCTTGATGGTGCACCGCATCCGCACCGTCTGGGGATACCACGGGAATCAAATCGGCCGATATAACGAGCTTACCGGCTATCGTGGTCAGATCACGCAGATGTTCTCGCCTAACGTGCTTGCGTTGACCAACGCTCAGTATTTTCTGACCAACATCCCGGAACTTCCATTCGTCGGCAACACGGTCCGCATCAAAGGCCCGGTCGTGAATGCAACCGGAGATACCACCTATCTCTTCCGGTTCAATGGCGAGCATCCGTATTCCTGGCTGACGCCGATCGCCGTGAAGGCTCCCGACGCCCAGGTTCTGGGGACGATCCTCAATCCGCGTTTTGACGTGAAGAGAGCTGCGCTGTTCGACACCTCCGCGCGCGTAACCGGTGCTCAGAACGTGGAGGCTCTGCCCGAGCCGCTTTCTCTTACCACCAACGTTCGGTCGTACGCTCCAGGGAAGGTCGATATCAACCTCAGTGGTCCGGCGCCGGCCGGGTCCTCGCTGATCGTCTCGGAGAACTACTACCCGGGATGGATTGCCACAGTGGACGGGAAGTCCGCAAATATCGGCCGTGTGGATTATTCCATGATCGGCGTCGAGCTGCCAGCGGGCGCTCGCTCCGTCTCGTTGCGCTTTACCAGTCCGTCGTACGAGCGGGGCAAGGTCATCACGTGGGTTGCCATCGTCCTTGGATTGCTGATGCTGGGAGCGGGGGCTTGGCGCGATCGGAGACGCCTTGGCTGACCACGCATTAGTCATCGTTCCGACCTACAACGAACGGTTCAACATCGCCCGGCTGATTCCGGCGATCCTTGCTCAGGACCCTGGCCTCGAGATCCTGGTCGTGGATGACGCCTCTCCCGATGGAACCGGGGCGATTGTCGACGCCATCGCCGCCAACAACGATCGCGTCCACATCATCCATCGCGAGGGTAAGCTGGGCCTGGGAACGGCTTACATCGCCGGCTTTCGCTGGGCGCTGGACCGGAAGTACGACCTCATCTTCGAGATGGACGCCGACTTTTCGCACAATCCGGAGAAGCTGCCTGAGTTTCTCGAGGCGATCAAAGACGGCGACGTCGTGCACGGCTCACGCTACGAAAATGGCCGGGTCAGCGTGGTGAACTGGCCGATGAGCAGACTTTTTCTCAGTTATGGCGCGAACATTTACGCGCGCGCGATCACCGGGTTGCCAATCTTCGATACGACTGCCGGATTCAAGTGCTTTCGCCGGAATGTACTTGAATCGATTGATCTAAGTGCCATCAAATCGAACGGTTACGCGTTTCAGATCGAGATGTCATTCAGGGCCTGGAAGCGCGGATTCCGCCTCGTCGAGATTCCGATCATCTTCTTCGATCGCACGGAAGGCGTGAGTAAAATGTCAAAGCGGGTGGTGCGCGAAGCTGTCTGGATGGTCTGGCGTCTGCGCTGGTGGAGTCTGACCGGGAGGATTTGATGGGCAGAGGCGAGGGGCAGCCGTTCTACAAGATGACCGGGTCGGGCAACGACTTTGTCGTGTTCGACTCGACCAACGGCAAGGCCTCCCATCTCGAGAACACCGAGACCATTATGTCGTTGTCGGCGCGCGGTACCGGGGTCGGCGCGGACGGCGTGGTCTTCGTCGAGGCGCTTGAGAAGGGCGCGGTGGGCATGCGCTACTATAACGCCGATGGCTCCGAGGCAGCGCTTTGCGGGAACGCGAGCTTGTGCAGCACCCGGTTGGCCGTCGAGCTCGGTATCGCCCCGGCCAGCGGGTTCCTGCTGCATACAGCTGCCGGAGTTCTGAGAGCGAGACTCCGTGATGGACTGCCAGAGGTCGACCTGGAACCGGTCACGGAGGTCAAATCCGACGCGACCGCCCTCGGCCGCAAACCCGATGAAGGTCGACTGGGTTACGTTCTGGCTGGAGTCCCTCACGTGGTGGTTGAGGTCTCCGATCTGGAGCGGGCTGACGTCGAGGGACGCGGCGCCGAACTGCGCCACCACCCATCACTCAGCGACGGCGCGAACGTGAATTTCGTCGCCAGGAATCGGAACGGCGAGTTCGGCTATCGCACCTTCGAACGCGGGGTCGAAGCAGAAACCCTCGCTTGCGGGACCGGGGCGGTAGCGACAGCGATCATGCTTTCGGACTGGGGAGAGTCGGGGAAGGAGACCACCCTTTGGACCCGGTCTTCGCTTCCGCTAACGGTGACTTTGAAGCACGAAAACGATTCCTGGTTTCCGTCACTCCGAGGCGAGGGTCGGATCGTTTTCGAGGGTCGATTGCGCGATTTGGACTGACAGACTGTCGCCGCTGGGTCACTCAGCTGTCGTTGGCCATCGAGCTAAAGCGGTTTCTCACCGGATCCGCTCAACACTCGGTGCCCAAGGAGCTTCTGGGGGCAGGTAGTGGAGAACAAAGACTTCTCCACATTTTATCCCCCGCTATAGTTTACATAATCTATCTTATACGCATATGCCCTCAGCAGTAACGAGGGCCCGCCAGCTCTCAGCCTTTTCTCGGAGCGTCCCTGCAAAAAGGCCACGGAATCTGGGTCCGTGGCCTTTCGAATACCGAGGCGTGTTTTGAACTAAGAGACTTTCATCGGCGCCGCTGCCAGCTCTCCCAACCGAACCCTTGCCTCGCCCGCTACTGCGGGGTTCTCGTTCTTTTCCAGCTCGGTCCAGATCGCCTTCGCCTCGGCGACTTTTCCGGCCGACTGGTAATCGCGAGCGGCGCTGGCTTGGTACTCGGCCTTGTCTGCCGGGAACCTCGTGACCTGTGCGGCGACCTTGAACTGTTCAGCTGCGTTGGCGAAATCCTTCAGACCTTCGTAGCCAGCCGCCTCGAGGACGTGGATCGATGCCCGGAAGTCGCCCGTCGCCTTCGCCTCGGCTTTCTTTAAAGCGTCGACTCCTTCCTTGAACTTGCCCTGGTCATAATAGGCCTGAGCCAGCGTAAGGGCCGCCTGGCTGCCAGCTGCGGTGCCCTCGTACCGAGTGACGACCTTTTGGAGGTCCGAAATGCCCAGCGGCAAGTTCCCCGCCTCGACCGCCTGGCGCGCCTGGAAATAGGCCGTTTCCGCCCGCTGAGACTTTATCGCTTGAGAACGCTGATAAAACCAATAGCCGCCAATGAGCACCACCACGATGAGCACGCCCCACGTGACTTGCCGCTGGTGGGTCATGAACCATTCAGACATCGATTCTTCATCGGCCGCGAAGCCTTTGCGCGGCGGTACGTTTGGTGTCGTCATTTCAGAGATTAAGTGAGATCGGGATTGTTGCTGGGAGTGCCCCCGGGGTGACTCGAACACCCGGCCAACGGTTTAGGAAACCGCTGCTCTATCCACCTGAGCTACGGGGGCGGAATCACCGTTGAATCGTGGCTTCTCCCGTGATTGGCGATGAATCTACACCGCTCCAGGACCGCCAAGAAGTCCGCGTTCTTTCGCCCGTACGGTCGGTCACCCACACATGGTACCGCCACTCGACCTCTAGCGGGCGATCTCGAAAGGTTGTCTAAGCGACTCCGCTGACACGGGCGGAAGCTCTCGCACCTCCTCCACACGAGCCCCCCGTGGTCCAGACTTGGCCGCGCTCTCCAGCTTCATTAGCGCATCGCGCGGCCCTGCAGCGGCGATCTCCACGTTTCCATCGGGCCTGTTCCGAACCCACCCCGCCAGCCGTAGCTGCTCCGCCATCTCGACGATAAACCAGCGAAATCCAACTCCCTGCACCCGACCGCGGACCTCGAGGTGAATCGTGTCCATCTCCGCTAGCGTTTGACTCCGAGCAGCGCGGCCAGCGTTGCCGCAATCGTCGCGGGATCGGCGACGTCGCCGGTACCCGCCAGATCGCCGTTTCTGATGCGCTCGGCGATCTTATCCAACGCGGTCGCAATCGCATCGACTGGGTTCCGGGGTGACTCTGCCATACGAGGAGGTGGCACTTCCCAATCGGTGGTCGCCCAGGCGTTCGACGCTTCGGCTTGTGCCCTTTCGGTCTCGCCGAGCGCAGCAATCGACTGCCAGTCGTAGCGCTGCCAGTCGGTCTCTATCCAACCAGTATCAGCGCCGCTGGGAGTGTCTGCTGCGGCAACTTTATCCGGAAAATCTGCCGCATTCTCCGTTTGCGTCTCGCTGACGATCGCCGAGAAATCGGTGATCGACGGCAAAGGATCCAGAAAGTGCTCCAGCGGCGGCAGCTCGTCGGATTCCTCACTCAATTCCTCGTCGTATACGTCAACTGGCTGGGGCAGCGCGGCCGGCCGCGGCGTAACAAGAAAGGAGTCGATCGAAGGCACCGACGATTCCGTGTCCGGCGTGTAAGACACCGCGGATTCATAGACTACTTCGCTCAACCGCTCCGCGTCCGGCACGAATGGTCTGGACAGCGCAAAGTCGGCAGACGATACGGCCGGCTGAGCGCGCGTCGGCGTGCGATGCGGAACGTACGGGCGCTGCGGTGACTGCGGCATCACTACTGGTCCTCCCAGCTGTACTTGCCTACCAACGGCACGAACCTCACCGGCGCAATCTCGATCGACTCCAGTCGCTCTCCACGCCGCGTGAACATGTAGAGTATCTGCTCATCGCGATCGCCCAGTGGAATCAGGATGCGTCCGCCCTCGGTTAGCTGTTCGTGATATGTGCTCGGAACTTCGGGCGCAGCAGCGCCAACCAGTATAGCATCGTATGGTCCATACTGCCGCCACCCCAGAGTCCCATCGCCAAGCAGGAAGGAAACGTTGCGGACGCCGATTTCCTGGAGCGTCTGGCGTGCCTTATCGAGGAGAGGTTGAATTCGCTCGATCGAGAAAACCTGCGCCGCGAGCTTCGCCAGTAGTGCTGTCTGGTATCCGGAACCGGTTCCGATTTCGAGGACCTTTTCCCTGCCGGTGAGATCGAGCAGCTCCAGATAGCGCGCGTGAATGGATGGCTGGGATATCGTCTGGCCGTTCCCGATTGGCAGCGCCGAATCTTCGTAGGCGCGGTGACGCACGCCGGTCGGCACGAACAGGTGGCGTGGCACTTCATCTATCGCCTTCAGTACGGCCAGGTCATGAATGCCCTGATCGTGGAGCTGCTCGACGAGTCGCCGGCGCGGGCCGCGATAGTCGGGCTCTACGGCTGCTGCCACCATCTTTCCGCCGACGCGAGCATCGCGTGGTGAGTGAGATCGAGGTGTAGCGGCGTCACCGAGATGTACCCTTCCTGGATGGCGCGAAAATCTGAAGTCTGCTCGCCCGACCATGCGATCGAGCCGCCGCCGATCCAATAGATCTGCCTGCCCCACGGATCCTGCATCGGCTTCAGCGAATCGGAATAAACGCGGCGGCCAAGCCGGGTGAGTTTGACACCCATAATGTCGTCGCCTCGCAGCGGAGGCAAGTTGATGTTCAGCAGCGTGTTCTCGGGAAACGATGGCAGTGAGATGACGTGCTTGAGAAGCTTGCGCAACGGTTCGATCTGATCTCGCAGCATGCTGACGTCGGCGCGCAGGTCGCCGCCGGCGAACGAAATCGCGATCGAAGGAATGCCGAGCGACAGTCCTTCCATCGCTGCGGCGACCGTACCGGAATACAGCACATCTTCGCCCATGTTCTGGCCATGATTGATCCCGCTGAGCACGAAATCAGGACGGTGCGGCATCAACGCTTCGACCGCCAGCATCACGCAATCAGTCGGTGTGCCGTCCACCTGGAATCGCCGCTCGCCGCGCTCGATCGGGCGAATCGGATGATGCAGCGTGAGCGAATGGCTGGTTGCGCTCTGCTCTCGGTCCGGTGCAACGACTGTTATTTCTCCGAGTGGCTCTGCCGCCTCGATCAAACAGGCAAGGCCCTGCGCCAGGATTCCATCATCGTTCGTGCAGAGAAGTCTCAACGCCTGAAGATCCCCGCCTTGTGGCGCCACAAAACCTTGATGACGAGCCAGGCATCGCGAAACTCCCGGAAGTAACTCGGCGAGCCGTAGATCGTGGAGATTGGAACGTTGACCGTCGTGAATCCGGCGCGCGCCGCCCGGATGATGAAGTCGGTCTCGAACTCGTACCTGTCGCCGACCGCGTGCACTTTGCGCAGCACTTCCGCCTTCATCGCGCGATATCCGGACTGACTGTCGCGGACTTTGCCGCCCGACACGGCGCGCGTTGCCGCCGATGAAATCATGTTGGCGATACGGCGGTGCTTGGGTACTCCAGCGCCGCTGAGATCGCGAGTGCCGATTACAATGTCCGCCCGATCGAGCGCGCCAACGATCGCCGGCGCGAATGCCGGGTCATGCTGGCCGTCCGAATCGATCGTCAGCACGGCGGAGGCACCTTTCTCCAGTGCTTTCGCAAAACCGGCACGCAGAGCTGCGCCCTTCCCCTGGTTCTTGTCGAACTCGATTGTCTCGTCGGCGACCGTACGCAACAATTTCCGGGATCCGTCTGTCGATCCATCGTCGACGCCGATAATGAGCGCCTTGGGCAAGTTGCGCCGGACTCCCTTGACCACGTTTGCCAGCGTTGGCTCGGCGTTGTACGCCGGCACGAGTACTACTAAGGGCTCAATCAAGTTCCGGCTTCCTCATCTTTGATTTCAGGTTCCCCGTTGAGAATCGCCAATATCGAACGCAACTCGCTCTCCATTGTTTCGACCGCTTGCGAATCCAGTGCCGCTCGTGCCACGGAGCGAAGCTCACCGCTCTTTCGGTAGTCGTCGATTTTCTGGCGCGCGCCATCGATCGTGTACTTCTCGGTGTAGAGCAGCTGTTTGACCAGCATGATCAGCTCGATCTCGCGACGCTGGTATACTCGATTGCCCGAGCGGTTTTTTGCCGGGTGCAGGAACTTGAACTGGCTCTCCCAGTACCTGAGCACATGTGGCTTCAAATCGGTGAGCGTGCAGACGTCACCGATTGAAAAGAACTCCTGCACCGGCTCCTTTGCTTTCATCGATCCACCTCCGCGCGCAGCTCTCTGGTCATGAGTGCTCCGATCGCGCCGCGTGCAGGTTGGCCCTCGAACAGTACACGATTTACGGCATCCACAATTGGCATTTCTACTCCCTCGCGCACCGCAAGCTCGCGGGCGGATTGTGCGGCGGTGACGCCTTCCGCGACGGTTTCCCTGCTCCGTAGCACCTCATCCAGCTGCTTTCCCTTGCCGAGCTCGACGCCTACGCTGCGATTGCGACTCAGACTGCCGGTGCATGTGAGCACGAGGTCCCCCAGGCCGGCAAGACCGGCGAAGGTGCTCTGTTCTGCACCAAGTGCAACACCAAGGCGTGTCATCTCCGCGAGCCCGCGCGTGACGAGCGCCGCCCGAGCGTTGAATCCCAGCCCGAGGCCATCGGCGATGCCCGTTGCCACGGCCATCACGTTCTTGAGTGCGCCACCCAGCTCGACCCCAATCACGTCGGTGTGTGTGTAAGCCCGGAAGTAGGGCGAGCTGAACGCTCGTTGCGTCAGCTCAGCCGCGCTTTCGTCGTGTGAAGCGACGACAACGGCAGTGGGTTGCCGACTGATAACCTCCGTTGCGAAGCTTGGCCCCGACAGCGCGAGCACAGTGGCATCGGCCGCTTCCTGTTCGACGACTTCCGTCATCAGGCACAACGTGCTCCGTTCGATGCCCTTGGTGGCGACGACGAGGGGCACATCGCTGGCCATCGACCTCACCGCTTGTCGGGTGATGGCGCGCAAGACGTGCGAAGGCGTCGCGAACGTGACCAGCTCCGCATCACGTACTGTCTCTGTTACATCGTTGATCGCTTTGATTCCCGGAGCGAGTGAATGCCCGGCCAGGAAGCGGGAGTTCTCGTGCTTCGTGTTGATGGACTCGACGACGTCCGGCTCGAATGCCCACAGCTTCACGTCGTGGCCGTTGCGCACGAGCAGATCCGCCAATGCGGTTCCCCAGGCTCCTGCCCCGACAACCGCACACCGCATTAGGAGACGCTCTCCTTCTTTACGAAACGGTGCTCCTCGCCACGGCGAAGGCGGCCGATGTTGGCGCGGTGGGTCCAGAAGACAAACGCCGCGATGATGACGCTGGCGATAAAGACCGGCGATTGCGGATCCCGGCGCATCACGAACAAGGCGATTGGCAGAACTGCTGCGCCGCACAGCGATGCGAGACTCACGTACCGCGAGAAGAAAAACACGATGATCCAGACGGACATCGAGATCAGCATCGGTAACGGCGCCAGCGCCAGGAAAACTCCG
>DASUZC010000210.1:0-3444 GCA_036377095.1 Gemmatimonadaceae bacterium
GAACGCAATCGGCACGTTGCCCGGCTGCTCGTTGCGAACGCGTGCAATGAGCTCGCTCGCCGCGCCGGCGCGCGAAACATCCTCCAGTGTTGCTTCGAATACCGCCTGACGTGGCAGCGCGACTCGCTCGCGATATGTCGCCGTTCCGCGAATCGGCCCGGCGGCCGTTGTCATCACGGCGTTAAGAGGCTCGAATTCGTAAATGCCACCGTCAGCCGTCAACGAGAGGAAGAGATGGCCGTTCCTCATCACGTACGAGCGCACGTACGGCCATTGTCTCACCATCTGATTGTAGAGTGATCCTGGTGGACACAGAACGCGCGTAACCGCCAGTGGACCGAAAGTGAGCTGGTTGGCGCCAATGCTCGACCATGTACCGTTGGCGCGGTTGCAGTCTATTCGCGCAGCGAACCGCCCATCCGATTCGAAAGCGATGGTGTACTTCGAGCGGACATCAGGCGTGAGCGTAGTGCCATCGCCGCCCTGGAACCTGACGAGCTGCCACGCCGTCCCGGCAAGATTCGTGGACTGCGGCACTCGCGAAACCTGGCCGGCCAATCTTGTTGACGCGATCAACAGCAGAAGCACGGATGCAGTGCGAGTCCGGCTCATCATTCCTCCTTCGGGGGCTGACATGCGGAAGTAGTCCGACGGATACGTCGGTTTATTTCCGCAAAAGCTAACGCGTCCTACGGAGCGTAGGGGTAGCCCTTTGCCAGAACGCTTTCCAGTCGCGCGTCGTGCTTGTAGACGTCGTCGAAAAAGCCGAGCTTGCCGTCGGGCCACACGACTGCGGTCGTGTAGTAGATCACGACGGGTATTTGCCGAGTGAGATTTACTCGGCGTGACTTGTCGCCATTCATCACTTGTTCGACTTGTCGCCGCGACCACGAGCGCGGATCGCGCATTATCCACGTGGCCAGTCCGGCCGGATCCTCGAGACGGATGCAGCCGTGACTGAAATCGCGCCGGGTGCGGGAGAAAAGCTCGGTCGCCGGCGTACCGTGGAAATAGACGTTGTGATCGTTGGGGAAAATGAACTTCGCCAGACCGAGTGAGTTGCGCGGGCCCGGTCGCTGGCGAATTCCCAGATCGCCACTGGCGACGCGTGCGAGGTTGGCTGAAGTCGCCGGCAGCGCCGGTCCGGTGTCGCCATCGCCCGAGTAGATCTCCATGTTGTTGCGCTCGAGGTAGCTGCGATCCCGCCGCACCGCCGGCAGTGTTTCGTTGCGAATGATATTCGGCGTGATGACCCAATACGGACGGAAGATGATGTAGCTCATGTTGCGCTCGAACAGCGGCGTCTCCCGTCCGACATCCGCTTTGCCGACGACAACATTCATCATCAATGTCGGCGCGCCCGTGCCGCCCACCGAATCGAAGGCGTACAGCTGGAAAGATGGGACGTTGGCGACGACGAACGGACCATTGTCGAGCGACGGAAGCCAGCGAATTCTCTCCAGCGCCAGCTCGAGCTGTCGCGCGCGCCTAGCCGGCGAGACGTTGATTGCCGCAACGGTGGCAGGATTCAGCACGCTGTCGGAAACCAGGCGGTTTCGATTCTGAAAACGCGCTACTCCGCCGGCGGTGATCGCATCGTAAGTCGTGCCGACGGGAACGGAGCGTACGTTCGCGGCCAGATCGCCGAATGCGACGAGTCGACGGCGCAGTGCGGCCACGCCATCGAACGGCTCGCCGACGCGGATGACGCGCGCTACCGTGACCATCGGCAGCGTCGTGTCTGCCGCGAGCGCCCGGTACCGTGTATACGCTGCTTTGAGATTTCTGTACTGGGCGAAGCGCGGCTCGGCGTTGCGAACCAGCTCCGCGACTCGGCCGGTCGCGATCGCGTTGGAGACCTCGCGCGCCAGATCCAGTTTCTTCGGTTCGACGTTGATGCCGACTGACAGGTTCTTGGGATTGACTCGACCGATGTGCACATCCGAGAGGTGTCGCATCAGTCCGATCGACAACGCGACATCGAACCGGCCAACCTCGCTTGCAGACGAAGGCGCGCTGATGGAGAGTGTTCGGAACTGCTGATCGAGCAGCGCCGCGTCGTAATCCTCGGGGTGGAGCCCGCGATCCTGTGCGGTGAGCAGGACGTCGATTGCCTGCCGAGCGGCGGTGATAGGTACGCCGTTCGCTGTCCAGACGGGCCGCCATCCCGAGGCTGTGTAGAGCGAAGTCAGCTCATCACGGTAGTAAGGAAAGCGTGGCCAACGCAGTCCACGGAGTATTCCGTTCTCAGCTGCTGCGTGCAGTACCTGCGCGGTGCCGGATTCCGCCGATGCAAAGTTCTGCGCACCCGCTTGGAGCAGCGGCATCAAGGCCACGCAGAGAACGCTCGTCAACCTCATAATTCCATTACGTCGTTGCGGTGGAAACTGAAAACGGTTTGTGCTAGACACGCGTGACCGCATCGCGAGGTCTGCCCGCTCTGGCAATGGCGACCACCAGCAGCAGTCCGAGGACGTAGTGCGAGATGATGGCGCCCGACACTGTCACACGCGCCAACGGCGTGCTGAAGATGCCGGCATCCCTCATCGCGATCCACATCACCCAATCGACCGTCGCGCTCGCGATCTGGTAGAAGGCAAGCGCTTTTGCAACACCCAAATGTGGTGCGTTGCGGAACATCCACGCGATGAACGCCTGCGTCAGGAGGGCAACCGCCAACAGCTTGACGATCCATTGGCCGTCTGCGTTGAGTACCCAGCCCGTCACTGGCGTCACCCAGCGCGGCGGCATCATGCCGGCGAGAAAGTAGGCGAACTCCAGGATTGCGACGACGATGAACAGCATGCGGAGGTCGAAGAGGCGACTCATACATCCTCCTTGGGCGCGAGTTAGATCTGCGTCGCGAAAGAAGTTGCGACGAGCCGGTCTGGCCGCAACCTGCTGGCGAAGAAACCCACTAGATCGGAACCCTTCAGCCCACAGCCCAAAGTTCCGACAGACCACTACGGCTGAGCTCTAAGCTGTGCTGTGCGTTGCGGCACTGCTGAGCACCTCTAACTCACGATTCCACAACGGTTTACGTCGTGTAACAATGACGCTCAAAGTCTACCAAATCGACCGGACCGAGACTAGATTTACGGAGTTAAACATTTGACCGTCCCAAGCCGTCGGAGCCTTTGCGTCGGCACCTCTCAGGTGCTGTCGTAGTGCTCCGCCCAAGTGGCGATTTCACGCGGAGGTTTTTGTGGACAGGATCAAAATGATTTTCAAATCCCGCTGGGTTCGCGGATTCGGTCTGGCGAGCGCATTGATGCTCGGCGCCGTCTACACCGTGCAGCGAGTGAGCCCGGATCTGCCGGCGGTCAGCGCTGTCGACGCAGTGCTCGCAAGGGATGTCGCGCAGTCGGCGCCACCGGCGGGCTGGGACCTGCCCAACATCGACAACCCGCGCGTTGATTCGTGGGTCACGCTTTTCAGCACCAA
>DASUZC010000211.1:0-16567 GCA_036377095.1 Gemmatimonadaceae bacterium
TGTGGCTGACACTCCGTAACCAACGTTTACGAAGATGAGGCTGTTGATCACACCGCTGGCCTTTAGCTGGTCGAGGTAACCTGCCGGGGGTAACTGCAAAGGGGTAATGCCGCGCGTCGAATTCTTCGGCAGGAATACGAGCGCGAGGTCATGGAGATTCGCTACATCGTGCCCGTACGCGGGATCCCAAACGTAGCTGGTGGCCTTGATGAAACTTGCGGACTTCTCGTAAAGATCGGGCGCGAACGAGACGTAAAACTGGCTGCCCGGTGGCGTGTAGGAAGTGACGACGCAATGCCCTGCTGTCAGAAAAATGGTGGGCGTGATCAGACTGCCGCTGCACCACTCGTCGTCGCCGTTAATGACCCCGTTCTGATCGTAGTCGAATAGCAACGCAC
The DNA here is from genome assembly GCA_036377095.1 of Gemmatimonadaceae bacterium. Classification (GTDB taxonomy): domain Bacteria; phylum Gemmatimonadota; class Gemmatimonadetes; order Gemmatimonadales; family Gemmatimonadaceae; genus UBA4720. Next base: position 399 of record DASUZC010000211.1, read on the forward strand.
CAACATTTCCATATGCGTTGCCAGTGGGCTGGCCATTCACGATAAAGTTGGCTCCGCTCGGAGCGGTGAGAGTGCCGGGCTTATCGGCACATGCCGCTGCAAACAGGATTAAGAGCGCAATTCCAAGAGCCGACTTAGGAGATCGCCGCATGAACCACCTCATCAGTTGTGAATAAACGGATGCCTACTTTATAACGTCCCGCCAATGTTCGCAAGCGTCGTGGGCCAGCAGCCTGAGGCAACTGGACTCATTCCAGCCAGAAGCGTGTGAGTGTGGCAATGCCGACCGGCAGTCTCGTCCTCCAACTATCCGGAGCGTGATGGCCGCCCGCCACTTCGGTGTAGGTCACGTCGTAGCCCTTGCTCTTCAATGCATCGCGGAAGCGGCGTACCGCGTCAATGAAAACCGGACCGTTTCCGAGTGCGCGATGCGTCTCGCCGCTACCGACATCGATGAAGAATCGGACATCCTTGCGCGGCTGTGCGTAATACTGGCCGGTGAGCCACTCGAACGGCGGTGAGTTGGATGCGGCGGCACCGCGCCAGAACGCGCCGCTTTGTGAAAACACGTTGCCGAAGACTTCGGGATGAACTAACGCTACGTACGCTGCTGCCAGTCCGCCGGCACTGGAACCGGTGACAATGGTTCGCCGCGGATCGCGCGTTACTTTGTACCTGCTGCGCAGCCACGGAACCGCTTCGCTGGCGAGGAATTCCGCGAACGCGGGTTGGTTCGCGAGGTCGGCGAGGCGGGCCGCGCCGGAAGAATTGTCTACCAGGAGCGCAACCATTGGCGGCACTTTGCCAGCTGCTGACAACGAGTCGAGGACCCTCGGCAACGGCATCGTGTCGCCTCGGTAATCATCTCCGTCGAAGGCAATGACCAGTCCATAAGCCGCTGCGCCACTGGTGTTGTAGCCAGCCGGTGTGTAGACCCACACCCTCCGCGCGTGTCCGAAGATCCTGCTGTTGATCGAGTCAGCGGTGACTCTTCCCTGCGAGTGCGCCAGCGACGGGACAACCAGCAGCGCAAGGAATAGTGCGCCACGGAATTGCTTCACGATCCTTTCTCCGTCTGAGCATTGGCACGAAGCCGGGCGCGCAATTCATCGGTCAGCGCCTTCACTTGCTCCGGATGCATGTGGAACTGAGCGGGCGTGTTTTGAAACAGAGCAATCTTCCACGCACCAGCCTTTCTTACGGCGACCAGCGATTGCACCGCGTTGAGAGCTGGATCGATGTCGTCCTTGCCCGGAGGAACCAGGCCGGAATTAGCCCTCAGCAGGCTTACGTCGGGCGCCAGCGATCGAACCTCACGGACAATGCCGACGTATCGTGGTGTTTGATGGTGCGAAAAAACCTCGCTGACGTGCGCGCCGATATCGAGCTGTCCATTGACCTGCGATCCATCAAATCCGACGAGAGTGGCGTCGGACGCGAACAGCAGGGCGTAATTGCGCGCGTTGCGTTTGTCCCAGGCTTGCAGCAACTGCGTGTACAGCTCGCGCGTTGCAGCGTCCCATTCTTCCGGTGATGCGGAGCCGGTCATGGTGCTCTCCCCTCCACTTCCTCGAGCAATGACTCAATGCGACGGTCGGGAATCAGCCAGATGAAAACGACCAACGCATAAATCGCGTCGGAAATGAACTCGTTAACGAAGGCCAGCGGGACCGCCGCCGCATAAAGCAGCACGGAGAGCTTGCCTTTCGCATCGCTGCCAACTGCAGCCTCCAGACGCGAGTTGGCGCCTTGAGCCCTGATGATAGTCTGCTCGAGTATGTAGTAGGCAACTCCTGCGAACAACAGCACCACGCCATAGAGCGCCGTTGGAAGAGCGGCGAAATGGTTTTCCCCCATCCATCCGGTCACAAACGGCATCAGCGACAACCAGAAAAGCAAATGAAGATTCGCCCAGAGCACGAGTCCGTTGACGCGATCGGTGAGGTACAGCATGTGATGGTGGTTGTTCCAGTAGATGCCGACGACGACGAAGCTGAGCACATACACCAGAAAAACAGGCAACACCGGGGACAGCGCGGCAAGGTCGGCCCCGTGCGGGACCTTCAGCTCGAGCACCATGATCGTGATGATGATCGCGATCACGCCGTCGCTGAATGCGTTCATTCGCTCAGGGGTCATTGGCTTCCTGTACCCGCGCTTTCACAGCGAAAGAATCTATAGGGTGTAGATTCACTGCGCCGTCAATTCCACCGCGACGCGGAGAGATCCTATGGTAAAGACCCTGGGCCTCACTCACCTCGCCCTCAGCGTGAGCGATCTCAATCGCTCCTTTCAGTTCTATCACGATGTGTTCGGCATGCTGGCCGTCTACCGCGAGCCGACATTCCTGCAGGCGCAGACGCCGGGCGCCCGCGACATCCTGGTCCTCGAGCAAGGCGGCGAAGAGATTGGAAAGTCGGGTGGCATTAAGCATTTTGGCTTTCGCCTCACCGATCCTCGAGATATCGAGAAGGCAGCTCGATCAATCGAGCAGGCGGGAGGCAAGGTCACCCACCGCGGTGAGTTCGTGCCGGGGGAGCCATTTGTGTTCTTCAAGGATCCGGACGGTTACGAGGTCGAGGTCTGGTACGAGCTTCCGGCTCAGGGGATGAATTAAAGGGAACGTATCAGGCGCGACTGGATGCTTGAGAAATTCTTACGTTCCGTGGATACTTGCTTCGGATGGACGCAATCACCATTCGACCCGCTGTCGCTAACGACGCCGCTGCAATAGCCCGACTGCTCGATCAGCTCGGCTATCCATCCGACGCAGGCGAAATCCCACAACGGCTGGAGCGGATGCGGGACCATCCGGGCACGACGGTGTTTGTCGCCGAGCGGCGTGGTGAGCCGGTCGGAGTAGTCACCGTGCACCTCGTTCCATCGCTGCACACCAGCGATCCGGTGGCCTGGCTCACCGCACTCGTCGTAGAAGAATCTGCGCGTGGGACCGGCGTCGGTTCCGCTCTCGTCAACCGCGCTGAGGCATGGGCGAAGCGCAATGGCGCGACGCACATTTCACTCACGTCCCATCTTCGTCGCAAGGAAGCGCACGAGTTCTACAAGACGCGCGACTACCAGCACACGGGAGTTAGGCTCGTCAAGGACCTTGTTGCGAAACCTGCCCCCGCATCGCGTGGGAAGTCGGACGAGTTTCACGTGCTCGAGTTCGAGCATCATGATGAGGCCGCCGCGTTTGTGGCTGCGCTGTCACGCATCCTCAGCTCCCCGTCGCGCGCCCGGGATGATGCGCAGGCCGTGGAAGTCTGGGCGCGGTCGCCTGTGCACAAGGAATCCGTAAAACTATTTCTCAGCGATCGCGCTCTGGAAACAGCGCAGGGCGCGTTCTCACCGGTGCCCGCCCACAAGACCGTCTCTCGACAGTCTCTCCCCGACGAGTGTTTCCTGATCATTGGGGACAACGTTGCGGCGTGGGGAGCCGACGAAGCTTCCGCCCGACTAACCCAGCGCACATGAAAACTTCTCGCGCGAATCGCCTCGCGGTTGCCCGACTTTTACAAACGGCTGCCGCGTTGTCCCTCGGCAATCTCCCATTAGCCGCGCAGGCGGCGACGCAATCGCCGCTCAGTTCCGCCCGCGCAACCCAGTTCGCGGATTCGGTTCTTCGCTTGATGACTCTCGAGGAGAAACTCGGGCAGCTCACTCAAACGCCTGGCGGTGGACAACAAGCGCCGCAGGGCGCCGAGCGGACCATTCGCGCCGGACGCGTTGGATCTTTCCTCAACGTCTACGGCGCGGATCTGACGCGGCAGCTGCAACGAATAGCAGTCACCGAGTCGCGCAGGAAAATCCCGCTGCTGTTCGCGCACGACGTCATTCACGGATTCCGTACTATCTATCCCGTCCCGCTCGCGGAGGCAGCGAGCTTCGACTCGGTGGGGGCGGAGCTCGCGGCGCGGCAGGCAGCCATCGAGGCGAGTGCGCATGGCTTGATGTGGACCTTTGCGCCAATGGCGGACATCGCTCGCGACCCGCGCTGGGGACGCATCGTCGAGGGATCAGGCGAAGATCCGTTCCTGGGCAGCGTCTTCGCAGCAGCGCGCGTCCGCGGATTTCAGGGCGGCGACAATGCCGCGAAGCTCGGCGCGCCGGATGCGCTGCTGGCGACAGTCAAACACTTCGCCGGTTACGGCGGCGCTGAAGGAGGTCGCGACTACAACAGCGTTGAGCTCTCTGAGCGGACACTGTGGGAAACGTACATGCCGCCTTATGAGGCAGCGCTCAAAGCCGGCGCGGCGACTGTTATGGCCTCGTTCAATGAAATCGGGGGCACGCCGTCTCACGCCAACGATTGGCTGTTGATCGACGTGCTTCGCAAGCGCCTCGGTTTCAGGGGATTGGTTGTCAGCGACTGGGGAGGAATCTCCGAGCTCGTTCCACACGGCGTGGCCGCGACCAGCGGCGCCGCGGGCATTCTCGGTTTGCGCGCAGGTGTTGATGTAGACATGTCGGACAACGTCTATATCGACAGCATCGGCGCTGCGGCGAACGCGGGCAGAGTACCGGTGGCGCTGATTGACTCGGCGGTCAGGCATGTGCTGCGCGTCAAATATCTGCTCGGGCTGTTTTCCGATCCGTACAAATTCAGCGATGCCGGACGCGAAAAACTCAACGCCCTCTCGAGCGCTCAACTTGCAGCGGCGCGAACAGCTGCGCGCGAAGCGATTGTCCTGCTCAAGAACTCGAACAGGACGCTGCCGCTGAAGAAGAATCTGCGTTCGATTGCGATCATCGGGCCTCTCGCCGATGACCGCGCTTCGGCGTTGGGCAGTTGGGCTGCCGCTGGAAAGCCGGAAGAAGCGACGACCGTGCTCGCGGGCATTCGTGCAGCGGTCGGCAGCAGCACGCGCGTGATCACAGCGCGCGGCGCGCCAGTCGACACTGTCGATACCACCGGCTTTGCGCCGGCCCGCGCTGCCGCTACCGAAGCAGACGCTGTCATTCTGGTGTTAGGCGAGCGCGCCGACATGAGCGGAGAGGCATCGAGCCGTTCGTCGATCGAGCTGCCCGGTGCACAGCGTGATCTTGCACTTGCCGTCATCAGTGCCGCGCGTCGATCGCCCGGTGGCGAAGCCAAGCCTGTCGTAGTAGTGCTGATGAACGGACGATCGCTGGCAGTACCGGAGGTTGCCGCTGCCGCGCCGGCATTGCTCGAGACGTGGTTCCTCGGCACACAACACGGCACTGCGGTCGCCGATGTTCTGTTTGGCGACTACAATCCCGGCGGCAAACTACCAGTAACCTTCCCGCGCGCGACGGGACAGATCCCGATTTACTACAACCATCGCAACACCGGTCGGCCAGGGGACACGGCAAATCACTATACGTCCAAGTACCTCGACCTCGCGTTGACTCCGCTTTTCCCGTTTGGGTACGGTCTCAGTTACACGACCTTCGCTTATTCCAACTTGCGGTTGTCGGCGCCCAGCATCCGGGCCGGAGGCCCGCTTACCGTGTCAGTTGATGTGAGAAACAGCGGCGATCGTGCGGGCGACGAAGTGGTGCAACTCTATCTGCGTGACGATGTCGCCAGCGTCGCCGAGCCGATCAGGAAGCTCGCGGGATTTCGACGCATTATGCTGCAGCCGGGTGAGAGTCGAACCGTCACTTTCAGGCTCGGGCCGGAATCATTCGCTCTGTATGATCGGGACATGCGGCGAGTCGTCGAGCCCGGTTCATTCACTGTCTACGCCGGCACTAATTCGGTCGACCTGATCAGCGTCAAGCTCCAGGTGACGGGAGATACTTTCGTGCTCGCGCCGTCCACACCGCGCATGCGCTAGTGCGCAGCCTGCGATTGTCCTCGACTGCTTGGATCTCATGCAGAGACAGTTAGCCGCAGTGATCGAATCGCTCGAGTCCGCCCAGTCAAAGCTGCGATCTCTCGGCGACAAGAGCTCCGCGGCTGCCTGGAAGAAGCATCCCGCACCCGATGCGTGGTCCGCTGCTGATTGCGTCGAGCACCTGAATCTGACTTCACACGCATACGTACCGCTGCTCCGCGACGCAATCGCGACCGCTCGTTTAATGAAAGCCCGGCCGAAGCACTATCGCCAGGATTTTGCGGGACGGCTAATGGGTTTCATGATGAAACCCTTAAAACACATCGGCAAATTCAAGATCGGCCGAGTGAAGACGACCGGACCGTTCACACCCCGCGGCGGGAAGACTCGCGAACAGTTGCTGTCTGAGTTCGTGCGTCTTCAGTCAGACTTGATCACGCTGGTTCGTTCAGCGGAGGGTCTGCCGATCGATCGGGTGAAGGTCCAGTCCCCGTTCGGCAGGATGAAGTACAACGCCTACTCTGCGCTGGTGATCGTGTCCCAGCACCAGCACCGGCATTTACAGCAGGCCGAGGAAGCCGCTAGGTAACCGTTACGATGAAGACGACTGGCGGCACGCCGCTGACCTTTGCCTGAATCGTCGCCGTCCCGGCGGTTTGGCCGGTCGTGTATTGCGCCTTGGCCACGCCGCCGGCATCGGTCTTGTCACTGATCACGGTGAGTAAGCCGCCGCCGGTGAGGATGGTCCAACTCACGGTGACGTTTGCCATGGATTGACCAAACTGATTGGCAACCAGCACGGTGAACGCTTCAGTGAGCTGGGTGTTGGTTGCTGCCGTTTGATTGTCGCCGTTCCCCTTGATGATCGCGGTCGGACCGCCCACGTCGACATTGAGCGTGCAGGCGCCGGCGGCAAAGAAAATCGCCGCCGCGAAGAGAATCCGGCGGGCGGCAGGGAACGAGCGCGGACGGGCAAGGTTCATCGTTGATCCCTCATGACGGGTGGCGGGGAACCAAAATTATCACGCGTGCGCGCTATTTCCACGGCCGTTTGAGCCAGCCGAACAGAAATCCTCCGATGAACAGTCCGGTGAGCATTCCCCACAACGTTGCGGTCTTGTCAGGGCCGAAGATCGGGTGCGTCGTGTATTGGAGGGCTACAACGGTTGCCATACCGACGATGATGACGATTAGAACCCGGGAGTTGTGCCCCCGACGACGATTGGGATCGGCCGACGGATCGTGATCCATCATGCGAGATTCTCCACTCCGTCCACCGTGACTCGGTGCGACACGAGGGGCAGGGGGTGCGTGATGGCTTCTCCGATAACGATCGCTTTGTCCAAAATGGATTCGCCGAGCTTCAAGTCTTCCTCGGTGCGCGCGTGAATGGTCGCCAGCGCGTCACCCTTGGTGACGCGAATGCCGGGCTTCGCTGTGATGACGAAACCGACTGAAGGGTCGACGGTGTCCTCCATGTTGCGACGGCCGCCGCCGAGAGCGATCACGCCATAACCGATCTCCCGCGGCTCGACGCGCTGGATGATCCCGGAGACCGGCGCGAGGAAGTAGGCTTTGTGCCGTGCCTGCGGCAGTCGGCTCGGTTTGTCGATCACCGATTCGTCGCCGCCTTGTGCCCGCACGATTTCCCTGAACTTCTGGAGAGCTCGCCCGGTGGTCATGGCGTCGATCATCATTGCGCAGGCGTCCTTCGCAGATCTGGCGACACCAGCCAGCAACAGCATCTCAGTCCCCAGCGCCAAAGTCACCTCGGCGAGGTCGAGGGGACCGGCTCCCTTGAGCACATCAATCGATTCAGCAACTTCCAGGGCATTGCCACAAGCGTGTCCAAGCGGGCGATCCATCGCTGTCAACAGCGCTACGACGGGACAGTCGTGCGCGGCACCGAGCTGGATCATCGCGTTCGCCAGCGCAATCTCCTGATCGAGGTCGGTGATGAAGGACCCGGAGCCTCTTTTGATGTCGAGCACCAGTCCCGTCAACGACTCCGAGATCTTTTTGCTCATGATGCTCGAGGCAATCAGGGGGATCACTTCGACCGTGGCTGTCGCGTCGCGCAACGCATACAGCTTGCGGTCCGCGGGGACAATCTCCTCGGTCTGCCCGATCATCGCGCAACCGATCGTCTCGATCTGACGTCCGGCCTCCTTGAGGGAAAGCGATGTGCGAAAGCCCGGGATCGATTCCAGCTTGTCGAGCGTGCCGCCGGTGTGCCCGAGTCCGCGGCCGGACATCATCGGAACGGCGACGCCGAGTGATGCAATCAACGGAGCGAGGATGAGCGACGTCTTGTCACCGACGCCGCCGGTAGAGTGCTTGTCGACTCGCGGCTTCGAAATGTGGGAAAAGTCGAGCCGTTTTCCGCTCTCGAGCATCGCCTCCATCATCGCGTTCATCTCGCTGCGATCGAGCCCGCGATAATAGATGGCCATCAGAAAGGCGGCCATCTGATAGTCCGGCACGTCTCCCTTGGAAAACGCGATGACGAGGTCGTGAATCTCAGCCGGCTCGAGGCGCCCGCCATCGCGTTTGCGCTCGATCAAACGCGGTACGATCATTTAGGCTCTGCCGGGGTACTCAGGAATATCAACGCCACCTCGTAATTGGAGCACCATATGCGCATTGCCAGCTATCTCTCTGCAGGAATGTTGCTCGTCGCGGTCGCCGCGCGTGGCGGCGCCCAATCAGCGGCCGATCACGTCGCGCTCGGCGACAAAGAATACGTCGCGATGAACGCTTCTGCCGCCTTTGGACATTATGAGGCGGCGGCCAAGGAAGATCCCAAGAATTACGAGGCGCTCTGGAAGGCTTCCCGATCCGCCGTCGACCTGGGCGAGCACGAGCGCAGCGACGACAAGCGGTCTGAGTACTTCAAGAATGCGGAGCTGTACGCGCGCCGCGCGGTGGAGGCGAATCCCGGCGACCCCGAGGGCCATTTCAATCTGGCGAGAGCGCTGGGCAAGAATGCGCTGACGCAGAGCCCGCGCGCCCGCATCAAGTACGCGTCAGATGTTCGCAATCACGCCCTCGAGTGCCTCAAGATCAACCCGAAGCACGCCGGCTGCCTGCACGTGATGGGCATGTGGAACGCCGAAGTCATGCGCCTCAACGGATTCACACGGATGATCGCGAAGAATTTTCTGGGCGGGAAAATCTTCAACTCCGCTAATTGGGCCGAGGCCAAACGCTACATGGAGGAGTCGGTCGCCGCTGAGCCCGATCGGATTGTCCACCATCTCGATCTAGCAGGCGTTTATCGCGACACAGGCGAGAAAGCCAAAGCTCGCGCAGAGTGGCAGGCGATAATGAAGATGCCGAATCGCGACTACAACGATCGGTACTACAAGGCAGAGGCCGACGCTGGGCTACGGGCTGGGTAACTACAAACTGAAAAATACCAGCTCGCGGCTGGCGGCTTTCAGCCGGCGGCCGCGAGCTTAAGTCAGCGCCTCTTCGACTTCCTTAGCTTCCGCTTTGCTCTCGGCGGCTACTCTATCCAGCTCCTCGGCGAGTTGATCCCAGACATCGTCATCATCGCGATTTCTCACGCGGTTGACGATGCGATGGCGTGTTTCTTCGCCGCTGGCAGGAGCGAGTAGCAATGCGACCGTCGCTCCCAGGATCGCGCCGAGTGCGATCCCCGTCGCAAACAGTCCGATCGCGTTCCAGTCCGGCACCATGTCAACTGGCGCCTCTTCGGGTCGCGGCTGAGGGATCGATCCGGGCCGGGGCGCCTTCGGAATCGTCGTCACCGGTTCGGGCAGGCTGGTAGAATCGAACATAGGCTAACTCTAGGGATGGTAAGAAATTTGCCCTAAACCCACCCAGCAATAGCCGTGCGAGGATACTGAATGAGTGTTTCAGGTAAAATGGTATTACTTGTGGAAGACAACGAGGATAATCGTATAGTCTATTCCACCATTTTGAAGCATTTTGGGTACGAGGTCACCGAGGCCCTGAACGGTGAAGAAGGGATAGCAAAGGCTCGATCGGAAAAACCTGATCTGATCCTGATGGATATCTCCATCCCGATCATAGATGGCTGGGAGGCCACACAGGTGTTGAAGCACGACCCGTCTACCAAGTCGATACCGATCATCGCACTGACCGCGCACGCTCTCGCCTCTGATCGCGAGAAGGCGATGGAGGTCGGCTGCGACGGCTATCTCGCCAAGCCCTGCGAGCCGCGCGCCGTGGTCGCCGAAGTCCAACGCTTCCTCGGCAAAAACAATGGAGCGTAGGAAGCCTCGGATTCTTGTCGTCGACGATCACGAGGACAACATAGAGCTCCTCCGCGCTCGCCTCGAGGCGCGCGGATACGAAGTCGACGGAGCGAAGGACGGCCAGGAGGCGCTGGACCAGGTGGATCGCGCCTGCCCCGACCTCATTCTGCTCGACGTCATGATGCCGAAGATGGATGGCATGGAGGTCGTGCGTCGCCTGAAGGCAAAAACGGCCGCGAACGAGCTGCCGTTTATTCCGGTGATAATGCAGACCGCGCTCGATTCGACCGAGAACAAGGTCGAAGGTCTCGACGCGGGCGCCGACGACTATATCACCAAGCCAATCAACTTCGCCGAGCTCGAGGCAAGGGTGAATTCCCTGCTGCGGATAAAGGGTCTCCAATCGTCGCTGGCTGCTCGTGAGCGAGAACTGCAGGAGCTGAACGACAAATTGCGGCAGATTTCCCTCACAGACGGCCTTACGCAGGTCGAGAACAGACGATCATTGGAAGAGCGATTGCACGACATGTGGCAGCATTCCATCCGGCTGCACGAACCGATCGCGCTCGTCATGTGCGACATCGACAAGTTCAAGAGCGTAAACGACCACTACGGGCACCAGGCGGGCGACTCCGTGCTCAAGGAGTTCGCGCAGGTCCTGAAAGGCGAAGCGCGGGAAATCGATCGTGTAGGACGTTACGGCGGCGAAGAATTTCTGCTGATCCTGCCGGGGACGGTTCTCGACGCCGCGGTAACCTTCGCCGAGCGGCTGCGGGAGAAGGTAGCGAAGCATACCTTTAGCTATACAGGCGGCACTCTCTGCCGGACGATGAGCTGCGGGGTTGCGGGGTCGCCGCACCCGCGCATTAAGGATCAGGAAGCGTTGCTGAGGGCGGCAGACGACGCTCTCTACGTTGCGAAGGAAACCGGGCGCAACCGCGTGGTGCGCTTCGACGGTGCCGAGTTTAACAAGCACACACAGGGCAAAGGAAACAACTCGTCGGATGTCGAAGAGCAGGCCAGGCAATCGAGCGCAGCAGGCGGCGCAGTCAGCAACGCTCCAGCAGCCACCCCCGGTGCCCCGCCGCGAGCGAGAACAAGCTCCGAAGGACCAACAGCCGCACGCTAGTCGCGCCGCCGAATTGCGGGCGATTCTCACAAAAGCAGCGCACGAGTATTACGTCCTCGACCGTCCGACAATGTCGGACGCCGACTACGACAAGCTGTTTCGCGAGCTGCAGGAGCTGGAGAAGAATTTCCCGGACTGCCTCACCGCTGACTCGCCAACCCTTCGCATCGGCGCAGAGCCGCAGAGTGCGTGGTCAAAGCACGAGCACATGCGGCCAATGCTGTCTCTCGGAAACGCGTTCAACGACGAGGAATTGAGAGCGTGGGAAGAGCGCATGGTTCGCATCGCCGGCGACGACGTGCGGAAGTCCGGATACACCGCGGAGCTGAAGATCGACGGAACTGCTGTCGCTCTCACTTACGAAAACCATGTTTTCGTGAAGGGCGCGACACGAGGTAACGGAACGATCGGCGAGGACGTCACCGTAAATCTGCGCACGGTGCGGGATGTTCCGTTGCGCCTGCACCAATCAGCCCCGACAAGCCGCATCGAAATCCGCGGTGAGATCTACTTTCCTTTCGACCGTTTCGAGGAAATGAATGAGGCCAGGGCACGCGCGAACGAGCCTGTATTTGCGAACCCTCGCAACTCAGCGGCCGGAAGTCTGCGCATGCTCGATCCGGCGATCACGGCGTCGCGTCCGCTGAGATTCTTCGGGTATTCGGTAGCCGTGCCCGATGGAGAGGAGTTGCCGTTCGAAACGCAAACCGAGCTTCTCGATGCGTTGACCGAGTGGGGGGTGCCGGTCGCTCCGCATCGCAAGCGGGCCAGGACTCTCGACGAAGTCGAGAAGTGGGCGTACGAGCTGGAGCACAACATCAGGAGCGAGCTCAATTTCGGCATCGATGGTGGAGTAGTGAAAGTCGATTCCCTCGCGCTGCAGGAAGAGCTCGGTGTCGTCGGCGGGCGGGAGCCACGCTGGGCGATCGCGCGCAAGTTTGCGCCCGACATCGCCGAGACGAAGCTGCTCGACATTCAGGTCAACGTGGGCCGCACCGGCGCAATCAATCCGTTCGCGGTGCTGGAGCCGATTGAAATAGGCGGCGTGACGGTGAAGCTGGCGACGCTGCACAACGAGGATTTCATTCGGGCCAAGGCGTTGCGCATTGGCGACACGGTGCAAGTGAAGCGTGCCGGCGAAGTTATTCCGCAGATCATCTCCCGCGTTCCGGAGCCAACGCAGGACAGAAAACGAATCTGGACGATGCCGGAGAAATGTCCGTCTTGTGGAACTGCCTTGACGCGCGATCCCGATGAAGCGGCGATCTACTGTCCAAACATTGCCTGTCCCGGACGACAGCTCGAAGGTCTGGTGCACTTCACCTCGCGCGGGGCGATGGACATCCGCGGACTCTCCTACGCCCGGATCGAGCAGCTGGTGAACGAAGGGCTCGTTAGAGATCCCGGTGATCTTTATGGCCTCACTCGAGAGCAGCTCCTCGAGCTCGAAGGTTATGCCGACAAGGGCGCAGACGGTTTGGTATCTGCGATTCAAGCCTCGAAAACGCAGCCACTGAATCGCCTACTGAGCGCGCTGGGAATTCGACACGTAGGTTCGATTGCAGCGCAGGTGCTTGCGCAGCACTTCGGAACGATGGACGCCCTGATGCATGCCTCGGCTGACGACATCTCGAACATTCGCGGCATGGGAGAGACGATCGCCAACGGCGTCGAAGCCTACTTCTCGGATCCGGCGGGCAAGCGCATGATCGAAAAGCTGCGTGGCCATGGAGTGAACTTCACTGAGCCACGAGCGGTGGCGGCCGGTGGCGCACTCAGTGGAAAGACGGTTGTCATCACTGGCACATTGCCGACGATGAGCAGAACCAAAGCGACATCGTTGATCGAAAGCGCCGGCGGCCGTGTGACCGGCTCCGTGTCAAAGTCCACCGATTTTCTCCTCGCGGGTGAAGAGGCCGGCAGCAAACTCGACAAAGCAAAAAGCCTGGGCGTCGAGATAATTGACGAGGCCGAGCTCTTGCGTCGAATCGGATCGAGCGCAACATCTACCGCGTGAGATCGTCCTAGATCCATGGCAACCACCCAGGCACCAGAGCTGATCGGCCTTGCGCAGCGAACGCTGCGCGATTTGCGGCTGCGCGTCGCCGGCGCCAGCGGCGGTGGACCCGACGCGCTGCGCGAGGCCGGCTACGCGGGCTCCCCATCTCTTTTCGACGCATTTGAGTCGTGGCTCGAGGACCGCGACTCCGGTCGCGCCGAGGATTTGGCGGTCGACGAGTTCTCGCAGCGCGCTGGAGAATTCTTTCAGAATGCGGGCTGGGGACGCGTGACGTTCCGCTCTCTACACGACGCGCTGGCAGTAATCGACATCGAGAATTGCTGGGAAGCGCAGCTGCATGGCGAAGGCGAGCGCGGCTGCCATCTCACCACCGGCACATTGGCCGGTTTCCTCGGCTGCCTCGCCGACTATCCGGTGGGCGTGATGGAGATCGAGTGCAGCGCCGGTACTCCGGCGCGATGCAGATTCCTCGCGGGGAACGCGGAGATGCTCGAGCACGCGTACGAAAAGATCGCGAGAGGGGAGAGCTGGGAAACCATCGGGGCGGGAGAGTTCTAAGCTCCGTATTTCGAACCAACGGATCACTCCGCATCGACAACTAATTGAGAGCTCCGTACTAACTACGAATTACCAACTAGTTCTCGATGGTGCGGAGTCCCGTTCGCAATCAGTTCGAAGTGTTCGTAGCTCGGAATAGGTTCCCCAATTCGCAATCAGTTGTCGATTCGGACTGATCCGTTAGTTCGAAATACGGAGTTGTTTATTCCTGATCGAGGGCTTCCGCATAGAGGGGATTTCTAACCAGTTCGCCGTCGACAAGAATCTCCCGGTCCCACGGCAGAATGATCGTGCTTTCCGTGGCCACCGCATGGAAATCGGGCGCGTAGGGACCAGTTCGAAACGCGACGGCAGTGCGGACATCAGACGCGCCCCCCTCCAATACCGCTGACACTGCCAGACGCAACGTATCTCCGGAATCGCAAGTCTCGTCTACCACTAGCACTCTACGGCCGCGAACTTCCCGCGGCGCGCTGCCGAACACTTCCGGTGATTCACGTGCATACTCAGCGTGGTATTTTCTGCTCACCACCAGTGAGTGAAATTCGCGTCCGAGAATTGCCGCTATTACGGCGCCGGGAATTACGCCGGCCGTCGCGATCCCGATCACGATCTCGGGGTCGTACGAGCGGGCCACCTTGAGGGCAAGTCCGCGCGACAGCTCGCCGAATAGCGGCCATTCGATTTCGAGCACGCCTTTGGCAGCATCTACTGTCCGTTTGCGCGGTGTCATTTCGCTCTCAAATTGTTCAGGGTAAAGCAGTTAGGTTAAGCTAGCCCTCTAACTTCATAGTCGGTAGATTCGACCAAATGTCAATCTGGGACCGCCTCACGGGCGGCGGTAAACCAAAACCTCAGCCCGACAACCTCGACTATCTGAGCGAGGCGCTCGCCCTGGAACGCCAGGGTGATTACGACGCTGCGCTGACGTCCTATAGGCTCGCCCTCAGACAGAAACCCAACAACCACAAAGTTCTCCAGAACATGGCGATCGCCTACTCGAAGCTCGGCCAGCTCGACGAGGCGATTCGTTGCTATCGTCGTGCTCTCTCCATCGAGCCCAAGTTGTCAGGCGCGCACTACGGTCTGGCTTTTCTCCTGCTCCGGCGCGGTGACGTCGGCGATGCCGCGTATCACCTGGAAGCGTTCCTCATGGATCCCCCACGCGGTCCGGAAGCGGACCGCTGGGTCAAGCACGCACAAAAAACCCTCGATGAGATGAAAGCCGCCGAGCCTCCACCGTCGACTCCCAAGGTGAAGACGAGCGAGATCCCGGGGATCGTGGAGTAGCATGGGAGCTGTCCTCGCTGTCGTAAGCCAGAAGGGAGGAGTCGGCAAAACCACCACCGCTGTCAATCTCGCCGCCGCGTTCGCGCGACGCGGCATGAAGACGCTGTTGATCGATGTCGATCCGCAGGGCTCGGTACGTTACGGCGCGGGGCTGCAACGCGGACACGAAACAGCGGGCTTCGCCGATTACCTCAATGGCACCCGCACACTGCGTGAAATAATCCTTCCCACTGCCCTGCCCTGGTTCAGAGTGATCCTCGCCGGCTCCGTCGCCGACGAAGCCGATCACGCCGTCTATTCAGGGCTCGTGCGCGAGACAAATGTGCTCCAGGATCTGCTGCAAATGGCCGAGCAGCGGTGCCAGGTTGTCGTGGTCGATACTCCGCCGGGACTCGGCTCGATCACTCGTAAGGTGCTCGGCGCCGCCGAGCATGTGATCGTGCCCCTGCAATGCGAGCCGCTGGCGCTGCAGACGACGCCGCAGATCCTGCGCATGATTCAGGACATTGTCGGCGTCAACGAGCGGCTGACGCTCGACGGAATACTGCTCACCATGTATGAGCAGAACAATCCAGCCAGCGACCGGGTAGTGGAATACGTGAGACGACACCTCCCGGCAAACATCGTGTTCGATGTAGTCATTCCACGAACTGTCGCGACCGCTGATGCTTTTGCTGCCGGTCAGCCGGTGGTGGTGCGAAATCCAGCCGATGCGGCGTCGCAAGCGTATGTGAATCTCGCCACCATCCTCTCCGACCGGGTTGTATGAGGCGTTCCGGGTTGGCAGTGCTGCCAGTACGCGCGAAAGCATTTGCATTCATTGTCGCGTTCTTTGCGGCGGTCGGCGGTTCGTCTCTTGTCGCTGCGGCCTGCACCGACATTAGTGGCAGCTCCACCGCCGTTCTCTCGCTGCAGTTCGATACATTGCCGTCTCCATCCGTTGTCGTCGGTGACAGTCTGCGTGATACCACTGGAGCTGTGGTCCGGCCGGTGGTCCATGCGTTCAACTACAAGGGCAACGAGATTACGTCGGCGCATATCTATTTTCAGTCGCCAGACTCAGGCGTGACAGTCGACAGCGCGACGGGGATCATCGTCGGCGACAGTTTGCGCTCGACGCCGGC
>DASUZC010000212.1:0-2825 GCA_036377095.1 Gemmatimonadaceae bacterium
TAGTGGCTCTGACGCACCCGCTGGCGCGTCATCTCGATCAGACCGAGGTCGCTCACGGCGAATGCCTTGGTCCGGGCGCGATCGCGAGAGAGGTGCTGCCTTAGCTCCTGCAGCACCCGGTCGCGGTTCGCCTTCGTCTCCATGTCGATGAAGTCGCAGACGATGATACCGCCGACGTCGCGCAGCCGCATTTGACGCGCGACTTCCGCCGCCGCCTCCATGTTCGTCCGCAGCACCGTCTTTTCCGGATCCTTCTTGCCCGTGTAGCGACCTGAGTTCACGTCGACCGAGACCAGCGCCTCGGTCGGCTCGATGATCAAGTAACCGCCGGACGGCAGATCGCAGCGACGCTTGAAGATGTCGCGGATCTCCGACTCGATATTCACGGTGTCGAACAGCGGCGCCTGTGAATCGTAGAGCTTCACACGGTCGATGAGATCGGGCGCAATGTCCTTGAGGTAGCCGGCGATCTCGTTATAGACCTGCTTCGAGTCGACCGTCAGACTGTCGACTTTGTCGCTGAAGATGTCGCGCACCAGTCCGCGCGTGAGTCCGCTCTCACGGTTCACCAGTGATGGAGCTTTCTGGAAGTGCGTCTTGCGCTTGATCTTCTTCCACTGTGACATCAGGCTCTTCAACTCGCGGTCGAGCATTTCGGGCGTTACGTCTTCGCTGACCGTCCTGACGATCACACCGCCGGACTTGTCCGGCAGAATTGACTGGACCTGCTCCTTCAACCGGGCCCGCTCGGCGGCCGATCCGATCTTGCGACTGACACCGACCTTGGAAGAGTCGGGGATATAAACGAGGAATCTCCCGGCGAGGGAGATCTGAGCGGTGACGCGAGGGCCCTTGGTGGAGATCGGCTCCTTGGAAACCTGGACCAGAAGCTCCTGGCCACGCTTGAGCGCCTCCTGGATCAGCGGAGCTTTGCCGCGCCGACCCGTACCGTTGCTGCCGTTGCCGTTCCCATTGCCGTTTTTCTTTTCGCCGGGCTCGTCGACGTCATCGTCGTCTTCATCTTCGTCTTCAGCCTCGTCAGCGCTCTGCCTGACGAGATCCGATGCGTGGAGAAAGGCACTCTTCTCGGTGCCAATGTCGACGAAAGCGGCCTGAATTCCGGGGAGGACCGCGTCAACGCGGCCGAGGTAAATGTCACCGACCATACGTCGGTTGTCTGGACGATCGACGAGTAGCTCTACGAGCTTCGCGTCCTCCAGAATCGCGATCCGCGTTTCGCGCGGCGTCGCGTTAATGAGGATTTCTCTTTTCATTGTTCCCCGCCTCAATCTTCGCGCGGCGACTCGGCGAGCGATGTTGAGACGGTTTAAAAAAGTTTCGCGCGGTCGTGCTACAGGGCCGCGTTATGATTTCTTTAGTAGCTCACTAACCCTGCCCTCCGTCCATGTGTCTGGGCGCCGCGAGTCGCACGGGTACCCCATGCACGAGGAGCAACGATAATGAATGCAATCTAGGGAGGGCCCGATCGCTTCCGCAACGGCGACAACGACTTACACACTGTCGAGTATCGTCAAAGAGGCTGGACCCGCCTGCCAAACTATGTGACTGGCTGAATCAGAATCCCGTCACAGTCCTATAGATGAGCCAGATCATCACCAAGAGGTAGGTGAGGCCAGCCTTCCACTCTCCGTGCTTCATGTACAGATCGAGGCTGAACCCGTCCCCTTCATCCGGATGCGTCGCCTTCCATGGCGTTGGCCGCGGCACGAATGCCGGAACGTTGGCAGCGTACGCCTCATAGGCATCCGGAAACCTGCCGGCGATGTTCGCGCGCTCACGCTGCATCGTCGGCGCGTATACCAGAGCGAAAAACGCAACCACTACCAGCAGCAGCGCCCAGTGGACGGCGATCGCGAAGCCGGCCGCGATGAGAAAGCTCCCGAAGTAAAGCGGGTTACGGGTGTGCGCGTACGGACCGCTCGTTGCCAGGCGCTCGTTCTTCGAGATGTGGCCCGATGCCCAGGCGCGGGTGAGAACCCCGACGAAGGCAATCACGCCGCCAACCGCCAAGGTCAACGGTGTCGGGCGCGCGAAGATCAGGTACGTAATTCCAAGCACGAAGCCGAGCGGTAATCGCAGCCGCTTCGCCACCTCGGAATACGTCAATCCGCTAACTCCTTGATCAGGTTTCGCGCGATGACCAGTCGCTGAATTTCCGAAGTCCCTTCACCAATCTCGCAGATCTTTGCGTCGCGGAACATCCGCTCGACGGGATATTCCTTGGTGTAGCCATAGCCGCCGTGGATCTGGATTGCCTTGATCGTTGTCCGCATCGCCAGCTCGGAACAATACAATTTCGCGATTGCTGCCTGCTTCGTGAAAGGCTGCTTGTGCTGCGCCAGCCAGGCTGCGTGAAACATCAAATGCTTTCCCGCCTCGATTTCCGTGGCGATGTCCGCGAGCTGAAACTGGATGCCCTGAAAGTTCGCGATCGGCTGTCCAAACTGTTTGCGCAGCGTCGAATATCTGAGCGACTGCTCGAACGCGCCCTCCGCGATGCCGAGGGAAAGCGCAGCGATACCGACACGCCCCGAATCGAGCGTGCGCATGAAGTTGTTGAAACCCTCGCCTTCCTCACCGAGCAGGTTGTCCGCCGGAACCTCGACGTCCTCGAAAATGAGCGAACGCGTGTCCGACGCTCTCCATCCCAGCTTGTCCTCTTTCTTCCCGGCGCGGAATCCCGCCATAGGCGTCAGCGAATCATCGTGCCCGATGCCGAGTCCGTTCACCTTGTCGAGATCACTCGCTTGCTTGGTGACGATGAATGCGCTGATCCCTTTGGTTCCCTTGCCCGGATCGGTAAC
>DASUZC010000213.1:0-16821 GCA_036377095.1 Gemmatimonadaceae bacterium
GACGGCCGATTGCTTTGCACTGGTGAATGAGCGCGAACTCGCAATAGACTTCCTCGAGCGCGCGGTCGACTTCGGGTTCATCAACTTGCCGTGGCTGTCTCAGCACGAGCCGTTTCTGGAGAACGTTCGAGGGGAGCCGCGATTTACTCGTCTGATGGGACGGGTACGGAGAGAGTGGGAGGCGTTCGAGCCTTAAGCCCTTGCGGGTGCAACGTAGGGACAACTTAGAGCGGGCGACCGGACTCGAACCGGCGACGTCCAGCTTGGGAAGCTGGCATTCTACCAACTGAATTACGCCCGCGGCACCGAGCAACTTACTGTCGTCGCGAGTCGACGAGAAGGTCTTCCGCTAGCGCTGGAATATCCGGTAGTAGATATCCTGTGACCCATCGGGACCTTGCACCCACACACCGATGTAGGTGCCGGCCACGGGAGTTGGGGCGATACGATGTGAGTAGCCCGGCGGCAAGGAAGTGCTGGCGACGACGCCCGCAGAATACTGTCCCAGACTCGCGATTGGTGTCTCGAACGGTTGTGCGGGCCCGCTGCGCGTCGACAGCCAAAGCAAACGCCACGATTGGTCGAGTGTAGCGTACAGTGCTGGAAAGAGATTCACGACATTCCCTACGTCTGACGTGATTTTGGTGGGACTCGTCCAGCTCGTGCCGTCGGGCGACGTTGCGTAGTACAGATCCGATTTCGCGTTGAGCCACGGAGTCTCTTCGCTCAAGTCATACCGGGTCCACACCAGGGTGTAGGTCGAGCCGGTGCGCGCCACGAAGGGCAGATGATCATGCTCTGCAGGGACATTAATCCCACTCGCCCCCACAACCGCGTCGAAATCCGCCATTCCGGAACGCTTCATGGCGAGGTACAAATCGTTCTGCTGATTGCTCGTATTCCGCAGCTTGCTCACGAAGTATATGAGCACCGTTCCGTCGGGCTTCACGGTGATCGTCGGAACCCAATCGTCGACGTTCGGCGCCTTGGTCGCCTGAATCTCGTTGCCGGCATCCCACGTCAAGCCATCCGCCGACGTGTTGTACATGATGTGTCCGACAAAAGGAGCCGTCCATCGGAACCAGGTGAGGTGGAACCGTCCGGCGTCGTCCTGATAGAGATTCGGATAGAAATCGCCGCCGGCGTTCGTCGTCACGCGCACCGGTGCGGTCCAGTCGCGGCCGTTCCGCGTGCTCGAGATATAGACATCGGGATTGCCGCCGCGATCCGAGAACCATGCGACCAGAATCGTCCCATCGCGTGCGAGGAGAACGCTCGGATCCTCGTCCTTGGTCGGGCTGCCGACGGACAGCAACGTTGGCTCGCCGGGCGCAAATGGTCTCGCAGGTGGCGATTCGGTTTCCTTGCACGAGACCGCGAGGAAGACCAGCGCGACGGGCAGGAAGGTGTGCTGCAAGAGCCACAGGTGAGAATTGAACTCACGACCGCCCGATTACGAATCGGGTGCTCTACCCCTGAGCTACTGTGGCAAGTTCTACAAGACGTACGTCCAAAGCGGCGTGACTTATAAAGTCCCGTGACATCAGCTGGCGTCTTGACGGACTCCGGACTACTGCGAACTGGGACTGGAGTGCCCTGGAGCGGACTCGAACCGCTATGCCTTTCGGCACCACCCCCTCAAGATGGCGTGTCTACCAATTTCACCACCAGGGCTACAACCAAAGCTCGCAGTTCGAACAACCGCGATCTTTTTCAAACGGGGCCGACGGGGCTCGAACCCGCGACCTCTCGAGTGACAGTCGAGTGCTCTAACCAAACTGAGCTACGGCCCCAACTCTGGAGTCAGGGTCGAAAACCCCTTCCTCATTTCACTTTCCATCTCGGACTGGTTGTCAGTCAGTCTTCTTACTCCGATAAAACGCAGCGCGCGGAAAATCTTGAACGCTTCCCGCCATAGCCCCAAGGGGAATCGAACCCCTCTCTGCACCGTGAAAGGGTGCCGTCCTAACCGATAGACGATGGGGCCGATCGGACTCTCTCATCCATCAATAGCGCTAACGGGATTCGAACCCGTGTTTGGGCCTTGAGAGGGCCCCGTCCTAGTCCCCTAGACGATAGCGCCGCAGCCAATCCATTTCGTGTTACAGGCCCGGAGGGAATCGAACCCCCAACCGCCGGTTTTGGAGACCGGTGCTCTACCAATTGAGCTACGGACCTACTTCGTTCGAGAGGGGTGGCTGACGGGAATTGAACCCGCAACCCCCGGAGCCACAGTCCGGTGCTCTAACCAATTGAGCTACAGCCACCATCAACCGCCATGCATCTTAACCGCGCCCAACTGGTGAATCAACTTACTTCGCGCGGTCCATGTACTCGCCGGTATTTGGATTTACGCGAACTTTTTCCCCGGTGCTGACGAACTCCGGAACGTTCACCGTTACACCGTTCTCGAGCTTCGCCGGCTTCGTCGATGCTGTCTTCGTCGCCGTCTTCATCACCGGCGCCGTGTCGACAATCTCCAGCACCATCGAGTTCGGTAGCTCGATGCCTATCACACGTCCGTTGTAGTACTCCGCCTGGATCTTCATTCCCGGCTGCATCCACTGCGCGTTGTCGCCGAGTACTTCTTCGTCGATCTCCAACTGATCGTAGTTCTCGGTGTTCATGAAGTGGTAAGTGCTGCCACCCTGATACATGAACTCGAGGTCGTGCGTTTCCATCGACGCCTTCTCGATGGTGTCGGCAGCGCGAAACCGGTGCTCGAAATTGTTGCCGGTGCGCAGGTTCTTGAGCTTCGCCTGCACCATCGCGCGGAGATTACCCGGCGTATGATGCCGAAACTCTACAACACGGCACGGATCGCCCGCGAACACGAGGACCATACCGCGACGGATTTGAGTGGCAGGCATTGCCATATCGCTTATCCAAAACTGAGGTCTGAAACTAAAAGATCGACGCCGGAACAGTGCCCCGAGCGTCGATCGAAAGAGATCGTAAACGCAAGTAGCCTTGAAACTTAGCCGCCCTTTGCACCTCGGTCAAGCTGAATGACTATCGGCTTAAGCCCCTTCCACACATTGTCGGCGACGATCCTCTCTCCATTCAAATTCGGGTGTATCCCGTCGGCCTGATTCAGGCGCGGGATTCCCGCGACTCCCTGCAGCAGAAACGGGAGCAGTGGCAGCCCTTCCTTCGCGGCGACATCGGCGTAGATCCGACGGAAGCTGCTGGTGTAGGTCACTCCGAAATTGGGCGGCGCCTCCATTTGGATGAGAGCCATCCTCGCCTGTGGCTGCCGCTGCCGAACCGCAGCGACCAATAGCTCCAGATTCTTCTTCGCCGCAGCAGGTGACAGTCCACGCAGTGCGTCGTTGGCGCCGGCTTCGATCACCACCAGATCCGCAGGCGTTCGCAGCACCCAGTCGATTCTGCGCAATGCGCCAGCTGTTGTCTCACCGGACAGTCCGGCGTTGACCGCCTTGATCGGCGTGCCTTCAGCCCGAGCCTTCTGTTCTATCAGCGTCGGAAATGCCTGGTCCGGATTGAGACCGTAACCCGCAGTCAGACTCGTCCCGAAGAACAAAACCACCGGCGTACGTATTGAGACAGCCGGGCTCGCGACTGACTTCGCTACCTCCATGTTATTCTTCGACTCTCCTGAACTCTGTGCACTGTCCCTGTTCGCGGCCGAACCCGCCCCACACGACACGATCGCTCCGATCGCAATCACGACCGCGAAGCCCCGCACGCTTCGTTTCTGAACTACTCGCGCCAACAACGTTTGACTCATGCTGATTGCCCGTGAAGTAACCAAAGAGTACATGAGCGGGGAGCAAAAGCTCGCCGTTCTGCGCGACGTCTCGTTCCACATTCAACAGGGTGAGTTCGTCGCAATCGTCGGACCCTCCGGCAGCGGCAAGACAACCCTGCTCGGCCTGCTCGCTGGACTTGATACACCGACGCGGGGCACTGTGCTCCTCGACGATTCGGATCTCACCCGCCTGTCCGAAAACGACCGTGCACGCCTGCGGGGCGAAAAAGTCGGCTTCGTGTTCCAGACGTTTCAGTTGATCCCGACGTTGACCGCCCTCGAGAACGTTCAGGTTCCACTGGAGCTCCGTGGTTCCGATGGCGCTGCCGAGCGTGCCAGGGATCTCCTAAATCGGGTTGGACTGAGCGGTCGCGGACATCACTTCCCCACCCAGCTCTCCGGCGGCGAACAGCAACGCGTTGCAATTGCGCGTGCTTTTGCCAACTCACCCAAGATCCTGTTCGCCGACGAGCCAACCGGCAATCTGGACAATGCGACCGGCCAGCGGATCTTCGAGCTGCTCCACTCGCTCAACAGCGATGAGGGGTCGACAATTGTCCTCGTTACGCATGACGTGACTCTGGCATCCCGGGCATCGCGCATCATTCGCTTGCTCGACGGCGCGGTGGTCGAGGACACAGGCGACGGTACGGCCGCTACTGGCTCGGTCGATACCACTCGCATCTCCGCGCCATGACAATCTTCTCACGCAAGATCTGGAGCCTCGCCTGGCGGGAGAGCCGCACCGCGCGCCGCCGGCTTCTGCTTTACATGTCATCGATCTCGCTCGGGGTCGCCGCGCTCGTCGCGATCGACTCGTTCTCCTCCAACATCACCCAATCGGTGAAGGATCAGTCGCGCGCGTTGATGGGCGGTGATATCTCGTTCAACTCTTCGAAGCCGATTCCGCCCGCCGTCGATTCCATTTTCGACTCGCTCTCCCGCCGCGGCGTGTCCTTAGCCCGCGTGACGACGTTCCCGTCGATGGCAGTCGTACCCCGCACCGCCGGAACCAGGTTCGCACAGGTGCGAGGCGTTACGGATAATTATCCGTTCTACGGGAACATCGTCACCGAACCCGCCGGACGGTGGCGAATGTTGCACGACGGTGCCTACGCGATCGTCGATCCATCGCTGCTCACGTCGCTGAACGCGCGAGTCGGCGATACGCTCAAGCTTGGCTTCGGGACCTTCGTCATCATCGCGTCCATCAAGGACGTTCCCGGAGCAGCGGGAATCGCGGAGATGCTGGGACCGCGCATCTTCATTTCCGCGCGCTACATCGCCGAGACGCAGCTGCTCGTATTCGGCAGCACCGCCGACAGATCTGTGCTCGCCAGGCTTCCAAACGGCACCGACCCGGACAAGTTCATCAAACCTTTGAGAAAGGGATTCACTCAGCAGCAGATCCGCGTCCGCACAGTCACGCAAACCGAAGTCGCCACTGCTGACGCGATCGAGAACCTCTCCAATTTCATCGGCATCGTCGGCCTGGTAGCGCTTCTGCTCGGCGGTATAGGCGTCGCCAGCGGCGTTCGCGCATTCGTCGAACGCAAAATCGACACGGTTGCAGTGATGCGTTGTCTGGGTGCGTCGAGCGGTCAGGTGCTGGCGATCTACGTAGTCCAGGCCGCATCGATGGGATTGATTGGCGCAGCCGCCGGCGCGGCGCTCGGTGTTGCAGTTCAGTTCATTCTGCCACGCGTCCTCACCGATTTTCTGCCGATCGATGTTCACGTCTCGCTCGTCCCGTCGGCGGTGCTGACCGGCCTCGCAGTGGGAGGCTGGATTGCGCTCATCTTCGCGCTGCGGCCATTGCTCGCGCTGCGCAACGTTTCGCCGCTGCAGACACTGCGGCGCGACACGGACGCCGAAGTGTTGCGCATGCGCTGGAGCGATGCGCCACGCCTCCTCGTCAATGCGGCGCTCGTGCTGAGCGTGGTCGGCATCGCGTTGGCCCGCGCCAGCACGCCGAGACAGGCTCTCAGCATGAGCGCGGCAACGGGTGTCGCCATTCTCGCTCTGGGTGTAAGCGCAGCGGTTTTGTCCTGGGCAGCGCGTAAGGGTCTGCGCACGCGCTGGCCATACGTCGTGCGACAGGGCGTCGCCAATCTCTATCGACCCGGGAACCAGACACGGGCAGTCGTGCTTGCTCTTGGCTTCGGGGCGTTTCTGGTGAGCACGCTCTACCTCGTTCAGCACAATATCCTGCGACGTTTCCGCACGGCCGAAGCCGAGTCGCGCGGCAACGTCATTTTCTTCGACGTTCAGCAGGATCAGGAGGTGGGCGTCGACTCGATCGTTCGAGCCAATGGCTACGATGTCGTGCAGGTGGCTCCGGTGGTAACGATGCGAATCGCATCGATCAATGGAAAAAGTGTCGCGGCGATGACGCCGGATTCCGGGCAGCGTGGCCGCGCATCGTGGGCGCTGCGTCGCGAATTTCGCTCGACTTATCGGGACAAGCCCGCCTCGAGTGAGACCATTGTTGCCGGCAAGTGGTTCAGTGACAGCGCGCTCAAAAAGCAGCTCGACACCGGCGAGATCTCGCTCGAGGATGGGATAGCGCAGGAGCTGAAAGTAAAACTCGGCGACCGCATCACGTGGAACGTGCAGGGCGTCGACATTCCTACGCGCATCACCAGCCTGCGGAAGGTTATCTGGACTCGCTTCGAGCCCAACTTCTTCGTCGTCTTTGCGCCGCCGGTGCTGAAGGGCGCGCCCAATCAGTACATCCTGCTGGCGCAGGTAAACGATCCGAGCGCGGTGCCGTTGCTGCAGCGCGCCGCGGTGAACCGCTTCCCAAACGTCTCGAGCCTCGATCTCACTGCAATCAAGCGCACGGTGGACAAAATCGTTGGTCGAGTGTCGCTGGCGATTCGCTTCATCGCGCTGTTCAGCCTCGCAGTGGCGATTCCGGTTCTGTTCAGCGCGGTGTCGGCAACGCGCCGCGCACGCGTGCGTGAAGGTGTCTTGTTGAAAACCCTCGGCGCGACTCGCGGGCAGATCGCGCGGATTTTACTCGCTGAGTATTCGCTGCTTGGCGTGCTCGGCGGTCTGACGGGAGTGTTGCTTTCGCTTGGCGGCGGCTGGGCGGTCGTGCGCTACATCTTCAAGGTGCCGTTCGGAACGCCGGTCGGCCCGGTACTGGGAATTGCAGCAGTTGTAGTCGGGCTCACACTGCTGATCGGATTGCTCGCCGGCAGGGATGTGTTTCGCGAGACGCCGATCGCTGCGTTGCGCGACGTCTAACGTAAAAAGAAAGCGGGCCGGAGATTCCGGCCCGCTTCAATTTCGGTCGATCTCTACTGAACTCGTAAGACGTACACATGCTCGCCGGGGAAGCTCGCATTGTTCCCCGAAGCGTCGACGACCTTGACTGTTTTCGACCCCGCCCCGGACGACACCGTCAGGCGGTAATACGTTCCGCTGCCCGAGTGGTTGGTCGTTGAGAAGTTGTCGCTACCGCTTCCGACTGATTGTACCACCAGCGGATAGGTCGCTGCTTGCTGATTGAGAACCGCCTGGGCAACGCGCGGCATCACACTGCGGAAATTGTAGCTACGATACTGGTACTTCGGATCGAGACCGGGAATTCCAAGGTGGTCTGCGTACATCGACACCAGCCAGCCGCTGACAATACTATCGATTGGCGCTTTGGTTGCCGCGACGAAGTTCTTGACGCCGGTGTCGGGACCAGCGGCGAGGGCACGGGTCAGTGCGCGTGGAAGACTGTTGGAATAGTTGTCCGCCGCGTAACGAACGATCGCCCACGCCGCACCGCGCACGGCGAGGCTGGTGTCAGCCATCTTCATGAACGGCGCGTATTTGTCGGGGGCCTGCATCCAGTCGGTCAGGCGCGCGAGGTTCTGGAAGAAGAACGCGTTGAAGTCGTTCGCGGCCTGACAAGGCGGAATTGACTGGCTCGAACAACCCTGTGGCAGGATATCGTTGATTGTCAGCGTTTGCAGGTCACCAAAATTGCGAACGACGCGACCGACAGCATCCTCAGCGAAGTGAGCAAGCGCTTCGTCGAGCCAGGTCGACTCGAAATTGCTGACGGCAGGGTTCTGGTAGCGATTGCCAGCGTTGATCATGTGCTGGAATTCATGAGCGATGGTACCGCGCGTTCCCTGACGGACTGAATTTGTCGAGCGCACGTTGCCAAACCGACCAGTCGGATCGGGCGACAATAGGTAGAAGATCTCACCCTCATTGCTCTCGGCGCAGAACGAGCCGGGCCCCCCGCCCTGATCCGTCGCCGGGAAGATGTCGCCGGCAAAGAAGAATCCCCCAACAAAACCCCCTTGCGTGTTCGGCGGAGTCAGCTTGTTGATTTGGCCGGTAAACAACAACACGATGTGCCCGTTGTTGTCGATGTCGGTCGGCTTGTTGTAGTACGAGCTGTCCGTCGGATAGGTGATGTTGTCGAATTCCTGAGTGATGTTGTCAAAGTCGGCTTGCGTAAATAGCGCCGACGGCGGACCATCGAGAGTGTCGACAACGAGAATCGCTCGACGACTCACTGACGCTACTGTCGCCTGCGTCTGGATGTAGTTGGTGCAGAGGTTGTCGGTCGACGCGTCGGGAATCTTGACGTTGATCACATCTCCGACATTTGGTACGGGCGAGGCAACTACCTGTGCGCTGCGTCGAATTGAAAACCGGGAGGATGGCACAAATCCGGAGGCGGAGCGCAGACGCAGACCGGATCTCTCGAAAGTGCGAACCTTGCTGTCAATCGCCTGCTGCCGCGTGCGAGCGAGCGGAACCCCGTCGAGCTGTCGGCTCGACTGCGCCGACAAGTCGGAAGCTACTTCGATGCCGAACGTCCCTGTCGGCGATTTGTCTGCCTTGATGGTGTAGTTCGCGGCCACATCGTGCACCGAGCTGGTGTTGGCGACAATGATCACGTAATCACGATTGCCGGAGCTGGAAGGCAGAGTGAGTCCGTTCGTCATGTCGCTGGGGTTCAGGACTCGCACGTCGCCCACTGCCATTGAGCTGATATCACTCGGGTTTGTGGTCGGTCCGACTCCGTCGCCACCGCCTCCGCAGGCGGCTGCCAACAACATTGCTATAGGTGCAAATCTCTTGATCACTCGAAATCTCCTAATCGTGGTCGCGGCCGCCAACGAGGCCAGAAGGTCAGGTTTAATACCCATACAAGCAGAAAAAGGGCCTGTCCGATTGAGGGTCAAATTTAGGTCCACAACGCCTCGTGAGAGCACCAAACCGACGCGGTCGGCACCGATTGTGGTGCGAACGCCAGCATTTGCTTGCTCAACGTCCGAGTCAGCAATAGACTCTCATCCATGGCCTCTGCACAAAAGCCGCATCCACAGAAGCCGCCCGAAACTTTTCGCTCGCGCGAGCAGCAAGCGACCCTCGGTCTTCTACGCACAGCCGACGCCGTAAAGCGCAGCCTGGCACAGGTAATCGAACCGCACGGAATCACGCCGCAGCAGTACAACGTCCTTCGCATCCTGCGCGGCGCGGGACCCGATGGCCTGCCAACTCTCAGCATCGGCGAGCGGATGATCGAACAAACTCCCGGCGTCACCAGACTCGTCGATCGACTCGAGCGCAAAGGCCTTGTTGCCCGCACGCCCTGTCCGAAAGATCGCCGGCGGGTGTTTTGTCGCATAACGCCGAAGGGTCTCGAGCTGCTCAAGGAATTGGACGATCCAGTCAATCGTTGGGATGCGCAGGCAGTCGCGGTGCTTCCGCCCTCAGATCTCGACTCTCTGATCAACCTGCTCGATCGCGTGCGCGCGTCGAACTACTAGAAGACACTCTCGACTCGATCCCACCCTTTCCCTGATGTTGGTAGGATTGTTGATCAGTCAATCACTGTGAAGACGAGCGGAGAATATCGATGTTTCGAGACCGGCTCCTCCGTGATTACCTGAGCACTCCGATCCTCCGCCCCGCCTCCTCAACGGCCTGAAATAGCTGATCGAACGACTCGACGACGAAGAGCACGTCCTGGAAGTGATCGATCTCGAACGGCTGGTTGAAGACAGAGTCGAGCGAGAATGGGCGGCGATCGCATTTGGGGCCGAGTGCGTTGGCGGCGTCGCCATGGGACGAGATGAGTCCCGAGCCATAGACTTTCACCTGTCCGTCTTCGCGGATCAGACCGAACTCCACTGTGAACCAGAACAGGCGCGCCATGCGCGTGGTGTCTTCTTCATTGTCGGCAGCGGCCGCGACCTGACCGTAGTGCTGAAGGAAGTCGGCGAAGACAGGATCTGCGTGGAGGGGAACGTGGCCGAAAACGTCGTGGAAGATGTCGGGCTCGGGCAGGTAGTCGAGCTGCTCGCGTTTTCGAATCGTGACGGTGGTGGGAAACTTTCTCAGTGACAAACACTGGAAGAAAGCTTTGGCCGGGATATACCCGTTGACCGGTACTGCTTCCCATCCCGTCGGCGGCGCGAGTCGGCGATTGACTTCGGCGAGATCGGGCACCGTCTCTTTCTTCAAGCCAATCGTGTCGGCGCCCCTGAGGAAGATCTTGCTGCCGTTCTTCCGCAGCTCTTTCATGCGCCGCTCGTACAGCATCCCCCAGACTTCGTGGTCCTCCTTCGTATAGGAGTTCCAATTCTGCTTTATGAAAACGGAGCTGTCCTCTACGAGGTCGTAAAGCTCCGCGGTCGAGTGCTGTTGCAAGTTTGCCCCCTCTTTCGATGCGATTACACCGCATCCGAAAGCTAATCCTAGGTGGTGAGGGCTGAAAGCTTGGCGCCGTTCGCGTGCTTGCGCAGCGGCAGCGTGAGGGTGAACACCGAACCGACACCGAGTCGGCTGGTGGCGCGCAAATCGCCGCCCATCGCCCGGGCGAGATCACGACTTATTGCCAGACCGAGACCTGTTCCGCCACTCGGCAGTGAACCGGGAGCGCGAACCTGGACGAACGGCTCGAATATCTCCTCGATTTTCTCCTCCGGAACTCCGGAACCGGTGTCGCGCACGCGCACGATGAGGTGATCGTCTTCCACTTTCCACTCGAGATCCACCGAACCGCCGGCGGGCGTGAATTTCACCCCGTTCGCCAGCAGGTTGACGATGATCTGCTGCACCCGCTCCCGGTCGGCAAACACCGTAAGCGTCGGATCGCCGGCGCGGTGTGAGTAGCTGACGCCCTTCTTCGCGAATTGAGGAATCACCAGCGCCTCTGCCCCGCGCAGCGTTTCCTCGATCGGGATCTCTGCCATCGACAACTCGACAAGCCCGCCTTCGAGCTTTGCAAAATCGAGAATCATGTTGACGAGCGCCATCAGGTGCTCCTGCGCCTGATGAATGCGTTCGACGTCTTTGCGCTGATCCTCGTTCAAGACCCCGTGGATGTTCTGTTGGAGGATCTCCAGATACCCCGACACCGCGTGCAGCGGCGTGCGAAACTCGTGACTGAGTCGTGCAAATAACTCGGACTTGATGCGATTGGCGGCTTCCGCTTCCTTGCGCGCGGCCTGCTCGCCGGCGAGGGCGATCTCCAGCTCACGAGTACGCTGAGCAACGCGCGCGTTGAGCGAGCGATTGAGGGCGCGCACGCTCTCGTCGCTGTCCCGCCGCGTGCTCATATCGCGCAGCAGCCAGCAATACTGCGCGCTGTCGTGCTCGCGGGTTTGCATCGCCGCTACTGCCGTTTCCACGGGTATCGTACGTCCGTCGCGGACGGTGGCATCGATAAGGAGCTTGTCGCCGGGCATGCCGCTGCCAAGACTTCGCAAATGCGCCCGGAATTCGGCGCGTCGATGCAACTCGACAAAACTCACCAATGGCTTGCCGATCAACAGCGCGGCGGGAAGGCCGAATAGCTCCGCTGCCGCCGTATTGGCCTGTTGAATTAGCCCCTCAGCATCCGTGACGAGAAAGGCGTCGGGTGCCAGCTCGAAAAGAGTGCGATAACGGTGTCGCTCGATCTCGATTTCGCGCTGCGCTGCGGCGATGGTTTCCTGCTGCGCGCGCAGCTCTTCTTCCGCGATGCTCAGCTCGTCGTAAGCGGCGACGAGGCGCTGTTGACCCTCCTGAGCGGACAGCCGCGCACTGCCCTTGTAACGCACGGCCTCACGCGCGAGATCGACCAGCGAGGTGAGACGATCGATGTCTTCCCTACTTGGGGATGGTTCGGTCAATTTCTGAATGTCCCTGTACAGTTAGACGCGTAGAGCCTTACAAACAAATGACTTCGGCGCACATCCACAGTAATCGGCGATCCCGAATGCGCAAGAGTGAATTGCATACAAGGACATGACTGTTTCGACTGATGCCGGAATGTTTACGCATCGAGCATCGATTGTGATGCGCTAAACGTGTCGCAACAACGCCCACACAATCATCGACTATGCGCTCAATCCTGAAAGTCACAGTCTCGCTCGCCCTGGCTGTGACAGCGATTGCGGCCGGACAGACACCCGCCGCGCCGACACGATCGTACGTGATTCGCGCCGCACATCTCGTCGATGGCAAATCCGACAGGGTGCAGGACAATGCCGCGGTGGTGGTCGAGGGCGATCGCATCGTGGCGGTCGGCTCACAATCGGATGTCGCGTCGCGCGTACCTGCCAACGCCCAGATCGTTGATCTCGGGGGAGCGACAATTCTCCCGGGCCTGATCGACAATCACACCCACGTGTTACTGCAGGGCGACATTACCGCTGCCGACTACGACGAGCAGCTGCTCAAGGAAAGCATTCCCTACCGCGCGATTCGAGCGACTGCCGCTGTAAGAATGTCGCTGATGAATGGCTTCACCACCATTCGCGACCTTGAAACCGAGGGCGCGATGTACGCCGATGTCGATGTAAAAACCGCAATCGCGCGCGGCATCATACCCGGCCCGCGCATGTTCGTGTCGACGCGCGCGCTTTCAACCACCGGCACCTACCCGCTCCTCGGCTACTCGTGGGAGCTGAAAGTTCCGGAAGGTGTGCAGATCGTGGACGGGCCTGAGGAAGTTCGGAAAGCAGTACGCGAAGAGGCAAAGTATGGCGCCGACTGGATCAAGTTCTACGCTGATCGCCGCTACTACGTCGCGACCGACGGTCGCTTACGGTCGTGGCCGAACTTCACCGACGAAGAGCTCAAGATGCTGGTCAGCGAGGCGCATCGCCTCGGCAAAAAGGTCGCTGCGCACGCAATTGGGTGGGACGGAATCGACGCCGCGCTCCGTGCGGGCGTGAACAGCATCGAACACGGCGACGGACTGACCGACGATCTGCTCGATCGGATGGTGGCGCAGAAAGTTTACTGGTGCCCCACGATCTTTGTCGGCGCTTATGTCGCGACGGGTCGAGGCGGCGTCTGGCCGAAGATGGTCGACCTCGAACGAATTGCGTTCGGCAAGGCGCTAAAGAAGGGAGTCATGATCAGCTACGGCACGGACGCCGGCGGCTATGCGTGGACGGAAAACCAGGCGCAGGAGTTCGCCTACATGGTGCGTTACGGAATGTCGCCGATGGCCGCCATCAAATCCGCCACCTCAGTCGCGGCGGCTCTGCTCGGTCAAAGCGAGAACTTCGGCACCATCGAGCAGGGCAAGCTCGCCGACATCGTCGCCGTCAAAGGCAACCCTATCGCCGACATCAGTGAGCTCACCAGAGTCAGTTTTGTCATGAAGGAAGGGACGATCTACAAGCGATAAAGCTCCGTATTTCGAACCAACGGATCACTCCGCATCGACAACTAATTGAGAGCTCCGTACTAACTACGAATTACGAACTGGTTCTCGGTAGTTCGGAGCCCGGTTCGCAATCAGTTCGCAGTGTTCGTAGCTCGCAGTAGGTTCCCCAATTCGTAATTAGTTGTCGATGCGGAGTGATCGGTTGGTTCGAAATACGGAGGAGTTAGTTCGCAGTCCACAGTCAGCTTATGGATCGTTCGGATCCTGACCTTCTTCTTCCTCGTCCGGCCCAAAGTCCACGTTGATGATGTCGCTGATCCGTTCAACGTGAACGATCTGCCGGAGCGTCTGGCCGCCGACATTGATCGTCACCCAGTAGTCGCCGGGATCGACGAGGTTACCGACGCGGCCACCACCGAAGAACCCGCCGCCCCCTCCCTCGCCACCAGCACCAGGGGCTGCAGGACCAAGCGTGGTTGCTTCAGCCGGCCGCAGGTTGACATCGCCTGGCGCGCCGCCGCGATTGCGAGCCGGTGCGACAGCGCCGGTGTCCACGCGCGCGGCGCGCACAGAATCTTCGCGCTGCCGCCGCACTCGTGCGCCGTTGATGCTGTCGCGGAGCGCTGCCGGGCCGAGTGGTCGTGGCCTGCCGCGCAAATCCCAGTAGGCGCGGTGCACTCCGGGCCCGCCGGCACCATTGATAGTCCGAACGGTGTCGCCGCGAATATTGGTTACCAGAATCTTCGCACTGTCTCGCGCGCTGCCCGAGTTGAGTCGATAGACGAGCTCGGCGCCGTAGGGCGGATTCGGCGCCAGAAAATATTTCTGTCCCGCAAAGTTCTGCTGATTGGCCACTGAATACTGGTACGCCGTCTTCGGCGTAAAGAAGTTCGCATCACGCGCAATTATGCCGTTGTTCATCTCCTCGAGCGGTGCGATGTCCACGATCCATATCGACCGGCCGTGCGTCGCGGCAATGAGCTCGCGATCCCGCGGATGGATCTTGAGATCGTGAATCGGCACTGTCGGCATGCCGGTCATGAAACGCTGCCAGCTGGCGCCGCGATCGGTCGACACATAGGCGGCGACGTCAGTGCCAACGAATAGCAAATCGCGATCGGCAGGATCCTCGCGAATAACGTGGACGAAATCGACGCCGCTGCCCGGCAGATTGTTGCTGATCGAGCGGAACGTTTTCCCGAAATCGTTGCTCACATAGACGTACGGCTTGAAATCGTTTTCGCGGTGATTGTCGAACGTGACGTAGACTGTTGCGGTGTCGAAGTGCGATGGCTCGACTCGACTCACCCACGTCCGTTTCGGAACGCCGGGAAAGCGGGTCGTCAGATCGGTCCACGAGCCACCATCGTTCGTCGACAGCCACACGTTGCCATCGTCGGTCCCAACCCAGAGAATCCCCGGACGAATTGGCGATTCCGCGACGGTTGCAATCGTGCCGTGCGTCTCGGCCCCGGAGTTGTCACGTGTGATGCCGCCCGTCAGACGGGTACTCATGATGATGCGCGACGAATCCCGCGTCGAAAGATCGGGCGAGATCGGGTAGAAATGATCGCCGCGATCCGACGATTTCAGCAGACGGTTGCCGCCCATGTAAATCGTGGTTGCCGAATGCGGCGAGAGGAAAAACGGCGCCGACCAGTTGAAGCGATAGCCGCGCGCTGAGTCCGCTGCTGCACGCCCGCGAATCGCGGCGAGCGCAGCCGTCACTTGCGGCGTTTCCGGCCGCGTAGTGTCGCCGCGCGCGATGATGACTGAATCCTCGAAGATGCTGGTGCGATCCCGTCCACCCCCGCGCATAATCACCGCGCGTGTGTTCTGCAGAATATTGAGCCGCGATGCGTTGCCACCCTGCGACTCGCTGTAGATGATGTTCGGGTCGTCCGGATCGACCGCGGTATAGAATCCGTCGCCGCCGCCCACATTGTACCAATCGTTGTTGGTGATTCCGACGCGATTTCTCGATCGCGATGGTCCACACCACGAGCCGTTGTCCTGCAGTCCGCCACAAACTTTGTACGGCTTCTCCATTCCGTAGCTCACAGCGTAGAACTGACCGATCGGGAAGGTGTTGATGAAGTCGTAGGTCCCGCCACGATCGTACGTCACGGCAATGCCGCCGTCGTCAGCAAGGATGAAATGCTCGGGATCGCTCGGATCGATCCACATGCCGTGCCAATCCGTGTGCACGCCGAGCGCGCCGCGACGGTAGGTCTTGCCCCCGTCTTCTGAAACGCGAAATACCGACGACATCCAGTAAATGCGGTCAGGATTGCGCGGATCGACGCGAATCTGGGAATAGTAGAACGGGCGCGCATCGCCCAGACCACCAGCACCGCCTGCAGGCGGTTCGTTGCGATACGTCAGCGCCCACGTCGCGCCGCCATCTGTCGAGCGATAGATGCCGCTATTCGTTCTTTGACGCTTCGCCGTGTCAGGCTTCTCGCCGCGAGCGAGTGCGTGCGGAAGTGTGTCGGCTTCCACCCACGTGTAAACGACCTGCGAATTGGATGGCGCGACCGCAATGCCGATGCGGCCCTTAGTTGTTTCGGGAAATCCACCGCCCTTGATTTCGCGCCAGGTAGCACCGGCGTCCGTCGTTTTCCAGAGGCTGCTGCCCGGGCCGCCGCTCTTCAGATAGTACGGACCGCGCACGCGCTCCCAGCTCGCCGCGTAAAGAGTGTTATGGTCTTTGGGGTCCATCGCGAGGTCAACGAATCCAGCTTTGTCACTGACGAATTTCGAGAGTCGCCAGGTAGTACCGCCGTCAGTGGATTTGTAGAGCCCGCGCTCAGCATTGGCATTCCAGGCGTGACCGAGTGCGGCAACGTAGACGACATTGGGATCTGTGGGATCGATGACGATGCGACCGACCTGCTGTGTAGCCTCGAGGCCAACCAGTTTCCACGTCCGCCCTGCATCCGTGGATTTGTAGACTCCGCCGCCGGGCGAAATCGAATTGCGTGAATCCTCTTCCCCGGTGCCCGCGTAGATGATGTTGGGATCCGAGGGCGCAACAGCGATGTCGCCCATCGAGATCACCTTCTCTTTATCGAATACCGGGAAGAACATCGTTCCGGCATTGATGGTCTTCCAAATGCCGCCGGTGGCGGTAGCGACATAGAAGATTTTTGGATTTCCCGGGACGCCCTCGACATCGGTTACGCGTCCACCCATGTTGGCGGGACCGATCGAGCGCCAGCGAAAGCCGGCCAGCGTTGCTGAATCGAGAGGGGTTGAGAGTTGCGCGGGAAGGTTGCCGGCACAAAGCACGGCGCAGGCGAGAGCGGCAACAACGGGGTGGGCTCGCATGGATTTGCTTTGGGTTCGAGTGGTACGGGTCGGAAGCGTCACGACTGTTGAAGAACTAAGGTAATACGGAGAGCAATTGGCAGGTGTTGGGCGA
>DASUZC010000214.1:0-12133 GCA_036377095.1 Gemmatimonadaceae bacterium
GCGACGAGGGGCATCCACCCAGTTCTCGCAGGGAGCAAACATGATTAGAGCCAAAGCCTTTAACGGAATCGCGCTCGCGTGCGCGCTCGCGGTCGGCGCAGCTTGTGCCGGCGTCAAAAAGACAACCACCGACATCAATCCAGCGATGAGTCGCGCACCGACGTGCGCAAACGCCATCGCGGTTTACAACGCCCGCGCTGATGTCCCATACGACTACTATGAGCTGGCCTGGATCGAAGCAGAAGGTAACTCGGTCTGGACGACGGACAATCAGCTGCAAACGCAAATCCGGAATGGCGCGGCCAAAGTCGGCGCCAACGCTGTGATCGTTAACCCCGTCCAGCAGTCCAAAACGACAGTGAAGGTTCTGGGCGAAGCGGTCGGCGCCAAGTCGGCAACGCAGAAAGCGTCCGCATTGGCGATCTACATGCCGAGTGACGCTGGGCGTGTTACAACTGCCTGCGGCACAAACTGACGCTGAACCAATCCCAAACCAAAAGGGCCGGCTAAATGCCGGCCCTTTTTATTACCAGTGATGCGCGAAGTTAGCGAAGCTCGGCGCGCCCTTCGTCAGCCGCCGCTTCGCGGGACGGTGCACCGATCCGTCCGGTCGCGCGAGCGAGATTGCTGACATAATCGCGGGGCGAAGTCATCTGCATCGGAAATTGGCGGAATGGTGGTTCCATTCCGGAATCGAACCCACGCGCCAGACCAAGCATTAGTCCGGCAAAAGTCTTGTCGAATGGATTCTCGGCGGCACTCCACTGCGCTTCGAGAGTTGCTTCAGGTACTTCGATCACATTGAACTTCTTGCCGAAGCACTCCTCGAAGAGACCGACCGCATCGCGCTGACTTATTTCATCCGGTCCACCGACGGGGATGACTGCGTTGCGTGCCGACGGGTTGGTGAGCGATTGCACCGCAAACTCCGCAACGTCGGCAACGGCGACGTAGCGCAGCTTATCGGTTCCCTTCCCATAGACCTTGGCCGTTCCAGCTTCCGTATCGGCAAACAGCATTGGCCCGAGCCAGACCTCGCAAAACATCGTCGGATGGAGAATCGTGTAGTCGAGTCCGCTCGCTTTCAGATGCTCTTCGGCGCCGCGTTTTGCCTGCGACAACGGATTATCCGGTGATTTGGTGGTGTCGAACGAGACGAAAACGAACTTCGACACACCGGTTTTGCGCGCCGCGTCGATCAGCGACTTCGTGCCTTGCCCATCAGTCGCCTCGAACGAATCGCCCGGTTGGGACGTGAGGATTGTCGTGACGGTCGAGATCACGGCATTTACGCCGGTGCAGGCAGACAACAGCGATTGAGGATCCCGCAAATCTCCCTGAACGATTTGCGCTCCCATCCGTCTCAATCGCTCCACCTTTTCCGGAGCCGATGTTACGCGCGTGAGTGCGCGAACCTGTTCGCCACGGGCGGTGAGTCGTCGCACGATTTCCGAGCCCAGCACTCCGGTGGCGCCAGCAACCAGGATCATAACTACCTCCTTCGCGAGGATACGGGCCGCTGCCAAAATGTGGGTTACGCGCCCAACTGGCAATCGGTGCGAGACTTGCCGAAAACTGCAGCCAAACACCACCATTACACGGATGAACAAGACGACGTATTTGCTGTTTTCGATTTGCCTCGTTTCGGGACTCGCGGCTGGCCAGAACCGGCTGCCAGCAGGCATGAGACCCCCCGGCTGCACCTCCGGTTTGCAACTTCCCGAAGGCTTTTGCGCGACGCTGTTTGCGGACAACGTCCGTGGTGCGCGTCATATCGTCGTTGCTCCCAACGGGGACGTCTTTGTCAACGTCCAGGGGAATTCGTCGCCCGGCGTTCTCGCGCTCCGGGATACGAATCGCGACGGAAAAGCCGATCTGAGACAAAGCTTCGCTGGCGCGGGCGGCACCGGCATCGCGCTGGAAGACAATTTCCTCTACGCAACCTCGAACAATTCGATCGTTCGCTACCGCGTCGCACCCAGTGCGCTGGCTCCGTTTGGCAGGCCGGATACGATTGTCACTGACCTCCCAATGTCGGGCTCGCATCACTCGCACAACTTCGTGGTGCACAACCATACGCTTTACGTCAACATCGGCTCCGCCTCGAATGCGTGTCAGCAGCAGGACCGGCGCGCCAGCTCTCCAGGTAACAATCCCTGCACCGAGCTCAACACGCGTGCCGGGATTTGGGAATTCGATGCAAATCGGCTGCGCCAGCGTCCGAGTGACGGGCGGCGTTATGCCACCGGCCTGCGGAACTCCGTCGCGTTCACGCGCAATCCGCTGGACGGAAATCTCTACGCCACGGTGCACGGACGCGATCAGTTGCACGACAACTGGCCGGATTTGTTCACCGTAGAACAGAGCGCGGAAAACCCGGGTGAGGAGCTGGTGAGAGTGGATCGCGGCGCCGATTACGGCTGGCCGTACTGCTACTACGATGTCGATCGCCGCATTCTGGTTCAGGCGCCTGAATACGGTGGCAACGGGCGGACAACCGGCCAATGCGCCAGCAAAGTCCGGCCACTAATGGCGTTCCCCGGACACTGGGCGCCCGACGGAATGCTTTTCTATACCGGTGGTCAGTTCCCCGCGTCGTATCGCGGAGGGGCGTTCATCGCGTTCCACGGCTCGTGGAATCGAGCGCCCCTCCCCCAAGCTGGTTTCCGCGTCGTGTTCGCGCCGTTTCGCTTCAATCGGCCAGTGGGGACGTTCACGACTTTTGCCGACGGATTTAACCCCAATCCTGCGCCTGGTCGTGCGAGTCCGGGCACCCGACGTCCTACGGGAATCGCTCTGGCACCGGATGGATCTCTCTTCGTGACCGACGACACCGGCGGCACGATCTGGAAAATCACCTACCGCGGCACGTCGCGCTGACTCAGCTTCCGTTGTGCCCAGCCGATTGAAGTTGCTCGGCAACCTCCTCGACAAATTCCGGAGGCGAAACAGCGCGCAGGAGCAACCTGCGGCCGTGGCCGCCGGTGCATCCAATCTCGACACCGAGCGTCGACTCAGCTTCATGCTCGAGTCGGTGCCTGTAAACCTCTGGTCCACCGACGCTCAGCTCAACATCACCTTCTCGCAGGGCGCCGGGCTTCACCTGATTGGCGCCAGCGCCAACGAACAAGTTGGAATGACGCTCTACGAGGTGTTGAAGACGCGCGATCCCGGAACCACACCACTCGCCGCACACCTGCGCGCGCTGCAGGGTGAGCTGGTGCGCTACGAGACGAATTGGCGCGGTCGATCCTTCGAGACGCGCGTCGAGCCTCTCCGTGGACCCGACGGCAAGATCTCCGGAACTGTCGGCATTGCCATCGACGTCACCGACAGAAAGAGTCTCTACGACGCACTGCATATGCAGAACGTCTATTTCGCGGCGTTGTTCGAGAGTGCGCCGGAAGCGATCGCAATTCTCGACGAACACGATCACATCATCCGCATCAACGGCCAGTTCACGACGATGTTCGGTTACACCGAGGATGATGCCGTCAGCCGCAACATCAATGATCTGATCGTGCCGCCCGGACTTGTTGAAGAAGCGCAGAGACTGACGGCTCGCGTCGCCGCCGGCGAGAAACTCACCGCCGAGGCGCTGCGCCGCAACAAGGACGGCCACAATGTCTGGGTTTCGATTGCAGCGACGCCGTTTGGTATCGGAGATCAGCCCGGTCGCGTTTACGCGATGTACCACGACATCTCCGCGCTCAAACGAGCGGAAGACGATCTCAAGGCGCTGCTGCTGGTCGATGAGCTGACCGGTCTGCCGAACCGTCGTGCTTTCATCACGCTCTCCGAGCAGGCACTGAAGCTCGCGACACGTCTCGGACGCGACGTCCTGATGATCTTCATCGACGTTGACCATCTCAAGTTCATCAACGATACGTACGGACACCTTGCCGGAGATCGGGCGCTGATCGATACCGCCCGTGTGCTGAGAGAGAGCTGTCGCGAGGCGGACATAATCGCGCGACTGGGTGGCGACGAGTTCGTCGCTCTGCTAACGGTCGATTCGGATCAGACTTCCGAAATCGTGTGCGATCGGATCAAGAGCCGCGTCGATCTGCACAACGCGGAGACGGATCGCGACTATCAATTGTCCCTCAGCGTTGGTGCCAAGAGGTCGAAGGCGGAAGGGACAATGTTGGCGGATTTGCTGGCTCAGGCCGATACAGCGCTGTATGAACAGAAACGGGGGCGCGGCCGCGCGGTGATGTCGAAGTAGTCAACCCGCGCCGTGACTCAGGCGCTCTCGCGATAATACTCGGCGAGACACCAGGTGACCATGTCCGCCAGCAGCATTTGCGTTCGCTCGGAGGAAGGAAAGCGGTTGCCGACGTCCCTCACCAGGCCCTGGGCCGCGCGCACAACTCCTTCACCCGTTTCACCGCCTTCCTTCATCTGGGCGACGAAAGTGCAGACGGCTGCCTGGAGTTCGTCCTTGTTGTATACGCCGGCGGCAAAGACGGAAGCCAGCGCCTTTGCAAGATTGATCTGCGCCTTGCTTTGTGCGTTGCGCGCTTTGCGTTGCGTACTTGGGTTGCTCTTGCTCTCCGCGTTTCGCCGCGGTCGACCACTCATGCGTGGAACGTGCGCGGCGCCTGTTGACGTGTCAAGTGATTACGGCATTCCATCTTCGCTGCGGAATTTGAGATCTCCCGGCATCCCCTGTTGAGCGCATCGTCGGAGGATCAGGGCAGGGCCCGAACCACTCCGCAAGCGATTCGCGCGCCGCTGTTGCCTGATGGATTGGTCACCTGGTCGTCGGCATTCGCATGGACGACAAGCGACGTTCCGTCGGCATCCAGCAAGGTGCGTGTTCCAGGCGTGAGACTCACCCGATCGGTCGTGAACGAAACGTTCCCAACACCGCCGGCAGGAATGACGATGTTTGGATTGTCACCTGCGTGCGGACCGGAGGGATTCTGCAATCCGTGCTGCATTCCCATCGGGTTGTAGTGCCCACCGGCAGTGGAAAACGGCGTGGTTCCTGGTTCGCATTTGCCGACCTCATGGAAGTGAATTCCATGTGTACCCGCCGGCAGCCTGAGGCTCGAAATCTCGACGCTCACGACGCCGTTGCCGTCCTGCCATATCTGCGCTGTGCCAACGGGAGCGCCGTTCGCGTCGGACATCACGGCCTCCGCCCGAGCAGCGGCGTTGCGCATCCGCATCGCAGTTGAACAACCCATGGCAACTGCGACGCTGACCAGGGCAAGTGAGATAAATCCGCTTCGCACGCTCATGGTAGCCTCCGGATTTGTAGGTTCAGTCGCGGAGTCTCTCGACTCCGTGCGCTAACTGCGAATCTTGAACTTCGTCCAGACGACGATTGTCGTGCATTCGCCTTGCCCGGCGCGCGCGTATTGCGGGGGAGTTCCTGGACCGTTGTAGACCTCGATCCCCACAACTTCGCGGCCGTTGACGAATTGATTGACGTCCCCCGGCATTATCGACTGCCACGGCATGTCGTCTACGTAATACTGAACGCATGAGCCTCCCGTCAGGCTGGTGACGCCGCGCGCGCTCGTCACTTCCTCGCCTTGCGGGCCGTAGCTGATGTGGAGACTGGGCACCAGGCGCAGAATATCGGTCAGATAATTTGGACGCAGCCGCTCGATCTGGTCGGGTCCGAGATAATACCCGGTCCCGGATTTCTGTCGCATCGTAAATCCGACCTTGTCCAGGCTGGCAGCGCGCTTTGCAGTAACCACCACCGGCTCGATCGTCGCAACGAACTTGGGCAGCTTGATCGTCACCTGCTTCGCTTCATGCGAGGTCAGATCCACTGGAACCGTCTCCGCGCCGAAACCCATGTGACGCGCGAGCAGCACGTGACTCCCCGAGGGCAGATTCCGCATCGTGAACTGGCCCTTCTCGTTCGTCATGGTCACGATGTTTGTGCCAACCAGCTCGATGCGACTGCCGGCGTTGGACACGGCGCCCTCGAGAACCACCGTACCGCTTACTACTGCGTTGCCGGTCTTTGCTCCAGAGTCGACACGCGACAAGAGCAGTTGTCGGAGAAAGAGCTCCGTCTGTTCCGTGCCTAGCGAAATCGGGACTTCGGCGGTGACCGCCGCGCCCTTTCGCGCCTGCAATGTCGCCTGCATGTCATTGGGCAAACCACAGATTCTGTATTCGCCCTGGGCATTGGTGCTGTCGCGCAGAAGCCGCGGCGTGCGCCGAACGCCAATCTCTTTGGAGGCTTCGAGCTGGGTCCACGCGATTGAAACCTCTGCGCCGGCGACCGGCTGCATCGATTCGGGATCGGTGACGCGGCCGATCACCGCCGACGTTCCCTGTGCGCGCGGACCGAGCGGAGGACACGAACTCCGGATTATCGTCATCACTGAAGGCACAGCAAGCGTCACGAAGCTCGAGCTATCCGCACCCACGTAAAACTTCTTTGTCGCCAATGAGAGACCGAGTGAATCGAGGACTGGATGGAAGACGCCTACCTGATAATTCCCCGGTTTCAGCCCACTGACTTTGAACCTGCCAAGCGAATCGGTGATGGTGGTCGCCTGCGCGCCCTCGATCATCACGTCGGCGTGGCGCAGGTATGTACCGTGTAAGCTGTCCAGCACCAGCCCGGTGATTTCTGCGGTGCCGTTTCTCGTTGATGGCGGAGAGAGCGTATCCCGCTTCGTCGTGTCCTTCTTCAAGACCGGTTTTTTCTCGGCCTCTTTCCTTCCCAGAATCGTCTGCTTTTGCTGAGCACATAACGGGACGGCAACAAACGATGCCACGAGTGAAAGAAGCAAAACCCGTTGAATCCTGCGAAGCTGCATCAGTCTTCCAGCGCCGGCTCGTACGCGGACTCCGCGTGCGGAGCGAGGTGTGAGTGAGTGTTGATCAGACGCGCACACGTATTCCAGCGAAGAATCGCGTCGTCGTTTCCAGCGGGCCTGATCTCTTCCGCTTTTTCGTACCAGCTCATCGCTTGTCGGAGCGCATCGTAAGCCATGCCCCCGCTCCCCATTCCACCGCGATGCAGATAGGCCTGACCGCTGCGCTCGGACGCGATTCCCGTGTAATAGAAGCGCTGATAGGGATCAGTAATGCGCGGCAGCACTTCTTTGACCTCTTTCATAACGGTGGCGTGTCCTTCGGCCAGTTGATCGGTCAAAGCCAACACGAGCATCACTAACAC
The DNA here is from genome assembly GCA_036377095.1 of Gemmatimonadaceae bacterium. Taxonomy (GTDB): domain Bacteria; phylum Gemmatimonadota; class Gemmatimonadetes; order Gemmatimonadales; family Gemmatimonadaceae; genus UBA4720. Next base: position 7,160 of record DASUZC010000214.1, read on the forward strand.
TTGCTGATTACTGGAGTCGATTTCGAGAATGTCCCGACAGATACTCTCCGCAGCCCACGACTGGTTGATAAGACGATAGCGCTCGGCTTTCTGCACCGCCCGCGGTATGGCTTCCTTCGAGATTGGCTTGAGCCTGAATTGCTCCCTCACAGCGTCGCGCCCCCCTCGTTCGCCGTCCCGCTTCCCTCTTCCCTCTTCCCGCTTCCCGCCCTCCTACCCCGAAAGAGGCGGACGAGTTTCCCCAGCGGGTCATAGTGCCGGTCGACCACCCGCTCCTTCAAAGGGATGATGGCGTTGTCGGTGATGGTGATGTTCTCGGGACAAACCTTCGTGCAGCACTTGGTGATGTTGCAGTAGCCAATGCCGTGAATGTCCTTGAGATCGTCTCGCCGGTCCAGGACGTCGAGTGGATGCATCTCGAGCTGCGCCGCGTGAACCAGTAAACGCGGCCCGACGAACTGTTCGTGCAGCTGGTGGTCGCGCAGTACGTGACACACGTTCTGACACAGGAAGCACTCGATGCACTTCCGGAACTCCTGAACGCGGTCGACGTCCGACTGCAGCATCCGCCAGGTGCCATCGGGCGCGTCAGGCGGGCGAGGAGTGAACTTTCTAATGCGTTTCTTGGCGCGGAAGTTCGACGAGACATCGGTGACGAGGTCTTTAACCAGCGGGAACGCGCGCATCGGCTCGACGGTGATCGGCTTCGACACGTCGAGTTCGCTTAGCCGCGTCATGCACATCAGCCGCGGAATACCGTTTATCTCGGCGGAGCACGAACCGCATTTCCCGGCTTTGCAATTCCAGCGCACGGCGAGATCGGTCGCCAGCTCCGCCTGGATCTGGTGGATCGCATCCAGTACGACCATACCCTCCGAGACTTTGGTCGGATAGTCAGTGAGCTTTCCCTGAGCGGCACCACCACGCCAGACACGGAAAGTGGCGGTGCGCGTTTGCGTTCCCGCACTCGTGTCACTGCGCGCCGCCGCACGCTGGCCACTTTCGGCGATGCTTCTGCTCAGCGTCTCTGTTGCCATGCGGCTCTATCCATCGCTGGGAAGGTGGACGGCGGGCATTACTTGTTCTCCTCGACGATCCGCTTGAGGTAATCGGGCATTTCGGGAATTGGCTCGCGCGCTACCTGCATCTCGCCGTTCGTGCCTCGTTTGATGAGGATATTGAACTTGCCGTGACTCGGATCCTTTTCCGGATAATCGTCGCGGAAATGACCGCCGCGACTCTCCTTCCGCTCCAAAGCCGCTCGCGCCACGATTTCCGAGACAGTGAGCAGATTCTGCAGATCGAGCGCGGTGTGCCAACCTGGATTGTACTCTCGGTTCCCGGGCACCGAAACCTTCGCGGCGCGCGCGCGCAGCCCTTTAAGCCGTTCGATTGCCGTCTTGATCTCGTCTTCGCGACGCACGATTCCGACCAGCTCCTGCATCATCTCTTGCAGATCATGCTCGACCTGAAACGGTCCTTCGCCGTTGCTGGGGCGATCGAACGGCTCGAGCGCCGATCTCATTACGGCATCCGCCTGCTGACTGTCGACGCGTGGCGATCCCTGTCGACCGGCGAATTCCGCGGCGTACTTACCGGCACGCATGCCAAAAACGAGGAGATCGGAAAGCGAATTGCCGCCCAGTCGATTGGCGCCGTGTAAACCCGCACCGACTTCACCGGCGGCAAAGAGTCCGGGAAGTGTCGACATCTGGGTGTCGCCATCGACGCGAACGCCGCCCATCACGTAATGGGTTGTTGGACCTACTTCCATCGGCTCCTTCGTAATGTCGATATCAGCAAGCTGCTTGAACTGGTGATACATGCTGGGAAGCTTCTTCTTGATGTGCTCCTCGGAGTTGGGCAGCTTGGCGCGGATCCAGGAGATGTCGAGGAAGACGCCGCCGTGGGGACTTCCCCTTCCTTCGCGAACTTCCTTGATGATCGCGCGCGCAACGTGATCGCGCGTCAGTAGCTCTGGCGGGCGCCGTGCGTTCTTGTCGCCCTGCGTGTAGCGCCAACCCTCTTCCTCGTTGTCCGCGGTTTGATTGCGGTAGTTCTCGGGGATGTCGTCGAACATGAATCGGCGTCCTTCACGATTCACGAGAATGCCGCCCTCTCCACGCACGCCTTCAGTGACGAGAATTCCACGCACACTAGGCGGCCAGACCATTCCCGTCGGATGGAACTGCACGAACTCCATGTCCTGGAGCGCCGCACCCGCGTTATACGCAAGCGCGTGACCGTCGCCGGTATACTCCCAGCTGTTGCTGGTGACACTGAACGCGCGACCGATACCTCCTGTAGCGAGGACAACCGCATTGGCGGCGAACAGCTTGAAACGACCTCGCTCTCGATCGTAGCCGATCGCTCCGGCAATTCGATTCCCATCCTTCAGTAGTGAAACGATCGTGCACTCCATATGGACATCGATCGGCTGATAGGTCGCGTAGTCCTGAAGCGTTCGGATCATCTCGAGACCGGTGCGGTCGCCGACGTGAGCGAGCCGCGGATACTTGTGGCCGCCGAAATTGCGCTGGAGGATGCGCCCGTCGGCGGTTCGATCGAACACCGTTCCCCATGCTTCCAGCTCGCGTACGCGATCGGGCGCTTCTTTGGCGTGCAACTCCGCCATGCGCCAGTTATTGAGATATTGGCCGCCGCGCATCGTGTCGGCGAAGTGGACCTTCCAGTTGTCGCGGTCGTCGACGTTCGCTAGTGCGGCGGCAACCCCGCCTTCCGCCATCACCGTGTGCGCCTTGCCAAGCAGGGATTTGCAGACGAGGCCAACCGACGCTCCGGCGTGCGCGGCTTCGATGGCGGCGCGCAGACCAGCTCCGCCTGCGCCAATCACGAGCACATCGTGCTCGTGGCGTTGGAACTCGGCCACCTACAGCAGCCTCACGTCGTGCCAGACTCCCATCGCGCACAGTCTGATGAAAAGGTCTGAGAAAGCGACCCAGACGAGACTCACCCAAGCCCAGCGCATGTGGCCGCGATTGAGACAGCTCACGCAATTGTAGGTCGTCTTGCGCACGGGTGCTCGCGAAAGTTGATCGATGTAGCCTCCGACCAAATGCCGTAGCGAATGGCAGCCGAGCGTGTAGCCGCCCAGAAAAATCACGTTGAGCGTCAGCACAATCGTGCCAAGGCCGATACCGAAATTCTCATGGCCGGTGTTGCGATCAAAGAACCACATCGCCTTGTACGCGTCGCTGGCGAGAATGACGAGGAAGACAAGAGCGGCGTAGAGGAAATATCGATGGACGTTTTGCAGCACGAGGGGCAGGTATCGCTCGCCGCGGTAACTCTTGCGCGGCTCGCCGACCGCGCAGTTGGGTGGATCGGCCCAGAAGCTCTTGTAGTACGCTCCCCTATAGTAGTAGCAGGTGAGGCGAAATCCGGCGGGAAACGGCAGGATGAGGAGGGCCGGCGTAAATGGAATGAAGCCCGGAAGCCAGGATGGTCTCGTTCCGTGAATCCACGCATGCGGCGAATCGGCGAACAAGAGCGGCGAATAGAACGGCGAGAGGTAGTTGCCGAACGAGTAGAACTTGTTCTGGAACGCCGCCCACGTCGCGTACACGAGGAAGGCGGAGAGGATGATGAACACCACCAGCGGTTGCACCCACCAAGCGTCGCGTCTCATCGTTTTCCCGAAGCCGCGACGCGTGAGCTGAACAACTTCAGATGCCATCTAGCGGAAATCCTGCGCTAAGCGCCTGAGCGTTGAATCAACGAGCTCGATGTTCGCAAAGTTAGTTTTGGCCCTGGTGCGCTGGTAGTGTTGCGGCAAACGCAAAGAGCCTCCGATGCATAGCATCGGAGGCTCTTTTGGTTGCTACTACTGCAGATTGTGACTGGTTCTAACGAAAACCGTGATCAGGACGCCGGCTGAGGCTTGGTCCCCTTCTTCCAGCCCTTTCCACCCTTACCACGGCGATCTGCGTGCTCTTTCTGACGTGCGTCGAGCTTCGCGCGCTGCTCAGCGGTAAGGACGCCGCGGATCTCATTCATCTCTTGAGTGCGGAGCGACTGACCGAGCTCGCGGGCCTTCTGCATGTTGGAACGGAACGCCGCGGTGTCACCCTTCTGACGTGCAGCGCGGGCCGCGTCCATCAGCGGCTTCTCCTGCGTGCGGAGTGCCTCTCTCTGCGGCTTGTACTTGTCGCGGATCGCTTTGATCTGCGTCTTCTGCGCTTCGGTCAGGTTGAGATCGGCCATGAAATCGCGACCGGGACCTCTGCGACCGCGGAACTCACCACCGGCTCGCGGGCCACGACGATAAGCACCGCTATCGGGACGTGTCTGGGGAGCAGCCGTTGACTGAGCCGCTGCAACACCAGCTGCGCCAAGAAGCATCAAGGCGCCAAGCGCCAGGGTACGAACTGACATTCAAACCTCCACAACAGTTAAGTGGCCGCGCGCGGAGGTGGCGCGGCACGTGATAGTTAGACGGAGGCTCGTCTTTGCCGTTAAGGATCTGTTTACGGGGCAGGCCAATCGCGTTGCCTAGAGACTAAGACAACTGCCTGCTGGGCGCTTTCCGCAGCTCGCTAACCGCTTACCGCTGCAAGAAGACGGGACAGATCTCATTGGCGTGAGAGTAACTGCAGGGTTTTTCCTGTGACTCAAACGCGATCTGTCTGGTCGCCTGCAGCGGTAAGCGGTTAGCGATAGAAGCGGTCAGCGCCCAGCAGGCAGTTGTCTTTGACTGTCTATGCAGACGATCTCGAGCGCCACACCTTAACCGGCAGCAGCCTCAGGAACAGTACCAAACCTGCGCTCTCTCGAGTTGAACTCCCCGACCGCGGCGGCAAGGTCGGCGGGCGAGAATTCGGGCCACCGGCGCTCGGTGAAGTAAAGCTCGGCGTAGGCGCACTCCCAAAGGAGGAAGTCGCTCAGACGCTGTTCGCCACCGGTCCGAATCAGCAGATCGACATCGCGGTAGTCGCCGTCCCAATGGTCGACCTC
>DASUZC010000215.1:0-21546 GCA_036377095.1 Gemmatimonadaceae bacterium
GAATGGGTGCAGTGCCGCCCGATCGAGTCCGCTTCGCCGTCGTTCTGATCAGCGGTCTGATTGCCGTGCCGCTCATCTACGGCATCATCACCAGTGCTCGCTCACTCGGCCTGCACCTGGCGCGACGCGCTTTCGCGGAGGCGCAGAAAGGGAAGGTCGATCCCGCTGATGCGCCGCGGCGCGCGCTTGTCATTCTGGTGCAGATCGCAGTCGTGATCGCCGTTGGCATTCCGGTCGTCGCCATCACCCAACCATTCCTGCCACCGCATCAGGGTGCTGTCGTGCTGTCGTTGTTGACGATCGTCTTGCTGGTCGCCCTTTGGAGAAACGCGGCAAATCTGCAGGGGCACGCGCGGGCGGGCGCTCAGATCATTGCATCGGCCCTCGCCCAACAGATGGCGTCGACCGATGGCGCCGAGCAGGAGACCAGGCTGGAAGATGTGAATGCGGTGTTGCCGGGTCTGGGCGAGCCGGTTGCGGTTCGCGTAAGGCCGGAGAGCATCGCCGTCGGTCGCAGCCTCGCCCAATTGAATTTGCGGGGCGCCACTGGCGCGACAGTCCTCGCGATCAGGCGCGGCGACGATCAGATCCCAACGCCGCTCGGTCGCGATGTGATTCATGCGGGCGACATCGTCGCCGTTGCCGGCGCGCGCGACGCGATCGCCATCGCCCGCGCGATCTTCGCGCCGAATCTCGCAAGAATAAGGGACGATGCGCAGGGTGCCGAGATTCAGTCGGAACTAGAAGCGCTCAACGACGCCCTGCTAGCGGAGAGTCCGCGAAGCTCGAAGTCCTTTCTTCCCTGACTGCGGCCTGCGGACTAACTGCTCCGTATTTCGAACCAACGGATCATTCCGCATCGACAACTAATTGAGAGCTACGTACTAACTGCGAAGTCCTAACTGGTTCGCGGTAGTTCGAAGTTAGTTCGGAATGAGTTCGCAGAGGATTCAACAACAACAAAAGGTAGGCAGGCCGCAGAGGGCCTCAGGGCGGCAGCAGGTTGCAGCGTATGATCGTGGCATTCAATGCGCACGACGGTTCGAATGCCGAGGACGTAGCTGCGACCTTCGATCTGCGCTTCTGCAACCTGCCTACCCTTTGTTGCAGTTGGACGGGATTACGAACTCACTGCGCACTTACTACGAACCATCGAGAACTGGTTAGAGATTCGAAGTTAGTTCGTATCTCTCAATTAGTTATCGATGCGGAGTGATCCGTTGGTTCGAAATACGGAGATCTTAGTTCGGACTCCGCAATCCAAAACAAAAAGACCGTTCTAATGGACGGTCTTTTTGCTTTCGGGTGGGCCAGCTGACTTATTCGCCCGCTGCTCTCCTCCGCTTCGTCCGCCGTGGCGCCGCGGTTTTGCGGCGACTGATCGGAACCACATCGAGCTCCGCCGCCCTCTCGATCTCGGCCGGCGCGGCTGGAGCCTGGTGCGGCTGCTTGTAGGTGTACCGCTTGCCCTCGTAATTCCGGAACACCACCTCGTCGTCCGTGATCGATTCTACGTACTCGGGCAGTAACGGGACCTTGCCGCCGCCACCCGGTGAGTCGATGACGAACTGCGGCACCGCCAGGCCGGACGTCCAGCCGCGCATTGCCTGGATGATCTCCAGACCCTTCTGCACGGTGGTGCGGAAGTGCTCGCCGCCGGCCACCTGGTCGGCCATGAAGATATAGTAGGGGCGAACACGGGCCTTCAGCAGCTCGTGCATCAACTTCATCATCACCTTCGGGTCGTCATTGACGCCTTTGAGCAGCACCGTCTGGCAGCCGAGCGAAACACCGGCCTTCGACAGACGGTCGAGCGCTGCAACCGACGCCGGCGTCAGCTCGCTCGGGTGATTGAAGTGCGTGTTCATGAAGATCGGGTGGTACTTCTGCACCATCTCGCAGAACTCGGGCGTGATGCGCTCGGGCAGGTGCGAGGTGATGCGGCTACCGATGCGAATGATCTCGATGTGCGGGATCGCGCGCAGCTGCTGGAACAGGTACTCCAGACGCCGATCGCTCAGCATCATCGGATCGCCGCCGCTCATGATGACGTCGCGGATCTCGGTGTGCTCACGCAGGTACTGGAACGCCGATTCGTACTGATTGAGCGGAATCTTCTCCGGATCGCCGACTTTCCGGCGCCGGGTGCAGAAGCGGCAGTACGTAGCGCAGACCGGGCTCACCAGAAACAGCGCGCGATCAGGATAGCGATGCGTGATGTTCGGCACCGGTGAGTCGCCATCCTCATCGAGCGAGTCGATTACACCGTCCACGACGTTGAGCTCCTCGACCGTGGGGATGTACTGATTCCACATCGGATCGCCAACTTCCTTGATCTGCTCCAACGCCGCTGGCGTGATGCGCATCTGGAAGTTGTCGAAAGCAGGCTTCAGCGCCTCGACATCGATATTGTCGCGGCCGAACTTGTCTGCCAGCTTCTCGAGAGTCGCGATGCTCTGATCCTTGATGATTTGCTGCCAATCGCTCATGCGTGCACCACTCCGGCCCCGTGAAGGGCGTTGTAGATGACCCGAAGCTCCTCGGGTCGGGGCGATACTCCGGCCACGAACGACTCGCCGCCGGATTCCTGCAAACCGTCTCGAACCAACATCACGTCAACCGGACTCAACCGAGTCCGGACAAACGAAGCGTCTTCACCCACCGCTGCGCGTGATCATCCAGCGGTCGCGCCAAGGCGTAGTCGCAAACTTTCCGAATGAGTTGCGTGTAACCGATCGTCGCCACGCCCGCCATGCGCGCGAGACCCGCGCCCGGGGAGATGTCGGGATTCGCGTTCACCTCGAGCAACCACGGACGTCCAGACTGATCGATGCGGAAATCGCAACGTCCATAACCCTCGCCCCCGACGACGTTCCACGCCGTACGCGCGATCTGAATCAGCTCGTTGGCAAGCGGTTCCGGCAGATCAGCAGGGCAATTCGGCTTTGCTCCGAGATCCTCGTCGCTGCCCGTCTCCCACTTCGAGCGATAGGAGACGATGTGCCACATCCCCTTCGGCATGTCGGCGAAGTCGATCTCGGCGATCGGCAGGATCTCGTCGCCGAGTATTCCGACGTTTACCTCGCGGCCATCGATGAAGCGCTGGACGAGCACCTCGTCCCAGCCTTCGAACATCGCTTCGACGCGGGCGGTGAGCGCGCGCATGCTTCTCACCACCGATTTCTGCTCGATTCCGACTGAAGCGTCTTCAGCAGCGGGCTTGCAGATCGCCGGGAAGCCGACGCTCGTGATGTCATCGCCGCGACGGAGGTGAGCCCAGCGCGGTACCGGCAGACCGGCGCGATCGAGAAGTCCGTTGACGACATTCTTTCGCAGCGTCATGGCCGTCGTCCAGCTGGAGCTTCCCGTAAACGGGATCCCCAACAGCTCGAGGAGCGAGATCACTCTCGCCTCATGAACCGCCTCGCCGTCGATTCCCTCGCACAGGTTGAAGACCAGATCGAACTTTCCGCGACGGACTCGTTCGACCCAGCGTCCGTCGTTGCTGACGGGCACGCGCACGACTTCGGTCGCCCAATCCATCAGCGCCGTCTCAACTGCCTCGATCGAATCGAGCAGTTGAACCTCTGGTGTCTTGCCGAGGGCGGATAAGCCGTCAAACAGCAGCGCAATCTTCATCGCGTCGTCCTCCGGTCGTCTCTGTCAGCCAGCGGCGAGCATCGGCTCGCCCGGTGCAGCAATCGAAGAGGCAGGCAAATCGCCCAGCTCGACGCCCTGACGTGCCGCCGCGAATTTCAGGCAGCTTTGAATCAATTCGTCGTAGCCGATGCCGGCCGCGCGTGCGGCTTTCGGCAAGCATGAATTCTCGGCCGGATCAGGGAGAATTCCCGGCAGCGGATTCACTTCCAGGATGTTTGGATTTCCGGCGGCATCGAGGCGAACATCGATCCTCGCCCAGTCCCGGCACCCGAGCACGCGATAAGCGTCGAGCACAACCCGCTCGATGGACGCCTGCAGCTCGCGACTGATCCGCGCCGGACACTGGAAGATTTCGAGGGGCCGCTCCGGGCGATCCCAGACGAACTTCGCATCGAAGCTGTAGATCGGGAGCGCTCCTTTCGGCAGCGAATCGAAATTCATTCCGACAATGGGTAGCACGGTCGCTTCGTCACCGTTGCCGAGGACGCCGCAGGTGAACTCCTTTCCCGGCAGATATTGTTCGACGAGAACCGGCTGGTGGTAATTCTCGAGGAGGAACTCCGTCTGGCGACGGAGCTGCTTCCGATCCCAGCAAAGATTTCCGTCGGTGATTCCTTTCGATGAGCCCTCATGGAGGGGCTTCACGAAAAGCGGAGCCTTGAGCCCGGCGATTCGCTCGTCGAGATCCGCCATGTTCTCGACGACGGCAAACCTGGGCGTCGGGATGCCGTAGAACGCGAGAGTCTCCTTCGTGCGCGCCTTATCGAGGCAGAGCGTGAGGGTGAACGGATCGCTGCCGGAATAGGGAATTCCGAAGAATTCACAGATCGCCGGCACGTGCGACTCGCGGTTCACGCCGTGAAAGCCCTCTGCAATGTTGAAGACGATATCGGGCCGGATCGCGCGCAGCCGCTCCGGAAAATCCTCGACGGCCTCGAGCCGAACCACTTTGCCGAGTTTGGAGAGAGCGGCTTCGACGGCAGCGATAGTCGCCGGCGAATCCCACTCCGCAAATTCGTCGCGAGTCGTTAGCTCCGCGACAGAGAGGCCGAAAATTTTACTTGGAGGCTCTTCATCGGGACGCGAAAGCTCGCCGTCCTGATGACGGCCCGCCTCGGGAAGCTCAGTCGGGAGCTCTGTGGGCTCTGGCTTCTGGTTGTAGGCGAGTCCGATGAGAGTCATCGACACCTACAGAAAATTTCGCGCTCGATTCATTGGACCGAGTATATAAACGTCGACGATGCTGCGCAATAATTATTCCGAAGCTACGAAAAAAAATTTCTGAGAAAAAAAATTTTCCGGCGGCTTTGGAAAAATTTCTTGAGAGATCGAAGGGTTGGATCGGTCTGAATGGAAAAGTGGCGGTGGGCTGTGGGAGGAGAGATCTCTCTGCATGGACAGTTAAAGACAACTGCATGCTAGGCGCTGACCGCTTCTATCGCTGACCGCTTACCGCTGCAGACGACCAGACAGATTCTCATGGAGTCATGGGAAAAACCGTGCAGTTCCTCTCACGCCAGTGAGATATGTCCCGTCTTCTTGCAGCGGTAAGCGGTTAGCGAGCTGCGGTCAGCGCCCAGCAGGCCGTTGTCTTATCCTGTCCACGCGCGAGCGGCTGACCCGTAAGAGGAGTCAGACCTTGTGGTAAACGATCCGCGCCGCCTCTCTCCTGTCCTCCGCCTGATATATCTCGAAGTCGGAGAAAAACGCGGGACTCTCCCGCTGAAGAAGCTTGAGCATCGCTACCGCGCAGCGACGAATCTCCAGCTCGGCACCTTCGCTCGATCGGAGCTCCAGCATCGTCCGCCAGGCGCGAGCGTTGGCTGTCACGACGATTTTCGTCTCGGTGGAGTTGGGAAGAACTCCTCTCGCCGCCTCGCGCGCCATTTTTCTGCGATGGACCTTGTCGCCGACCCAGGAGTAGCGCTCCATCAGGTGCTCGACGAGCCGCACATAGCTTCGTTGCGCCTCTTCGATCTGTTCCCGCCATTCCTTCTCCAGCGCCTCGTCGCCGACGATCGCCGGCGGCACGACGAAGTTTGCCTGAGACTCGTCGACATACCGCTGACTTAACTGGCTGTACGCGAAGCCAGCGCGATGCCGGACCAGTTCGTGGGTCAGCGAGCGGCTGACTCCCTCCAACAAAAGAGAATAGTTGGCATGCTCGAGAACCGAGCCGTGTCCCTGCTTCTTGATGTTCTCGAGATATTCGCGCGTCGCGCGGTTGGCTGGATTCTTCTGGCTCATGTAGCAAAGACGCCCGGCGAATTCGGCAAGGCGCTCGCCATCCGTGCTTTCGCCAAGCCAGCGGACCTTGAGATGGTCCGGCTCCAAAAAGACCGGGCGCGCCAATAGCGTGATGACTGGTTCTGTGTAGAGCACGGAAGTCTCAGCAAGAAGAAGAGAGCTCACTGCGGCCTTTTCTCGATGTGAAGGTCGCGGAAAGCTAAAAAGATCAGCCGATCAGCGACAGCCGAAATCGATCATATCCTCGAGACTTGACCACGTCGTCGAGAGCTGCCCGTGCTTTTGGAGGAAGAGGCGGCAGCGCGGGATCGTATTTGATATCGCCGAGCGGTTTCTGGCCGGGCAACGCCACCTTGACGCCTGGATTCAAAATATTTTGTGGATCGAAGGCTTTCTTCACCTGGCCGAAGGCTTTGATCGCATCCTTATGCCAGACGCGCGGGAGGAGCGGCGTCCGTATGCGGCCGTCGCCGTGCTCGCCGGTAAGAGTTCCGCCCAACGTCCTCGTCAGCCCTACCACATCTTCGAGCAGACTCGTGATTCGCTGACGCCAGTCCGGCTGGCGCACGTCGACCAGCGGGTTCACGTGAATATGCGCATCACCCGCGTGGCCGAAGATCACGCCGCTCATCTCTCGCGCAGCGAGAGCGCTCTTCACGCCTTTCACGTATTCAGGAAGCTTTGGCAGCGCGACGGCGCCGTCTTCGATGAACTGCATCGAGGTCAGGTGCTCGAGATCGGAAAGGATCGGACTGGCGGCGTGGCGCAAATGCCAGAGCTCGTGCTCCGCGTCGGGCGTCAATGCGACATCCACGTCGACTGCCCCCGCATCACGAAAGGCTCTCCCGAGCTTCTGTGCGGCAGCAGCTGCTGCTTCCGCGGTCTCGCCTTCGACCTCCGCCAGGAGAATTGCCGAAGATTTCTCCATCAGCTGCCGAAGCTTGTCGTCGGCGTTTTTACCGGAGGCCGCGTACGACAGAAATGTCTTCTCCAGCAGCTCGCAGGCGCTGGCACCGGATTCGACAGCGACGATTGCCGCAGCCGTTGCCGCTTCGAGCGAAGAGAAAGCTCCTAGTACGCTGCTAGTTGCCGGCGCGACGGGCGCGAGAGTCAGCTGAATGCCAACTATGATCACCAGCGTGCCTTCACTGCCGACGAGGAGATCGACCATGTCCGCTTTGGTGGCATAGTCGTGAATGGCGTAGCCGGATGCGTCCTTCCGCACTCCCAGATGAATCATCGGCCTTCGCTTGTCGGAGGCAACGATGTCACCATGGACATCGCCCATGAAGCGAGCAATGGCACTGATGCGCTTAGGCGGCGGCTCGCCGCGCGTGATCATCGCCCGATCTCCATCGCTGAAAACGCAATCGAGCGCATTGACCCAGGCGCGGGTGGCGCCATAGCGAAGGCTGTGAGCGCCGGCGGCATTCGTCGAGACCATTCCGCCGAGCGTGCAGAACGCGCCACTCGAAGGATCAACCGGCAGGCGAAGGCCCTTTCTCCGTGCGGCGATCTCGAGCGTGGACCATAGAACGCCGGGTTCCACCCAAACCGTTCGGTCGCGCTCGTCGATCTTGTCGAGATGATTGATCCGAGAGAGGTCGACGACAACTCCACTTCCGATCGCCGCGCCCGACATACTGCTGCCACTGCCGCGTGGGATCAGCGTCGTCCCGGTCTGCGCCGCCCACTTCACCAACACTACCACGTCCTCGGCGTCGACTGGCACCGCGACGGCGGATGGGATCGCGCGACCGATGCCGGCCGCCTCAGAGTAGACGGCTCGCGCTAACTCGTCCTCACGATAGTAGCCGCGAAAGCCGCTGAGACTCACAGGCCAAGCGGGCTAACGCGCGGAGGCGTCGATGAGTAGTCGTAAAATCCTTTTCCGGACTTCTTGCCGAACATCCCGGCTAGCACCATGCGTTTGAGCAGTGGCGGAGGAGCATATCGCGCTTCCCGATATTCGGCGAACATGATTTCCGCGATCTTGTAGACGGTGTCGAGTCCAACGAAATCGAGCAACGTGAACGGTCCCATCGGATAACCGGCGCCGAGCTGCATCCCCTTGTCGATGTCATCAACCGTCGCGACATCGGACTCGAGGGCTCGAATCGCGTCGAGCATGTAGGGAATGAGGAGCCGGTTCACGACGAAGCCGGAGCTGTCCTTGGCGCGAATCGGCTCCTTGCCGAGCGCACGGACGAACTCGATTGCCGCCTTTTCGGTCTCGTCGCTGGTAGTGATGGTGCGCACGACTTCGACCAGCTTCATCAGCGGCACCGGATTGAAGAAATGGAGTCCGAGCATCTTGTCCGGACGGCCGCTCGCTGCCGCCATCGCGACAATGGTCAGGCTCGACGTATTCGAGCTAAAGATTGCCTCCGGTCGCGCGATCTGATTGAGCTGATCCCAGAGCGAGTTCTTGACGTCCAGATCTTCGACGACGGCTTCGATGAAGAGATCAGAGTCGGCGAGGTCGCTCACCTCGGTCGCAAATTTCAGATTCGCGAGAGTGGTGTCCCGTTCCTTCTCGCTGACTTTGCCTCGCTCGATGCCTTTGGCCAGGGTCTTCTCGATCGACTGGCGCGATTTGTCGCAGAGCTCACGCGAGATCTCGCGTACCGTTGTCGGAAAACCGGCGGCAGCGCAGACCTGGGCGATCCCGCTTCCCATCAGCCCTCCGCCGAGTACAGCCACTTTCTCGATTCTCTTCATGACTGGCCTTTGGCGTTAGCGGGGAAGTCGTGCGCGAGATGTGATCGTGCCAAGCAGGCCACTGCCGCGATCGAACTCGCCATGCTCCAGCCGATCGAGTGTCTGCTCGAGCGCGAGCTGTACGCTACCGAGGACAGTACGATGCGATTTTGCGATCTGATAGGCTGCGAATCCAGAACCGGTCAGAGGGATGACGACGGCTCCTGCTGCGATCAGCAAGGGAATGTGGGCGATGATGAGGCCAAGCCCGATGACGCCGCTCCCAGCCAATCCCATCGCGCCGAGAAAGCCACCCATCCCGACTCGCCTTGAACGGCTTGCGTGGATGTCGGCGTCTAGCCGGACCACAACCCTCGATGAATCGACCGGCATCACGGTGGCCGACACCTGCGCTGCATCCATTAGATAGAAGCCGCGGCCGCTGACGTTCACCGTTCGCCGAAGTTTGCCAAACAGTCCGCGCTGCGGTTCCCAGGTTATCCGATCAGCGAAGCGGCGCTGGACCTGCAGGCATTCGTCCCGCACCATCCACGTGTCTATAGTTGCGAGGATGTCCCGCTGATTGCCGGCAACGGTGCGCGTAGCGCTGGCGTACCCGGCGCCGGCGACTTGCGCCACCAGCCCGCGCTCTTCAGGGACGTTGATGCGAGTGCGTTCTTCGGCGAGGGCCTGGTTGAGAGTGGCTGGACTGAGGCCGACCTCCTTGCCGATCTCGAGCAGCTGGTTTTCGCTGATGAGATCGCCCGACTCGGGCATCGCGGTGGCACCTTGCAGCTCCGCCGCGCGCGCGAGCACGCGCTCAAGCGCCTGTCGGTCCAGCAAGGTTTGCTTGCCGCCAACAGGGGTTGGCAGCGGAGCCTTCTCATCGGGCATGCAGAATTATATCTGCCTAAATCCCTCCAAGGACCACATCGAGCTGGCGACTGAGGGCGTCACGAATCGTGTCAGGTATCGAAAACGTCGATGCAAACGTGGCGGCGACGTTCGATCCGACCGCTCGATTCACCGCTCTCAGATAGTAGCGCATGTAGCCGTCGAGGCTCTCCGGCGCCGCGCGCTGCAGTAACATCGCTCCGGCGCGGACCGCGGCGCTGCTTTGATACCGTTCGCCGAGTCCGGTCCGCCGTTGCTCGGGAGTGATGTTGTCAGTGACGGCGGTGCTGGCGATGGCGCCGACCGCTTCGTGGGCGATGACATAGATCGCCTCCACCGCATCGTTCGGCCGATCCGGGAATGTGACGGTGATCATGTTCGCCTGCTTGCCGTTACTTAGTGATCGGCCTTCGCCGTCGAGAGGCAGCGAAAGCAGAATGGTGCCCTGTGCCTGCTGAGTGTTGTTGAGGAAACGCTGAATACGCGGGCGATACGTGCGCTGCCAAAGCGTATCGACGAGCTCGAGGACATTTGCTCGCTCGCGTTGCTGCTGCACCCAATAGGAATGATAGAACCTGGTACTCTCGTCGTTGAGCGACTGAACGAACAGACGTAGCCAATCGCGATCGGCACCAGTCTGGAAATACGCCGCCAGGAACGCGATCGCATTTGCCTGTTCCTGCGACGAAGCAGCACGCGGATCGCCGTTGGCACGCACGAACAAATCAACGACTTGAGTCAGCTCAGTCCACGACGAGAAGGACAGCGGAACGAATTGAGCGTTGATCAGTTGAGGATTCACCGCGAGCCGCGCGCGCAGTCGATCGCGATTGGCGTCGAGCTGAGTGACGACATTCGCCCGATTCTTAAGCACGACCATGTCGGTTCCGTACCCGCGCCGGAAAAACGGGACGAACGTCGTGTCTTCCTGAAGCAGCGCAAAACCATGGAGCCACAGATCGACGTGCTCACGCGTTTTCACCGGCCAGATAATGCCGGGTTGGGTTGTCTGGTCTGGTGAAGAGACTCCGCCGTTGGTGACGGTACCGCCACCTCCTCCGCCGACGGATGCGCATGCCGCGAGCACAGATACGGCCGCAGTCGCCGCGAAAAATCTCACAAGTCGCCTCATGTTTTCCTCGAAGCCTGCGCGTGGCGCAGTTCTATTGAATGGATTCGATGACGACAGCGATGCCCTGGCCGCCGCCGATGCAAGCAGTGCCAAGACCGTACCGCTTGCCCTGCGCACGTAACGCATGCAGTAGATGGGCCGTTATTCTCGCACCAGACGCGCCAAGCGGGTGACTCACAGCGATGGCGCCACCGTGCACGTTGAGCCGTTCGCGCGGCAGAGACAGCTCCCGTTCAACAGCGCACGTCTGCGCCGCGAACGCCTCGTTGACCTCGATCAGATCCATGTCATCGATGGTCAGCCCGGCCTTGGCCAGCGCGGCCCTGGACGCCGGCACGGGGCCGATCCCCATGATCGACGGATCGACGCCCGCGGCTGCCCAGGAAATGAGACGACCGAGCGGCTTGAGCTTTCGATCGCGCGCGAGTTTTTCGCTGGCAATCACCATCGCTGCTGCGCCATCGCCGATGCCCGAGGCATTGCCCGCCGTGACCACGCCGCCTTTTCGAAAAATCGGCTTCAGTGCAGCGAGCTTTTCGGCTGAGGTATCAGGCCGCATGTGCTCATCGATCGCGAGCTGGCCGACCTTTCCCGTTCTGGGATCCGGGATCGGCATTGGAACGACTTCGTCTTTGAAGACGTCCTCACCCCACGCCGCTTTAGCGAGTTGCTGAGATCGCAGCGCGAATTCATCCACACAGCCTCTATCCAGCTTGTACTTCTCGGCGAGATTCTCCGCCGTCTCGGCCATGCCGAGTCCGACGAACGAGTCGGTCAGAGATTCCCAGAGCACGTCCTCGAGCGTGGGCGACTTGCCCAACGGTGTTCCCCAGCGCAGACCGCGGGTTACGTGCGGCGCCTGCGACATCGACTCTGCGCCGCCAACCAGACATAGCTGCGCATCGCCGAACAGAATTTCCTGTGCGCCGCTTACCACGGCCTGAAATCCCGATCCGCAAAGCCGGTTGACCGTCAGCGCCGACGTTTCCTGGCGCAGGCCCGATCGCAGTCCGACATGGCGAGCAAAGTAGATCGAATCGCGCGTGGTATAGAGAACGTTGCCGAAGATACTCTGGTCGATGTCGCTTGCAGCGGCGCCCGAACGGTCAATGGCGGCCTTTGATGCGTGGACCGCCAGGTCCACGGGCGAAAAATCCTTGAGCTTTCCGCCGAACGTGCCGAACGGAGTGCGCACTGCTGAGAGGAAGACGACGCCGTCGCCGTTACCCGACAAACCCCTGGTCTTCATCGCTTGCCGACGCTCAGGCTTTCTTGCCGCAGTTGATGCAGAACTTCCAGAGTGGATCGAGCTCCGCACCGCAGCCCGCGCAGTGTTTGGCGGCGAGATTCTGACCGCAGTGAGGGCAGTATGTCACCGCGCGTCCCTCCGGGAGCGTACCGCCGCAGAACTTGCAGCCTTCGGCGAGTTGGACCGTCTCCAGTCCAAACGAAGTTCCTTGCGCGCCGTTCCCGTTGCCCTGGCCCGCATACCCGCCGGAATTCTGCGATGGGACTGTGACGCCGAGTTGCTGCACTGCTTCGGGAGCGAGTGAGATGCGCGCGTCCGCGAAATCGCGAAAGGCACCGACATCGGCATGCGGAGATTCCAACTCCTTCTTCAGTCGATCCTGCATCGCTTTGTCGGCGCGGACGTAGCCTTTCTCGCCGGCGAGCAGGCGGGTTACCGCCGCTTCGTAGTCCTGATTGGTCTCGATACCGAGGTCGCGACGGTAGTGACGATACGGTACCAGGGTGTCATAGAGCTCCTGCACCGTAAAAGGAACACTCAGATACTCGGCGTGACCGTTCCTGATGTTGTGAACGAGACGCTGAAAGAGTCGGTCTAGATCGTCCATACGCGTTTGGTCGGCCGGAACGACTGAAGATCGGGGAATGGAGCTGCATCTTTCAAGCGAACCTTCCCGGTCTTGGTTTCTTCCAGCCAGGCATCGTAGCCGGATTGACGTAAACCGCCGGAATTGGATTGTTCCGCAGCCGCGCGCGTGGCGAGGAAATTCGCGTATTCATTCTGTGGGTGGCCGGCGTGTCCGCGCACCCAGCGCCATTGGACTTCGTGGGCACTGACGGCCGCGTCCGCCTCTTTCCACAGCTCAAGGTTCTCCAGGTTGCCGCCTTTTCGTTTCCAGCCCCGCTCTTTCCAGCGTGGCAGCCAATCGGTCATCCCATCGACGATGTACTTCGAATCGCTGGTGAACAATACGCGATAGGCGTTCCCCCGCCGCGAGATCTCGCGAAAAGCTTCGATCACCGACTGCAACGCCATGCGATTGTTGGTAGTTGCGGGCTCAGAGATCCAGTAATCGCCGCGTACTACCTTCTGCGATCTTGGTTGCAGCCACTCGATGACGCCCGCGGCGCCACCCGGATTCTCGCCTTCACGCCCGTTGCCGAGGCAAGATTCGTCGGCGTAGATGGCTACCAGGTCGCCGGATTTCGCTTTGGCGCGTGTCAACGAACAACCTCAAAACTGTCCATCTCGTCGAGGTAAAGGGTGATCTCGTCGCCGGTGGTTGGGTGCGTTGCCTCAACTGCTTCGCGTCCGCTGATCATGCGCAGACGCGTTGGCAGAACTACGTATTCCGTTCCGCGCCGATAGGCCGCGATCCGCTTGCCGCTCAAGATCGCGCGCTCTAAATCGTCGTACTCTTTGTGGGTCCACTGCGCCATTCAGTCTAATCTCACGAATTCACCCCGGCGCACCAGTCCTGCACAACACGCGCTAACACCCGGGTGGCAATCTCGATCTCCGCGATTGGTACGAACTCCTCCGCGGCGTGGGCAAGAGCAATATCGCCCGGGCCAAAACAAATCGTGGGGATGCCAGCCTCGTTCAGCAACGCGGCGTCCGTCCACGCCGACATTCCCTCGATCCTTGTCGGAACTCCTTCGCGCGCCAGTGCTCGCTTCAATCTTCCCACAATCGGCGCATCCACAGAAACATCGCTCGGCAGCTGAGAGGTCGTCTGCGTGATTCGGGCGTCGAGCCGCGAATCGCGCGCGCGAACAGCGGCGCAGGCGTTCTCAATCTCTCTTACCGCATCCTCAGCGGTCTCGCCGGGAAGAGTTCGTCGTTCCAGTGACAGCACACACTCTTCCGGATATGTGGACATGCCGACGCCACCGCGAATCATTGAGGCGTGCAGCGAGCCGCGACCGAGGAGTGGATGACGTGTTCCTTGCTCGCGTCCTTGCTCGAGTTTTTCCAGCTCGGCGAGCACGAGCCCGGCGTGGGTGATGGCGTCGACGCCGATATCGTAGCGGCTGCCGTGTGCCGCCCGCCCGCGGAACGTCACGTCCATCCAGACGAAACCGCGGTGTGCGGGACAAATCGCAAGGCGTGTTGGCTCGGTGAGGATCGCAGCATCGGCTCGAATACCGCTTGCGATCAGCGCGCGCATGCCGAGGCTTTCGTATTCTTCGTCGGCGACGGCGGTGATGATGATCTGGCGGTCGGATATTCGCTCTGTTCCAGCCACGGCGGCCGCGCACATCGCCGCGATACCTCCTTTCATGTCGGCGGATCCACGACCATAGATCCGTTCAGCCCGTACGTCGGCAGAGAAGGCGTCGTGAATCATCCCTTCGACCCCCACGACGTCGAGGTGGCCATTGAGCATCAATGCCGGCGCGTCGCGCGGGCCAATGCGCGCTATGACATTCGGTCGCTGGGGAATGTCTTCCTGCAGCTCGACATCGAGTCCCCAATCGTCGAGCATGGAAGCGAGCGCCAGAGCGCAAGCGCGCTCGCCCGGTGCATCAGGAACGAGAGTGGGATTTCTCGAATCGATTTTGATCAGGGCGCGGGCGAGCGCGACCGCATCGCCACGCGGGACAACCATGTTCTACCTTCTTTTCGCTTTGCCTGATGCTTTCGCCTTCGACTTCGCGGCTTTCACAGGATGCTTCTTGGCCGCTTTCATCGTCGGCTTTTTCGCTGCTGCCTTAACCGGCGCGGCATGCTTGGTCGGCGTGTGTCTCGCCGGGGAAGGCGCGTGGTGGGCAGGTGGGGCGTGCGAAACGTGGGCGGTAGCGTGCGAGGTGTGAGCGGCGGCCTGCGGGGCATGAGGTGTCTCGACGCGCGGAGGCGGCCTCAGCGCGCTGGGCGCCGGCGGAGCTGAAGGTTTCCGCTTCGCGTGGGAAGCTTCGACCTCGCGCATCAATTTGTCCGCCTCTTCCTGGGTCATCTGACCGCGACGGACCATGTACTGAAGGAGGTCGCGTGCGCTCTCGATTACGAAGCCGGTAAGACCGGCGGCCGCGCCGATGACATCCTTCATGGCGGCGGCCATCTTGCTGCCGGCCTCCATGCTGATTTCCTGCGCCTTCGCCGCCATCTCGGCGACCGTATCTTTTACGTCCGCGCCGCGATGGCCAGGACTCCGCTTGGGTGGCGGCGGGATGGTTGGAGTCGCAGTTCCAGCAATACCAGCAGTGCCAGTCGCTGTTACAGTCGTGGTGGCCACTGTTGGCTTGTCTTTATCATTCATTATATGGGCTCCGTCCAGCAAAGAGGTGGTGCTGACGGCCTCGAAAAGATCACAGATGTTCGTTCGGCGCCGGTGTGGGCCTGAACGGCGCTAAGTATATGATTTTTCGTCACTAAAACAAGGTGGGCTCAGGCAGGTTCGCGGAGGCCTCAATTAGGCCGGTTTCACTCAAAAGATACGACACTATCAAGTCATCTCTGGCACACTAAAGGAACACTATAGGCAAAATGAGGCTCCGCGTCGTCGATCTGAGTAGGGTATTGGCAGGGCCCGTTTGCTCAATGGTGCTGGGCGATTTGGGCGCGGATGTCATCAAGGTCGAGCGGCCGCCCTCCGGCGACGAAACCCGCGGCTGGGGTCCGCCCTTCGACCTTGCCGGCCAAAGTGCCTATTTCCTGGCCGTCAACCGTAACAAGAAAAGCATCGCCGCTGAGCTGTCTAATCAGCAGGATCGAGCGGTTGTTATCGAGCTCATCGCTGGCGCCGACGTGGTGTTGGAAAACTTCCTTCCCGGCGCCTTGTCGAAGCTCGGCATTGATGTCGAGAAACTGCTCGAGAAAAACCCATCGCTGGTCTGGTGCACGATTACCGGTTTTGGCGCAGACAGCGCGCGACCCGGCTACGACTTCGTGATTCAGGCCGAGAGCGGGTGGATGTCGATCACCGGCGAGCCGGACGGATCGCCGATGAAAGTTGGTGTTGCGCTCGCCGATGTACTGGCCGGCAAGGACGCGGCGATTGCGATTCTCGCGGCGATCGCCGAGCGCGATGCAGGAACGTTGTCGCGCGGGCGCAGACACATTGTGATTTCGCTGGCGTCGAGCGCGGTCGCTGCGCTCGTCAATGTCGCGCAAAACGTGCTGGTCTCCGGCAACGATGCGAAACGATGGGGCAACGCACACGCGAACCTCGTTCCTTACCAACTCTTCGACGCTGCGGATCGACCGCTGGTGATCGCGGTTGGCAGCGACGCTCAATGGCTGCACTGTGCGGAAGCGCTCGGCCTCGTCGATCTCGCTGCTGATCCGTCGCTGAGGACTAACGCCGGTCGTATTGCGCAGAGAGATCGCGTGGTGAAATCGATTGCGTCACGGGTGCGTGAGAAGAGCGCGCGTCACTGGATCGATCGACTCGACGCTCTCGGCGTGCCGTGCGGCTTGGTGCGGACTGTCAGCGAAGCACTGGCAGATACAGGAGCAGACGCGCTCACGGGAGCGCCGCTGAGTGTGCCCGGTACCGTACGAAACCCACCGCCGCATCTCGACGAACATGGTGATGCCATTCGCGCGCTGGGGTGGCGCGCCTTTGAGTCATGACAGATATTATCAGCCGCCTGTTCCCGCCCCCGCCTTAGGCGGAGCTCACCGACTCTGTGCAGCTTGACGGCGCCCGCGTTTCTTTCGATCGAGGACGAGTTATGAAGCGTACGTGGTCTCTCTCTGTTGTCGCCTTTGCGTCTGTCGCCCTTGTCGCTTGCAACGACGACAGGACAACGGGACCACCGGGCCAGGATGCGTTTAGCCGCTACGTTGCGATCGGTACCAGCCTGAGCATGGGCGTGCAGTCCGATGGAGTCGTGTATTTCAGTCAACAGCACGACTGGACAGCGCTGCTGGCTCATCAGGCTTTTGCGCCGTTTACGCAGCCGCTCGTTGCACCGCCGGGATGTTTTTCACCTCTGATTGCGCCGCTTCAGTTCAACAGGCGCCTGAGCGGCATTCCGGCAAGCGGCTTCGGCTCTGATCAAACCAAAAGCATACCGGACACGACTTGTGCCTTGTTCGGATCGATCACGCTTCCCACTCGGGACGTGGCGATCGATGGCGCCAACACCTACGACGCCCTTTTCGTGACGCCTGAAACCGCATCTGTGGAGGGCGTGAAGCGTCGCCGCCAATATCGACTGGTGTTGCCGCCGAAGACGACACAGGTGACGGCGATGATGCAGCAGCATCCAACGCTCGTGTCAGTGGAGCTCGGTGCCAACGAAGCCCTTGGCGTCGCGTCCGGGCTGCTGTTTCCGAAGGCCGCATATCGCGGCGCGGCTGCGGCCGGCACTTTCGTACCGAACGCGGTGTGGCAGCCGGTATACGATCAACTCATCGACAGCGTGAAGAAGACCGGCGCAAAGGTGATGCTGGTGGGAGTTCCGAAGACGACCGGATTCGTCTCGCTGCGGACTGGGGATGAATTGTACCAGGACCGCCTTGAATTCCAGGCATTCGGCGTGATCATCCAGCCGGACTGTCAGGGGAATACAAATTCGATCTTCGTCCCGATAAAAGTCCTGAACGCTGTGGGCGCAGCGCAGGGCACTGGGCAGCCGCAGGCATTCAGTTGTGCCGATCAGCCCGGCGCCCCGGACAATATTTTGACGGCGGCTGATATCCAGACCGTCAACGCGCTGATCGACGGAATGAACAGTCACATCCAGTCAGTGGCGCAAGCGAACGGTTGGGCGTATGTGGATCTGGCAACGGTGTGGGCGCAATGGGTGGCGAATCGCGGGCCGTTCAGTCTCAGCAAATTGTTGCAGTGCAACACTCCTTACGGTCAGTATACAAGCCTGGACGGCGTGCACCCGAGTACGCCGGGCTATCAGGAAATGGCGAATGCTGCAGCGACCGCTTTGAATGCAACGTACGGCTTCGCCATTCCAACTGTCGCGCAGACGGTGTTGACACCGGCGCAGGTTTGCCCGTGACTTCGATCTGACTCACTATCACGGGGCGAGGCAAACGGCCTCGCCCTTTTTGCATCATGAGGTACATCGGCAACAAGACGCGTCTGCTCCCGTTCATCCTGCGCACGCTCGAGAAAGAAAGAATCGGTGCGGGGGCGGTGCACGACGCATTCGCCGGGACGGCCAGTGTGAGTCGCGCGCTGAAAGAGGCGGGGTGGCAGGTATATAGTAGCGACCTGCTGATGTCGTCTTACGTCTTCCAGCGTGCGTACGTGGTGGCCGAGACCGCTGATTCCTCGATCATTGAGTTGGCCGGCGAGCTCGCAAAACTTTCTCCCGTGCGAAGCTTCATAAGCCGGCATTTCTCGCCGGCAGGTGAGGCAATCAGTGCAGGCAGGATGTACTTCACTCCCGAAAACGCCGCCCGCATCGATGCCGCGCGTGAGGAGCTCGAGAGGTGGCGGAGGTCGGCCACGGTAGACGAGGACGCCTACTATCTATTGCTGGCTGGGATCATCGAAGGTGCTGATCGCGTTGCCAACACCGCCGGCGTCTACGCGTCGTACATGAAACGCTGGCAGCCAAATGCGCGGCGAGCGTTTTCGATCAGCATCGAGCCGGCGGTAAAAGGAAAGCGACCGGCCGTTGCATACTTGATGGACGCCACCCAGGCGGCGCGTTCGATCGGTGACATCGACCTGATCTACATCGATCCACCGTACAATTCACGGCAGTATGTCGCCTACTATCACATCCCGGAAATCCTGGCGCGCGGATGGTCGGGTAAGGAGGGCGAGCCGTCTATCCGCGGCAAGGTTGGGCTGCTGGCCGGTGAAGAAGGACGCAGCCAGTGGTCGCACGGACGCCGGGTTCAGAGGCTTTTCGCGGGACTGCTGTCAGCGAGCGGCGCGCGCCATGCTCTGATAAGCTTCAACTCGGAAGGCCATCTCGAGCCTGAAACACTGGAAACGCTGCTGCAGAAGGCTGCAGTGGATGGCCGCGTTTCACACTTTACCCAACGCTATCGCCGGTACCGCGCGGACAGTGACCATGAAGGTCGGCAATATCATGCCGATTTTGCCGAGGAGCACCTCTACCTGGTGCGCCTTCGCTAAACTTGGTTGCTTCCACGAGCTCTTGATCGTCAGAGAGTTGTAACGGTGATAACGTGTTATCCCCACGCCAGTTGGCCCTATACAGCCGGTGGCAAAGGGATTACACTAGGCAGGTGAAAATGACAGCCACACCGCTGCAGAATCAGGGTGCTCAGTCAGTGGGCGCTGGGGGTTCGACGCCGGATGGCGCGGCGCCGCAAGTCGATGCCGATCAGGAGGTTATCGCCAAGGTTCTAGCCGGTCACAAGGATTCGTTCGGGGTACTGATTACCCGTTATAGCGATCCTCTGTACCGACATGCACTTGGCATGACCGGAAGCCCGGATGTGGCGGAAGACATACTCCAAGCGTCTTTTATCAAAGCCTATCAGCATCTAGGCGAAGTTCGGGGGCGTTTTGACGCCTGGGTGTTCCGAATCGTCGCTAATAGCTGCAAAGATTGGCTGAAGAACATTCGGCGAACGCACGTGAGCTACGACGAGGACGATCAGCCCTCAACGTACTCGACGCCGGAAGAAGAGATGGACCGCAACGAGCTGCGTACGGACTTGCAGTTTGCACTTGCCCGGTTAGCTCCCTCGCTGCGTGAAGCGTTCGTGATGAAGCACGTTGAGGGAAGGTCGTACGAAGAGATGGCGCTGTTACTTGAAACGACGGTTGGCGCGCTAAAGATGCGAGTGCATCGGGCGCGGGAAGCGCTCCAACAACTGCTCGAGGAGAAGTACGCATGATGTTCGATGACGCTGGATTCGAAAGAAACGAGAAAATCACTGGTCGCGAGCCCGGAATCAGACGGGAAAAGCCCGCTGAGCCGCTTTACGACCGCGAAGTTCCGCTTAACGGTTCTTCGACCACGCACAGCATGCTTCACGACTGGCTCGATGGCGAAGTCGACGTGATGCGCGCTAGTGAGGTCGAGGGCAAGTCAAAAGTCGAGCTGTGGACGCGGATCAACGCCGAGAGCGAAATGCTTCGTCGGCGCGTGACTCCGGTCGGTGTGCAGCAGCGTATCATGGCGTCGCTGCCGGAAAACCCCGGCACGGCCACCAACTGGTGGAAGCAGCAGCTGACGATCACGCCCGTTTCGGCGATTGCGATCGGCATCGCGCTGCTGGCAGTGGGAGCCCTGATCATCCAGGCTCTTCGTTAGACTCGTTTTTCTCCTGAGCAGAAACGCCCGACTTCTTGAAAGTCGGGCGTTTTTTTTGTCAATTACCGGTGCGAAATCCCGACGCTCCGGCGTAGACATTGCTGCGAGATTTCGCCGCAGGGCGTAGACCTTGCAACTGGACGGCAACTCTTTACTGTTTAGTAGAGACCATACCTGACCGGAGGCGCTTTCAGTATGAAGAAGACCATCGCTGTAATCGCGTTAATGGCTGCCCCAGTCCTGGCTTCTGCTCAGGCTGGACTCAGTCGGATTCAGTTTCTCGCGCTGCAACAGGAGCTGCGCGACCAGGGATGCGGAGTGACGAACGTCGACGGCCGCTACGGGCCGCAGACACGTCGCGCGATCGCAACCTGTGCGAAGAAGTTCAACTCGGCCAACAACGCGTCGGCACTGCTTCAGGCAATGAACATCGGCTTCGGGCCGAGCGACAACCCGCCGACGGGCAAAGCAGGCGAGTAGATCGACAGCGTCAAAGCTCAAAACTGAGTTGAACCGGGGGGACGAGCGCACCAAGCGCCTCGTCCCCTTCTTCTTCGTCATCCCGCGCTGACCATCCGCGGACACCATACTTGTTGGTGATTTTGTCGAAGAACTTTGCCAGGCCCTCGCGATACTTCTCGCCGGCATACGCGCTGTTCCCATAGGTATTCCGATATCTCTCGGCGAGGTGCGGGAACTCCTGCTCGATGAATGGCAGGTAGCGTTTGCGCGCTGCTGCTTTCAATCGCACCGCGCACGCGCCAACGTAGGTCGCACCCGCCTCCGCTACTCGCTTCACGAGTGCCTCGAGGTCCGACGGATTGTCGGTGATGCCCGGAAGGACCGGCATGCAGTTGATGCCGGCTTCAATCCCAGCCTCGCGAAGCCGCGACAGCGCGCGCACTCTTGATTCCGGCGTTGGCGCGCGGGGCTCGATGCGTCGCGCCAGATCTCGATCGAGCGTAATCAGAGAGATGTGAACCGAGAGATCGGAAATCCGATTGATTCGCGAGAGCACATCGATGTCTCTCGTGATCAAGGGACTCTTGGTGATGATCGTCACCGACAATCCCGGATGCTCAGCGAGAACTTCGAGGATCCCGCGCGTGATGCGGAATCGTCGCTCGGCAGGTTGATAGGGATCAGTGGCGGTGCCGATAACGATCGTCTCTCCTTCCAGAAGTCGAAGGTGACGGTCGCTGCCGAAGCGAAGCGTCCTGCTCAGGACCTCGGGCGCGTTTTTCTTGACGAAGATATTGCGCTCGAAGGCGAGCCATGGCGGAAGCTTGTTGTAGGCTTCGCCCAGCTCCTCGACCATTTTGTGGTCGTCAGCCGCGCGCTCCATGACCCAGCGGTGGGTGTAGCGCGCGTAGCAGTAGGCGCAGCCAAACGCGCAACCGACGTACGGGTTGATCGACCAGAATCCCATCCCGGTCGTCTCGGGACCGTTGAGGACG
>DASUZC010000216.1:0-5386 GCA_036377095.1 Gemmatimonadaceae bacterium
TACCTGCGGACGTCGATGCTTATGCCGGACAGCTGGTCAATCACCCAGATCCGCGCGCTTCGACCTATATGAGTGTTTGGCAGCGCGACGCCTGAAAAGGCAAAAAACCCAACGACTATCACGCGCTCGTCTGCTGCAACACCGGTAGCTAGCGCGGTCGAAGACGCGGGGGAACACCCGCGTCCCAAGCGACTCACTCCTGTACCGGCGCGCGCACGGGGCCGCCGGGAAACACTCCCGTCTGGACACGTCCGCCGCGAACGACCGCGACACCGTTGACGAGCACGAAAGGAATCCCGGCTGGCGCCAGTGTCGGTTCGCGATACGTCGCGCGGTCGATGATGCGCGCCGGATCGAACAACACGAGGTCGGCATCGGCGCCGACACGCAGTCGGCCCTTGTCGCGCATCGCCGGCACGCGACGCTCGAGACGCTGCGCCGGCGCCAGGGTCATCCGGCGCAACGCACTCATCAGTGACAGGTCGTGTTGTTCGCGTACGTAACGCCCGAGGATGCGCGCGTAGGTGCCGGCGACGCGAGGGTGGCCGTGTCCGCTTTCATCGAGGATGCCGTCGCTGGCGATCATCGGCAGCGAATCACGTACAGCCGCCCGCACCCATGCTTCAGCCACGGTTTCATCCCGTGGGTACATCACGATGAAACCCTTCTGTTGGCGATATCGCGCGAACGACTCGCGCGTGAGTCGTTCGCCGGTTGGCGGCCACTCTTTCCGGGCGAACCAGTCGTCGGGTTGTTTCTCCCAACCATTGAGTGACGCGGCCTCGATCTCGCCCATCCCAGCCGTATATGGGTACATCTCTGTCGTGACATCGAGTCCTCGCGCGCGGGCATCGGCAACGATCCTGAGATACCGCGGCGTCAGTTCCTGTGCCGAGGCGTTCATGTGAACGATCTGGAGCGGCGCGCCAGCCACGAGCGCCGCGGCGATGACCTCTTCGATATCAGTCAGATCGTCATCATTCTGAACAGCGCGCATGTGGACGTGGCACGACGCGTGGTACCGCGCCGCAATGCGAAACTCGTCGAGGATCTCCTGTGTCGACGCAGCCGGCGTGTACGCGATGGGAAATCCGACCGCGACCGCGCCGCGCTCGAGGCCATGCTGGATTTCACGCATGATCGCCGCGTACTCGGCCGGCGTTGCCGCCCGATTGGCAGCGTCGCCAACCGGTTCAGTGCGCCCGATCGTGTCGTGCATCACGACCATGCGCGCGTGGCCTTCGCCGATGCTCACGCCATAGTTGATCGCCGCTTTTCCGGCGCGCTCATCGTACCAGCGGTCGACGTCGCCGGTGCCATCCTCCAGCTCGAGCGCGCTGGTGATGCCGGCGGTCGCCTCGACCGCGTACGCCGCCGGATGTTGTGCATGCTGGTGCAAGTCGATGAATCCCGGCGCGACGACGAGGCCGCTGGCGTCGATCGTATCGCGGCCGCGAGGGCTGCCGCCAATCGCTCGCACCTTTCCGCGCTGCACGGCGACGGCCCGCACTGCGTCGAGTCCCGACTCGGGATCCATGACGCGCCCGTGCAGTATCACCAAATCATAGACCCGTGCGCTGTCCAGTCTGGCGCTCGTGGGGAGAGCCGCCAGGGCGATGAACCCGACCAGTCTTGCGCGAACCATGTGGACTCTGTGAGGTAGGGGCTCGTGAAATCAACTGTCGGACGTTGGGCAGCGCGAGGCAAGCAACGCGACCGATGTGCGTGCCCTCACTCTTTGACCATGGTGGCGTGCGCCCAAACAATTTGCCACTGACCATCTCGCCTTTCGTATAGATCGGTGTGCCAGAAATGGACATCGCGTCCTGCACTGCCCCTCACCGACACTATCAGGTGTGCCCTGTAGCGGAGGACAGCCGAGTTGCGATACACTCTCACCCGGATTTCCTCTGGCTCCCATAAGACGTACTTCAACGACCCGTCTGCAATTCGCCCCAGGTATTGCTCCTTTGACATGGTTCCGCCGTCTGGGTTGATCAGCTCGAAGTCAACGGCGTGGTAGCGGCGGGCGGCTGGCAGGTCCGCGTTCACGAGCGAGCGTAGACGCTCGCGCTCAATGGCTCTGAGTTGGTCGGCAGGGTCCTGTGCGGGAACAGCAGTCGCTGCCGACATCAGGCAAATCATCAAGCAAATGGGTTTTTGCTGCGCGTTTCATCACTGTCTCCTGCGCGCCGAACGCCCAAGTTTAGCTGCGAGCGATCTACTTTCAAGGCGAATCAAAGCTTTCCACAAAAGGGTTCTCGCAAATCGTTCGACCTAACGACTAACACGCGCTCTTCTGCTGCAACTATCGTCGGATGGCAGGTGCGTAGACCTGTTGGTTCGAACCGCAGCGTATAGGAGCAGGAGCGCAGTAGGCAAATAAAGTACACCTATCGAGAACGGCCATATGAGACAGACAGCAAGCGTGAGCCCTCCCCCAACTAGAAGGGCCGCGCGCCGGTGCTTTCGGAACGGTAGCGGGCAGAGCGCGAGAAAAGCAGGAATGAAAAGTCCAGACGCCGAGTCAAATCCGGTTACTGCCACTACACTGGCGTAGTCAAGCAGTTTGTTTTTGACAACCTCGTATGTGGGCGGCGGAGTAGAAGTGATAATTGCAAACGACCTGTCGTATGTCGCAGCGATGAGTAAATACACCCCAACGATCGTGGCCCAGAGCGCGGCGATGAGAGGGGCAGTATTTGGCGATTTTGTTCGCTGAGACAGTGTATCTATGTCCATCTAACGCCGAAGTTCAGCTGCGAGCGATATGCTATCAAGGCACATTGCAATCATTCTCGTACGACCTCGACAGGCGCCCAACCCAACCATTGTCACGCGCTCGTCTGCTGCAACTACCGTTAGATGGCATGGGGCGATCACTGTCTGGTGCCGAGAAATCGCCAATCGGAATCGAAGAAAAAAGCCGGAGGTGGGATACGCACACGATCACTGCACGACTCCAGATCCGTAGGAACGACAGCGTATAGCCTCCGAGCTTTATACAGCTTTACACTTGGTGGGTGTGGAGTCGTCGCCGTCGCCTTTCCTCCACGCTTATCAGTGTTCGCGCGCTCGGTGCCTTCAACGCTTTTAATGCTTTTCGCGTCCGCGGCTGCCCAAGCATTGAACAACGACTCGAGTGCGGCGTTACTCCTAACGAGGGCCGCGGAATCTGTGATTTGAATCACGCCGGAGGAATCCGGCGGCGTGCTACCGAACGTCAAGTGGCCTGCACGGCCATCGTTTGCAAACCAGTGTCCCAATGTGTGAGCATCCGGCACAGGTCCGGACACTGGCCTGCATGCTCCGTCACCGTCGAGTGAAATACTTGGGATCCTTTGATCTCGAGAGGTGGTAGGCTGCCTAACATGCTTGGAGACTACAGGGGGTCCGGAGTCCCTCGGATTGTCGGCACTGCACCCGACGGCAATGCAGACTAATCCTAGTGCGGCGATGGGTTTCAATGTGTGGAACCTTGGAGTGCCATCTAACGCCTTCAGTTCAGCTGCGAGCGAACGAAGTGACGAGCACGCCAGGCTTCGACTCGCAGAAATCCAAGGGCCGATTCATCACTCTTCATTAACACGTGCGCTCGTCTGCTGCAACGTTCGTTAGATAGCCGGGCGCGATTTCTAGAGCAGCCGAATAGGCGATTCTATGCTGATACGAATCAAATCGCACGGGACTTTTAGAGCGACAAGTTTCTTCGTCAAAGTCTCGCGCCCTGTTTCGTTCTCGATGCCAAAATGAATCCGATTGGTGCTTTCGTCCTTGTCGCCGGATACGATCCCCACGGTGTTCCAGACGGTCGTATGTCCAACGAAATAGTTATACCAATCAACGAGCTGTGCGAAGTCCCAGCGGGCTGTCCGGACTTCTGCGTGCATTACGTCAAAGCCGACCAACGTTCGGTCTGAAGCCAACGCCTTCTTCGCCGTCGCAGCAAGCTCGGGGTGGGTCAACATGAGTACTGGCTTGCCGTTTGAGTACAGGACGCCAGCGAATCCTCCGGGGATCTGTTCGGCTAAATCCGCCCAGTGATCATCGGGAACCATTTTCCCGGTTCGCGGCGCTAGCTGCGCGCGAAGACTGCTCGGAAGGCTCACTGCCGGACCCTCGCAGTCGGCAACACGAATGCCTCTTGAAGTCTGCTCACTTTCCATTGATGGCGGCAACTTCGCGCCAGGCCGAGCACACGCGAGCAGTACTATGTAGGCGAGTGTGAGATTGTTGATAGTTAACAGCGCTTGTCTGCAGCGCATATGTGTCCCGGTGAGTTGGCCGCGATGGTGGCGGGCACTATCTAACGCCTTAGTTCAGCTGCAAGCACACTATCACCTTTGCGGCGTAGCCGCATCCGAAAAGTGCTTGTCAGCTGCAACGTTCGTTAGCTAGCAGCGCCGGACCGCCTACCTCGCCATGAGTTCGGCGATCGCAATGCCACTCTCGCCAGCGACAGAGTACAGCAAATATGTGCGTAGGCCTGCCTTAAAGATCGCGGGATCGCGAAGCTGCCTCACGCGGCCTGGCGCGTCGTCGGGTTGCGATACCTCGAGCGGGCGATCGGCGCCCTCGTAGTCATGCTCCGGCTGCAACACCGTCCGTGGTGGAGAGGCATGCCATGATCGCCAATCGTTGCTCAGTCTCACTTCAGACACAAGAATCCGCTCCGGCCGGTCACCGATCCGCGAGTAGTAGACCCGCAGCACATTCCCTGTAAGATCGACAGCAGCGTGGCGAAGGATTCGGCCGGAGTCGGTCGGAAGAAGCGTCGGCCCTTCCGCAAAGGCCGCATCGGGATGACGCGAGCGAAGCAATCCGCCGCCTCGCACGATTGCGTAATAGAAGCCTTTCCAGTGAAAGACTCGAAAGTACGCAGGACCCAATGGTACAGTGTCTGATACGAATCGGACGCCGTCGTTCGACGTCGCAATTAACGTCTTCTGTTGACTGATGTCGACGCTGCCGGCAGTGCCGGCGGGACAATGGAAATACATGAGAATCCGACGACGTTCGCGGTCGATATGGACGTCAGGCGACGCGATGTGATCAGAGCACGTCCTCACAGACTCGAGACGGAGGGTACCCGGCTCATAGACGCGCCACGGACCGGATAGATCGTTCGCATATGCGAGCCGGATGAATTTGCCGCCATGATGTGCGAAGTAGAGGTAGTATCGGCCCAGCGGATGCTCGACCCACGACGGAACGCGAATCAAAGAAGGCCCGTTGATATTCGAGCCGAGCGTTGGGCTTGACGCTGGCGTAACGATAGGGTTCTGCGCAAACCGGATGGCTGCGATTTGCCCAGTGCTCGCAATACCAACTGCGAGAAGAAACGTTCTCCACAACACGAATGTCTCCAAGTGTCTAGCTAACGCCC
>DASUZC010000217.1:0-2441 GCA_036377095.1 Gemmatimonadaceae bacterium
ACCTGCGCGACACCGGGGACCATCGAGATGCGCTGCGCCAGGTATGTCTCTCCGTACTCATCGAGATCGGAGAGCGGCATCGTCTTCGACGTCAGCGCGAAATAAAGAATCGGCGAGTCGGCCGGGTTAACCTTGCGATACGATGGCGGCAGGATTCCGAGTGGGAGGCTGCGTAATGTCTGCGAAATCGCCGCCTGCACATCCGCTGCGGCCGCATCGATGTCGCGATCGAGAGAGAACTGGATCGTGACGTTCGTGGAGCCGAGCTGGCTCGAGGACGTCATGTTGTCGATGCCGGCAATCGTCGAGAACTGTTTTTCGAGCGGAGTTGCTACGGCGGCCGCCATCGTCTCAGGGCTGGCGCCCGGCAGATTCGCGCCCACCGAAATTGTGGGGAAGTCCACCGTGGGCAGATCGCTCACCGGCAACCGACTATAGGCAACTGTGCCGAAGAACAGAATGCCGATCATGACCAGTGCGGTCATTACCGGCCGCCGTATAAAGAGTGCAGTCATCGTGGTGCTCCCTTGATTACCACTTTCGCTCCCGGCAAAAGGCGCGATTGGCCATCGACTACGACCCGCTCGCCTTCTCGCAATCCGCTCGCGATGACGGCAACTGAATCAACGGTCCGCGACACCTGTACTGGAGTCTGGTTGGCGGTATTGGCTGTGTCTACCGTGTAGACAAAAGTCCCCTGCTGTCCCGTCAGAACGGCGGGAGCGGGTAACGTGAGTGCGTTCGGGTCGACATACAGTTGGAGCGCAACGTTCATGTACAGCCCAGGCCAGATCGCCCCCTCGGGATTGCTGAACCGCGCCTTCAACATGACCGTGCCTGTCGTCGTGTCGACGTTGTTGTCGACGAAGGCGAGCGTGCCGTCCGCGGTAATCGCGGATCCTTCCGACGGTTTTGCTCTGACAAGCAAAGCGTTCCCACTACGGTAGTATCTCTGGATGTCGCTGAACTGGCTCTGCGGCACCGAGAAACGCACGAGGATTGGGCGAATCTGATTGATCACGACGAGCGGCGGCTCGCTGTTCGCCTTTACCAGATTGCCCTGGCGCACGAGCAGACTTCCCGTCTTGCCGGATATCGGCGCGCGGATAGTCGTGTTCGCGAGGTCGAGCGCTGCTTTCTGGACGTTGGCGCGATCGGCTTCGACCGTTGCCGCTGCGGAGAGTGCGTTTGCTTCCGCCTGATCCGCCTGCGAGCCGGTGACGTAGCCCTCCTTGACCAGCGATGCGTAGCGGGTCGCATCGCGACGCGCGTTGGCAGCGATCGCCTCATCGCGCGTTAGCTGGGCCCGCACCTGATTCAAAGCGGCCTGATAAGGACGCGGATCGATCTGAAACAGCACCTGACCCGACGCGACCTCCTGTCCCTCGGCGAACGCGACACGCTGGAGGATGCCGTTCACCTGCGCTTCAATGGCAACGGTCTGCATCGGCTCGGCGACGCCGTTGGCAGTGACGATGTAGGGGATGCTGGCGCGCTTTACAGTAGTGACGCTGACAGGGACCGTCGGCTGGCGCGGCGGATCTTTCTTCGAGCACGCAGCGATCGTCGCGACAACAACGACTGCGATGCACGCGTGAAGTATACGCGTGCTCATCGTGTGTTCGGGTTTGGAGGAAGCGGCTTGGGCGTCGAGTCCGCCAAGAAAGCGAACGGCGCTTCGCCGCGCACGGTGAGTACGCCGACGTCCCGCGCCAGTTGCGCGAGGGACGTGTACCACTGCCAGCGCGCCTGCACCTGCTGAGAACGGGCGTTGGCCAGCGCAGTTTGCGCTGTCAGCAAATCGATAATGCTGCCCACACCCTCGCGATAACGGCCGGCAGCGACCTGCACGGATTGCTGAGCGCTGGCGAGGAGATCGTCGGCGGTGGCGACGCGCTGTTCCGCAGTTTGCAAAGCGTAATAGGACACGAAAACCTGGGTGACTACCTGTTGACGAGTCTGGTCGGCGAGAGCGGATATCGCATCGGCCTGAGCGCGGGCGGCGGCCACGTCATACTGGTGAGAGAACCCGTTGAAGATGGGAATCGACAATCCCAGCTGGACCGTGTACGACGGTCCGGCGAAAGTCGCGGGAGTCGAGTAAGTGCGCGCCGCGTTGCTGTTGAGCGAGAGCGAAGGCAGCTCGGCGGACCTTGCAACGCGCACCTGCTGCGCCGCCGCTGCCGCCTGCGCGCGCGCTGCCTGGAGATCGGGTCGGTTCGCCAGTGCCTGATTGATGACGCTGTCAACGCTGAGTGCGAGACCTCGCACGGGAAGCGGCTCGGTCAGCGGCTCGAGGTCGAACGGCAAGTTGGCGGGAAGACCTAGTGCAGCCGCGAGACCACCGCGAGCTGCCTGCAGATTCCCCAGTGTCGTCTCGAGGTTGAGCTGCTCCTGCGATAATGCAGTTTTTGCCTGCAGCACATCGGCGATGGTCGCCA
>DASUZC010000218.1:0-2983 GCA_036377095.1 Gemmatimonadaceae bacterium
CCGGATATCCATGGTCGAAAGAACTTGATCCCCACTTCGGCGCGCATCGACGTCTGGGTTGGCGGGGCGGATGTACCGGTCGGGACAGTCTGAGCAACCGAGCCCGAAAAGGCGATGAATGGCAATGGCTGGGCGCGGATGCCGGCGTCAACGCTGGTCACTTCCCGAAATCCATCGTGTTCAGCAAAGCCGCTGATCGAGCCAATCGGAGATGCGAGGTCGAGCCTCGCGCTGCCACCATTGTAAGTCGAGCCGGCGATGGCCCGCAGTCTGTCTTCCAGCTCCAGGCGCGCGGGTCCAAGGGTGTAACCGGCGCTCACCAGATACTGCGACTCGGATACGCGACGCTGCAGTGTGTCCGGCTGCGACGGTGCGGTGGTGCTTCGATCCGGCGCTGTCGAGCCTTTGAAGCCGAGCGATGCGGCGGTGAGCTGGAGCCACGGACCTCGGTTGCTCTCGCCGACTGCTGCACGCAGGTACGCATCGGTGTAGGTGGCGTCGAGACCGAAGACGGGCGCGACCCCACGCAGGCCGCGCTGAATATTTCGCACCGGATGGTGCCGCAAAACGAATCCATCAACGCTCCATGATTTTCTGGCGAATCCGACACGAGTCAGCAGCGACAGTGCATCTCCACTTCCGGCGAGACGCGAGCTGGTGACACCGTACTGCTGGCCGCCGACCTGAAGTAATCCCCCGTTGTCCAAGCGCCTGCCATAAAACCAGCGGTACAGATTCGTTTGTTCGTTTCCGGTAGCAATGTCGGCACGGGTGTACGGATCCGTATTCTCGACGCGCCAACTGCGCATGTAGATGCGGAGCTCGCTGGCGCTTCGTTCGATGCTCAGATGCTCGAGCGTCCAGATCTGAATGCTCGACAAATCGAGCACGCCACCGGTCTTGTTATCGAGATTGTCGATCTCGATGCCGTCGTAGAACACACGCACCCGACTGAAGTCGGCGTTGTATGTCGCGGTTTGGGGGGTCGCGAGCCAACCCGAGCGGAAAGTCGTGATTCCGGGAATCCTGTCCAGCAGGTCGATGAGGGAGAGTGCCCCGGTTGCGAACAACTGCTGGCGATTCCACTCGTATTGCGGGCCAATCTCATAGAGCGCGGGATCGGCGAAGCGGCCGACAGGCGGTTTGATGGTGTCGGCTTTTACCTTCACGGTATCCAGCCCCGAATCAGTTTTGGGCTTGACCGGAATCGGAACCTCACTCGCCGGCGGCGGCACGACCTGCGCACCGACGGTCGACGCAGTGGCTGCGTACAAAAGCGCCCCGACCACGAGGCCGGGGCGGGCGCAGCGGAGCATGTCCCAGCCAGTTCGGATCAGCGCGCTCTCCCGCGAACGAATTCGATGAAGGTACCCGTTGGCACTCCAGTCGGTCCCTTGGGAATCGTAACCAGGTCCGTCTCGGAATAGGCCGTTCCCGCAATGTCGAGATGCGCCCACGGATAACCCTCGACAAACTCCTTGAGGAAAAGTGCGGCCGTGACGGCACCAGCCGGGCGGCCGCCCGAGTTCTTGACGTCGGCGACATCCGACTTGATGAGTTCCTTGTAGTCATCCCACAGCGGTAGCGGCCAACCGGGCTCACCCGCTCTCTTGCCGGCGGAGAGAATCTCGCTGACCAGCGCATCATCGCTGGAAAAAACGCCGCTGGCAGTGTGACCGAGCGCAATGACGCACGCTCCCGTCAGAGTAGCCGCGTCGATCACCACATCGGGAGTGAAGCGCTTCGCGTAATTCAGGCAGTCTGCGAGCACCAACCGTCCTTCGGCGTCGGTGTTGATAATCTCGATCGATTTGCCGTTGCTGGCCTTTACCACGTCACCCGGATTCATCGCGGTGCCGGAGGGCATGTTCGTGGTCGCGCCAATGATGCCGACAACGTTCACTTCCGGCTTTAGCTGCCCGAGCGCTTCCATCGTGCCGAGTACTCCGGCGGCGCCGCACATGTCGAACTTCATGAACTCCATTCCCTGCGCCGGCTTGATGGAGATGCCGCCGCTGTCGAAACAAAGTCCCTTCCCGATCAGCACCACTGGTTTCCCGTTCGGCTTCCCACCTTTGAACTCGATCGCGATCAGCTTCGGATCCTGCGGCGTTCCCTGCGCGACGGCGAGGAACGATCCCATCTTCTCCGCTTCGAGCTCGCGCCGTCCGAGGACGGTGATGTCCATTCCATATCGCTTGGCGATGTCGGTGGCCGTCTGCGCGAGATAGTCCGGCGTACAGAGATTGCCGGGCATCATCGCCAAACGACGAGCCAGAGACTGACCATCGCCGATCGCTTTTCCGTTGTTGAGTGCGCGACGGGTCTCGTCAGTGTTGTTGGTGAGAATTATCGCCTTCTCGAGCGGCTTCTTCTTTTCGGCCT
The DNA here is from genome assembly GCA_036377095.1 of Gemmatimonadaceae bacterium. GTDB lineage: Bacteria > Gemmatimonadota > Gemmatimonadetes > Gemmatimonadales > Gemmatimonadaceae > UBA4720. The sequence goes on from DASUZC010000218.1 coordinate 2,386, forward strand.
CAGGTACTGGAGACTTCAGATCGATGTATTCCCAGCTGCCGGCGATCAGTCCAACGGTGATCGCTTCGACTTCGTCGGGAAGGATGTCGCCCGCATACCACACCATTTCACCAACACCGAGTCGGTGCGCATTGCGGGCCGCTAGAGTCGCGGCGCGTTTGAGCGCTAACCGACGATCGGTTATCGGACCCATGCCGACCAGGAGAATCCGCCGCGGGCCTTTGGTGAAGCCGGTCAGATGCAGCGTCTCATCGCGCGACCCGCGAAAGTCCTTCATGTCGATCATGCGCGTGAGCGCACCCTGAGTCGCGCCATCGAGCGCGGCAATACCGGCCAGAGTTGGATTTTCGGGCAGAGCCACCACGAGCAACGAGGTGCCGATTTCGATCGGACTCTGCGAGGCGATGCTGACTGAAAGCACCGCTAGACCTTCATCCCGGCGATCACCTGGTCCCCAAATGCGGAAGTCGAAACCTCGGTCGCGCCAGGCATCTGCCGCGCCAGGTCATAAGTGACTCGCTTCGACTTGATCGCGTTCTCCATTCCCCTGATGATCAGAGTGGCAGGTTCGTTCCACCCCATATACTCGAACATCATG
>DASUZC010000219.1:0-33225 GCA_036377095.1 Gemmatimonadaceae bacterium
CACCTCGGGCTTGCGGATTATCCGCATCCAAACCTGCTGGCGCTGACGGTCGGTTTCGCCCTGGTCGGCGTCGTTACCTTCGGTTCGCTCTCCGGATCCATGTTGCCGTTCATCCTGCAGCGGCTCGGCTTCGATCCTGCCCGCGCGTCGGCTCCCTTCGTCGCCACGCTCGTCGACGTCACCGGTCTCTCGATCTACTTCTACGTCGCGCTCCTGATTCTTCGCGGGACGCTTCTTTAGTTTGGGATCGCTGCGCTGGTCAGTCGGCGGGGGCCCTCACGGCGACAACGCGAGCTCGGGCGGAGCCGCTAACTACGCTCGTTCGCTCTGCTCACTCGCGCGTCTCCTTGGTCGCTCGCTTAAGTCGCCTTAGAGGACCCCCACCTCCTTCCCTGTCTGGCATTTCACTATTCAAGTCCGCGCATATCATAGTGCGCGACGCAGAAGAATCGTGTGGCCAGTGCCGCCGCGCGGGCGTGCACCGATGCAGCGCGCTCGGGCGGAAGAGCGACACGCTGCGAGGGAGCGCGGGCCGCAGCGAGCTCGGTTGGGAGGGCGGCGAGGGCGTTCCCTGAAAAGGTCGCGCAGACCCGCCCATTTCTGATCGCCACTCATATGGATGTCGCACCGAAGCGGGTCGAGAAGCTTTTCAGGGAATGCTCTCGCCGACCGACCGAGCGAAGATTTTTAATCACCTGCAAACAGCCAGGCGTGTGGCGAAATCTTTCGAGCACGCTACAATAGGGTGCGTCCAACTCAATGAGGAGCGGACTGAGATGACGACAACGATTCAAAAGCTGGCGGCGGTTTTCGGCGTCGTGTTTATAATCGTAGCGATTGTGGGGTTCCTGACGCCGGGCGGCATGTTCATGCAGCCGAGCGATCCGGCGATGGCAGCCAAGGCACTTGGGATGTTCCCGGTAAATCTCCTGCACAACATCGTGCACCTCGTATTCGGAATCTGGGGGCTCGCTGCCTCGCGAAGCTGGGGCGGATCGAAGTCGTTTTTCATCTGGGGCGGCGTGATCTACGCGATCCTCACCGTGTTTGCATTCATCTCGCCGAGCGGATTCGGGCTTGTTCCACTGGCCGGAGCGGACATTGGTCTGCACTGTCTGCTCGCGATCGTGATGCTGGGTATCGGCCTCACCGCCAAGCCCGTCGCGTCCGCGCTGCCAACGGTTTAGCCTCGAGCATCGCGCCGGAGTGAAAGCAGTTAAAAAGAGGGCCGGATCGCTAGATCCGGCCCTCTTTGCATCGAGCGTGGGTGAACTGCGATCTCAGGCGAGGGAGGTGAGGGGTGATGTCTGAAAAACATCGCGCAGACCCGCCTCCTCTAGAGCGCCACCAACAATGATTTCGCAAGACAGCGGGTCGAGCAGTTTTTCAGACGTCACCCCTCACCGACCGACCGCGCCGAGATCTCTACTGCGTCGCCCCGACTTTTGCCACAGTCGAACTGGAGCCACCAGGCGCGGGCGGAACAGCTGGCCCACCCGGCGCGCGCCGTTTCGCGCGATCCATTTGCGCGACGCTGGTGACGATGCCCTGCTCCAGCCACGCGTGCTCGCCGCGCAGCACTTCCTGAGACAGGCGATAGAGAGCGGGATCGTCGACGCCGAACAGCTGATCGAAGTGGATGCGAATCCGCTCGCGCGCCTCGATGCAGAATACGTCGGCAAGCGCGATCGCTTCCTTGCGCCCCTGCTTCGCCAGCATCTGCGCCCGCGAACACGCTGCCGACATCGCAAACAGCTCGGCGCCGATGTCTACGGCGCGGAAAAGCACCATCTGACGACGCTCGAGCTTGGGCCCAAATCGCACCATCGCGTGAAAGATCGAACGGCCGAGATGCCTCGTCGTCCGCTCGACGTAACGCACGTGACGCGCGAGCTTGCCGAACTTGCTGTATCTCTTCAGCCGGCCGACGTTGAACCAGCGCGAGGGATACCATGTCAGATAGAACGGTGTCGCCTTCGCCATCGCCGACAGCTTTTCCTTCAACGTCGATTCGGGATTTACGATGTTGAACGCGAGCTTGAAGTGGTAATCCACCGCTTCGCGCGCGATGAACAGCCGCATAATCTCGGATGATCCCTCGAAGATCAGATTGATGCGGAAATCGCGCATCGCCCGCTCGACCGGGATCGCCGGCTCACCACGACGCGCCAGTGACTCCGCCATCTCGTAGCCACGACCGCCACGGATCTGCAGCGTGTCGTCGATGATCCGCCAACCGGCCTCGGTGTTGAACAACTTCGCGATCGCTGCCTCGAGCCGGATGTCGTAACCACCTCGCTCGTAAAGCGCCGCCGACAATTCGGCGACTGCTTCCATCGCGAAAGTGTACGCGGTCATGCGCGCCAGCTTCTGGGCGACTGCTTCGTGTTTGCCGATCGGCTGTCCCCACTGCACACGCTCGTTCGCCCACTTACGCGTAATCGACACCATCTGCTTGCCGGCGCCCGCACAGCCGGCGGGAATCGTCAGGCGGCCGGTGTTGAGCGTGATCAGAGCCAGCTTCAGCCCTTTGCCTTCGTCCCACAGGATGTTCTCGCGCGGAACCTTGACGTTGTTGAAGCTGATGACGCCGTTCTCGATCGCTTTCAGTCCCATGAAGCGCAGACGATGAACAACTTCGACACCCGGCGAGGAGGCCTCGACGATAAACGCCGTGATCTGCTTCTTCGGCTTTCCATTTATGACCTTATCCGGCGTTCTCGCCATAACCACGAACAGCTCGGCGCGGGTGCCGTTGGTCGTCCACAGCTTCTGTCCATTCAGTATGAAGTGCTTGCCGTCCTCAGTGGGCGTTGCCGTCGTGCGCATGTTCGCGGGATCCGAGCCGGCGTCTACTTCGGTCAGCGCGAACGCCGAGATCGCGCCCTTGGCCATGCGCGGGAAATATTTGCGCTTCTGTTCTTCGGTCCCGAAGAGCTTCAGTGGCTGCGGCACGCCGATCGACTGGTGGGCAGAGAGTAGCGCGGTAAGCGATCCGTCCTTCGACGTCACCATCTCGATCGCGCGGATGTAACTCATCTGCGACAACCCAAGCCCGCCGTATTCCTTCGGAATCTTGATTCCGAAAGCGCCCATCTCGCGGAGCTCCTGCACTGTCGACTCGGGAATCTCGCCGGTGCGGTCGATTTCTTCGGAGTCGACGCGCTCCATGAATGCGCGCAGCTTGTCCATGAACGGTTTCGCGCGCGCTTCCTCCGCCGCGTCAGCGGGCGGATGAGGATGAATCAGATCGAAACGGAATCTGCCGAGGAACAGCTCACGGACGAAACTCGGATTCTCCCACTCGGTTTCGCGCGCGGCCTCTGCGACGTCGCGTGCTTCCTTTTCGGTCGCGGCTTCAGTGGAGGGAACGGCTATGTCACTCATGTGCGTCTGATGAAGATCACTAATCCAATAATAGAGATCGCCGCAAACGAAAACCACTGGATCGCGTAGTTCCGATATGGCCCTTCGTCGAGCGGCAATGGCTCAACGCGCGGAGGTGCGCTCGCAGATGCAGACGAATCGGTGAGCACGACGTAATAGTTTGCGATCGGATAGGGCAGAACCTTCTGCAGCTGGGACCGGTCCAGGCGCCGGAATGCGTTGGGGCGAGCGGGGTTGGGTGCCGGGAAGGGGCCTTGGGTCGGGAATGTCTCGACGAATCCGTGTCCGTTCACCATGTCGGCTTCCCGCCATGGGTTCAGATCAATGGTGACACCGTCCGGCGAATAAACCCAGCCGCGATTGACCAGTACGACTGTGTCTTTGCCGTTCCGCAGCAGCGGCGTGAGGATATTTACCCCCGGGGAGCCCATACGCTGCCGGAGTGTGAATACGATCTCGTGCGCGTGGTCGTAGTTGCCGGAGATGTGAACGCGGCGAAACCGCGCCGCGTTGGTGTCGCGAGGAAGACCGTCGAGCTCGACCTCCGGAGCAAACCGACGCGCGGCGATCGACGCGTTTTGCTTGTGCCGGGCGGAAAGTTTCCCAAGCTGCCACACTCCCGCGCCAATGCACAGTATCGCGAATGCAATCGCGAGGATGCCCAGAACAAGTTTTCGGTGCAATTACGCCCTGGCTGGTTTCGGATCCGGAACGATAAGCACGCGATGTTTGTCGATCCACCACGCCCACGGCACGAACAACCAGATGCCGAGCGTCATCCACGCGAGAGCTCTCTCGCTCGGCGGGGGCGAGTTGCTGGTTACGAAGAGAGCAACGAGAACGAGGACGTAGATCCACCATCCCCACCTTCCTATCTGATCCGCCGGGCGCGTCATGCGGTTGTACGCGGAAATTCCCACGAGGAGGATTGTGAACTCGATGATGTAAGTGAGCGATAGCGAATTCCAAAGTCCCCAGCCGAATTTGGGGCTCGCAGCGCCGGGCCACAGCGGCAGATCCTTCTGGTGCATTGGCAGATCGAGAAACCAGTGACTGACGACGAGAAGTCCGACCACCCACGCACCACGACGGTACCTTCGGAAGACGAAGTATCCGCCACCAACCAGCGCTCCCCACACGATCGCCATCAGCAGGCTGTGCGAGAACGGGTAGTAGACGAACTGCAAATCACTGGCGACCATCAGACCCGGCACGATTCTCACCTGCTCTACACCGAGGAGCAGCAGAATTGGCCAAAGCTCGTCAAGAAACTGCGCGGCGAATACAAGCGCGCCAAGGGATGTTCGAGGAGCAGCTCGTTTCGCAGCTAGCGCGAGCCCGTAGTGTCCAAGAAACATCGTCCTAGTCCTCAGTTAATCCGCAGTTCGGACTGCCGTTGGTCCGGAAGCCTCAGTCCTCTTAGAACAGCGACATCTGCTCGCCCAGTAGATCCGGATTCACCGGCGTCTGGCCGATCTTGTACTGGAGGTCTCTCACCGTCGCCGGCGCGTGACCTGAGAACGTGTTTGCCACATATCCATAGATGTGAGCCACTTTCTCCGTGAGCTCGGCGATCGCGTCGCTCCATAGATCGACCTCATACGAGCGGTCCACCTGCACCCTCGTGTAATCGACGAGATCTCGATTCGGACCCATCCACCTTATGTAGGCAAAGTCAGCCGTCGGCCGTGTTGCCAGACTCACCATCAGCTTCCGCGGAATCCAGCGGCCATCGATGAGCGCCAGCGCGATGTTGTGCTCGCGTAGCAGCGCCAACACGCCTTCCGTGATCCAGCCGCGGTGCCGGAACTCCAGCGCAATCCGCAGATCCTTCGGTGCGTGACCGATGAAATCCACCAGCGCCGGCAGCTCGCCAGGTTGGAAATCAGGTCCAGTCTGCACCAGCACGGGTCCAAGCTTCTCTCCCAACTCACGCACACGACTGAAGAAAATCTCCGACGCGCCGGTGATGTCGCGCAGCCGCTGCTCGTGCGTGATCTCCTGCGGCAGCTTCAGCGCAAAGACAAACCCCTTGGGAGTGCGTTCCGCCCAGCTCCGAATCGTCGCTTCGGCAGGAGATGCGTAGAAGGTCGAATCGACTTCCACCGAGTCGAAAGCGCGGGCGTAGACAGTGAGAAAATCAGAGGGGCGCGTGCCCGCCGGGTAGAAAGGACCGACCCAGGCATCGTAGTTCCAGCCTTGGGTCCCCAGGTGAATCTCCGCGCTCATGACGTTCAATCGGAAGCCGCGGCAGTCGGATGTCAAGCGATGTCAGCGGTACGTCTCGAAAAAGCCGCTCCCCATTCCGATCAACGGCACACCGTCCACTCGACCAGTGAGCCGCGCCATACCTTTCATCTGAATGAAGTACGGCTGCACGCGTGCGCCCGATAGTGGATCACCGCGCTCAGCTCCGGCAGGCCGCGTGTCAGTCGCAATCGCATCCTGAATTGTCAGCCCCACGCGAAGCGTGTCCGCTCCACGCGCGTCAAAGAGTGTCGCATCCGAAGGAACTCTGATCGTCGCGCTCCCCATACTCTCTGCGCAGTCCCGCTTCCCTCTTCCCTCTTCCCCCTTCCCACATCCCACACTGCCATTGTCATTGTAGCTAATCCCCTCCGGCCGGAAGACAGCACGGAAACCGAGGGAATCAGTCAGGTAGACCAGCACCGGTGGAATTGAAGCCGCGCTATCCGGCGGGTAGACGCGCCCGTAGAGCAGGGTGTACTGCCCTGCCCGTGCCGCACCCCAGTCCCAGGTGACGTCGCGCCAGACACCCCAGTTGTGATCGTGGTACGACTGCGCATCGCTGAGCTGTTCGCAAACAGCATCGACGCAAAGTGTGCCGTTCGCCGTCGCGCGTAAGGCCGGCACCGTATAGCCGGAGACAAATCCGCCCGAGCTCATCGACACCCCGGGGAAGTACGCGTAAGGCTCGGGGTGAATGCGCAGATCAACCGATATCCTGCCATGTCCGTTTCGTTCGCGCGCACTCGCGTGGACCTGATAATCGCCGTCGGCAAGCACCGTCACATGAGAGCCGGCGAAAGCCAGGTCTGCACTGTTCGTCGAAAAGTGCACGCGCGACTTATCGACAGTGTCTGTAAAGCGCCGGGTTGTCCCACCCTGCTCGCGCAGCGTGATGGCGACTTGGCCGCCCCATTGGGTGCTCGTAACATCGCCACCGACGATGAACGAAATGAACGCCCACCTCCGCCCATCGTCGGACAGCACGTTGAAGTAGTGCCACTCCGCCCAGCTGTCACGATTGGTGACGCTGTCGCCGGGAAGGTGAAAGTGATCGATCTCGTTGCGCAGTTCGAACGGCGTCGGTGCAGTCCATTTACGATCGCCGTCGTCGTTCACCCAATGGCCGGCGATCAATTCCGGCGACGCGCCGACACTTCGCGTCGCCGCCGGGATCTCACCGCTCGCGTGAATGGCGTACTCCTTCCCGTCCTTTGCGCGAAGATAGAGAAGCCTGCCTTCGATCTGCGGCGCCACAGCAGCGACTGTTTTCGCATAGCGCGGAGACGCCAACACTTGCCGATACAGGAATGAGGCGTGATCGATCGAGAAGAACAGCCCGCCGATGCCGCCCGTCTTCATAACCTCGACATCGAGCCCCTCAGGCAAAACGGTGATGTTCCCGCCACCCACCAGTTTTTCCTCACGCGCCTGCGTCAGCATCGCTTCGCCGATCGACAGCAGCACGATCATCACCGCGACACCGACGCCAAAGCCGAAGAACATCAGCAGCGATCGCCACGGCCGGTAAGTGAGATTGCGCAGCGCGAGCTGGCCGATCATCCGTCCACCACTTTGCCGTCGCGCATGTGAACCTTGCGCCGCGCCGCGCTGGCGAGATCCTCGTCGTGGGTCACCACGACCAGTGTCGTTCCATCCGCATTCAGTTTCTGGAACAGAGAGATGATTTCTGCACCCGTTTTCGCATCGAGCTCACCGGTTGGTTCGTCAGCGAGTAGAAGCGCCGGGCTATTGGCGAGCGCACGCGCGATTGCGACACGCTGTTGTTCCCCCCCCGACATCTCCGACGGACGATGACGCTGCCTGTTCGCCAGTCCCACGTAAGACAGCAATCCGGCCGCTCGGTCTACACGCTCCCCCCTCGACATGCCTGCTTCCGCCATTGGCAGCGCCACGTTTTCGACTGCCGACAGGATCGGCATCAGATAGAACCGCTGAAAAACGAAGCCGATGTTGCGTAGCCGGAACTGCGTCGCCTCGCGATCGCTCATACTATCGACGCGTCGGCCATCGATCGTCACGGTGCCCGCCGTCGGCTGATCGATCACGCCAATGAGGTTGAGCAGCGTTGATTTGCCGCAACCCGATGGACCCACGATCGCGACATAATCGCTGCGATCGATATCGAGACTCACCCCCTGCAGCGCGTGCACCTGCTCCGCGCCCAGCGCATAATCGCGTCGAACGTCCCGCAGCGAAATGATCGGACTGGGCGCGTTCACGCGATTGCCTCGCGCCGCAACGTCTGGGAGATCGGCAACGACGCCGCTCGAAACGCTGGATAGACCCCGGCACCAATCCCGCTGGCGATCACCAGGCCGAGCGCCGACCAGGCCGCTTTCGGCTGGAACAGGAAGAAGTCAATCGCCATCGGCAGACCGGGAAATGCCGACAGGATGCTGTTTAGATAACGTGCGGTCACCAGGCCCAGCGCGAGTCCGACCAGCGCGCCGACCAAGCTGATGACGAGACCCTCCATCACGACCTGTTCTACGACGTGCGACCGCGAGACGCCGATCGCGCGCATGACGGCGATCTCACCCGCCCGCTCGTTCACCGAGACAGTTACCAATGTCGTAACGAGCAGGAATCCGACGAACAGACTCACCGCGCCGAGTATGATGGCGAGCTGTCGAAAATAGCTCAGACGTTGATCGACCTGGGCGATTGCCGTAGCGATCGATATGGCACTGACGTTCGGCAGCTGCGCTTCGATCCATCCTCGCACTTGTTCCGCATCGGCACCTTGCCGTGCGCGCACCATGAACAGCGATGCCCGATCACCCGCTCGAGTCGGCGACTGGGCGTTCATCTGCAGCAGTGTCTCGCGCCGTACGGCTGAACCTGACTGATCGCTCGCCCCATACAGAAACCTCACCGTGCCGGTAATCACCAGGTTCCGCTGGCCCGAATAGCTGCGCGTTTGCGGATCGTAGCCGGTGGCGACGCGGATCGTGTCGCCAATGCGCCGCCCCAACGCGCGCAGCAGCCGATCGTTCACAACAATCGCGTCAGCCTCCAGGACGTCGCGCCCGGATTGCAGCTCATAGTCGCCCTGCACACTCGGATCTATCCCCAGCACAGAAGCACTGACGTCGCGGCCACCGATTGGGACGTGAATTGACCCGCCGAGCACGGGGCTGATCTCCCGAATGTCGGGATTGCGGCGTAGCGTCGCCGTGATACCCGACACGTCAGCAATCGTCGCGTCGGTGTCGAACGGCAGTGTTCCTTTTGGTGCCAGGCGCAGCTGAAATCCACGAGTCAACAGCAATTCGCGGAACGACTCGCGCATTCCGGTCGCCAGCATCACCATGTCGAGCAGCATCGCCGACGCGATCGCGACGCCGAGAATCGCCAACACTGTCCGCGCCCGATGTCTAACGAGGGACGCCTTCGCCAGCGCGGCTCTCATCTACCGTCCGAACAGGGCGAGCGGTGGCTGACGCACCAGGCGCAGCGACGCTGCCACACCGGCGGTAATTCCCAGCACCAGCGACAGCGCAACGGCCACGATTACAATCGGCGGTGTGACGATCGAGAATGCGAGCGGAGTCCGATACACCGCCTGATAGTGCGAGTTGACGAGCAGCGAAATCAGCCAGCCGAGCACGATGCCGAGCATGCTTCCCAGCGTTGCGATCAACGCCGCCTCGGCGATTATGGCGCGTACCACGGTCCACCGCGAAATACCCATCAGTCGCAACGCTGCGATATCACGGCGGCGCTCTTCGACCTTGAGCACCATGATGCACAGCAGGAAAACAGAGCTGGCGACGATGGTGATGATCCCGATCGCGCGATGGAATCGGCTGACGACCTGAAACGTGCGCGATGTTTCGACCGCGATATCCCGCGAGCGATAAGCTCTGAATCCGAAAGCAACGTTGTTGATTCGCTCGATCAGTCCTGGCACGTCCGCACCGTGCTTCGTCTCGATCGCGAAGCGGTCTACCCTGTCGCCGTAGTTGGATAGAGTCTGCAGTTGATCGAGATGCATCCACACCCGCAGATCGCCGCGCGCTACTTCCGAGGGATCAGCGCCTCGTCGCACAATTGCGCCAACGACTACGGTATCCCCGAGTCCGTCGGGAGTGGGTGAGACCGTGACTCGATCGCCGACACGCAGGTGAGCCTGCTCGGCAAGTACTTCGTCGATCGCGATCGTGCGCGTACGCGTCTCTGTTGAAGAGCGTGGATCGCTGACCGTCGAATCTTGTGTGAGAAAAAAGCTGAGTGTGAGCGCGAGCAGCACACCGAAAGCTAGCCGCGCTTCAATCCCCTGTCTGCAATTGGCGCCACCATCACTTGCGCTGCCAGCGCCGGTCCGATCGACAGCTCCTGTCGCGCGACGGTCAACGTGATCGGACCGTCATATGGAGCACGCGCTTTCACCGTCACCCTCTTGCCGGGAATGATCGACAACTCGGCGAGATACCGCAGCATCTCGGGATCTTCGTCCGACACGCGTACGACTGCGCCTGTTGTGCCGACAGCCAGCTCGGCGAGCGAGCGGTACTCGGTTTCGTCGACCGAGCCGTCACGGGTGGGGATCGGCGCGCCGTGCGGATCCACCTCCGGCTCGCCAATGGTTGCGGCCATGCGGTCGACGAGCTCGTCGGATGCCGCGTGCTCCAGGCGCTCTGCTTCCTCGTGCACGCGATCCCACGGGTAACCGAGCGCTTCGGCGAGGTAAGCCTCGATCACGCGATGACGGCGCAATGTGCGCAGCGCCGCGCGTCGTCCGCTCTCGGTGAGTTTTACACCGTGATAGCGCTCGTAGGCGAGCAAGCCCTGGTCTGCGAGTCGACGCACCATGCCGCTCACCGATGCCGGCGCGAGATCGAGCCGCTGCGCGATTTCATTAGTCGCGGCAGGGCCAGATCCCTTCCCGATCGCGTAAATCGCCTTCAGGTAGTCTTCTACCGCGCCCGTGAGTGCATCGCGCGTCGCGGCTCCCGCTTCCCGCTTCCCGCTTCCCACTTCCCGCGTTCCGCTCACGTCGCCGTCCTCGGCGTCACCGGACTCAACGATGGATTAGCGCGCACCATCAGCACCGGGAGCAACGAGATGTGTCGCAGCTCGCTGGCAACGCTGCCGTGAATGACATCGGCCAGGCCGCGGTGGCCATGCGTTGCCATTGCAATCAGATCGCATTTCTCGCGAACGGCGCAAGCAGCGATCTCTTTTGCGGGATCGCCCCCCGCGAGAATGGCCTCGGCCTGATAACCCTCGCTCACCAGCGTATCAGCGATGTTCTCGATGTACTCGCGATCGCCACGCATCTCTTCTGACTCGCGCAGATCGAGCTGATTGATGTTGCGCGCGGCCCACCCATCGGCGACGTGGATGAGAACTATCGACGCGTCGTTGCAGGTGCGCGCGAGCTTGCGGATGTGCGTGAGAATTACTTCGTCGTACGGCGAATTCTCGACGGGCACCAGGATGCGCTGATACATCAGCTCGCCATTCCAGTGAAGAATTGGAAGAGCAGCCAAATGTTGAGCCCCGCGATGATAAACGCAACCGCATAGGCGAGGAGCTTGAGCCACAGCGGATTGGTAAACTCCCCCATCTTTGCGTGCTCCGACGTAAACCGCACCAACGGGAATACCGCAAAGGACAGCTGCATGCTTAGTATGACCTGACTGAGCACCAGGAGTCTTGCGGTCCCGCTCTCGCCGTACATGATCGCAACGATTGCTGCCGGGATGATGGCAATGGCGCGGGTGATCAAACGCCTAAGCCACGGCCGCAGCCGGATGTTGAGGAATCCCTCCATCACGATCTGACCCGCCAGTGTGCCGGTGAGGGTCGAGTTCTGTCCGGACGCCAGCAACGCCAGCGCGAACACTGTGCTGGCGCCTGCACCGAGCAAAGGCGTCAGCAGCTTGTACGCATCCTGGATCTCCCCGACCTCGGCGTGTCCGGAAGTGTGGAATGTCGCCGCGGCGATGATCAGGATGGCAGCATTGATAAAAAGGGCGAATGAAAGAGCGATGGTGGAGTCAATGAACGCGAACCGCACCGCTTCCCGCTTCCCGCTCACCGTCTCCTCATATTGACGGGTCTGCACGATCGACGAATGCAGATAGAGATTGTGCGGCATCACCGTCGCGCCGAGGATTCCCACTGCGACATAGAGCATCGCCGGATTCCTGACGACCTGCGTTGACGGTAAAAATCCGCGCATTACTTCAGCGAACGGTGGCTGCGAGAGAATAATCTCGAACAGGAAGCACGCGCCGACGGTGGCGATGAGGGCGATAACGAGCGCCTCCAGCAACCGAAAGCCCTTGTTCTGCAGGTATAGAACGAGGAGCACGTCCAGCGCGGTGATGACGACGCCGTAGGCGATCGGAATGCCGAATATGAGGTTGAGCGCGATTGCAGTTCCGATCACTTCCGCGAGATCGCAGGCAGCAATGGCGATTTCGCACGCTATCCAGAGGAGAAAGCCGACTGGCTTCGAGTAGTGGTCGCGACAGGCCTGCGCGAGATCACGGCCGGTGACGATTCCGAGCTTTGAGGCGAGCCCTTGCAGCAGGATCGCCATCAGGTTGGAGGCGAGGATGACGGTGAGGAGCGTGTAACCAAACTGGGCGCCGCCCGCGAGGTCGGTTGCCCAGTTGCCGGGGTCCATATAGCCGACGGCGACTAGATAGCCGGGGCCAGCGAACGCGGCCGCTTTTCTCCACCAGTTCTTGCCGCCGACGGGAACGCTGCGATAGACCTCGACCAGCGACGGTGCTGTACGCGCATGCCGCCATCCCGGTGGCGCGGCCACGGCGTCAGTTTCGTTCTGGGGTTTCGGCTTGCGGGCGTTTCTAAGAAGCTGGATTGCCACTGTCGTTTTATTGTTAAGCTACGAAATAAGTTAGTGCATACTAACTTTTTGGCAAGAGTAGTTCACCTTCGCTTTGGGTAGCGTTCACCCGCTGAGGGTGGCTGTTGGCGTGTGGAATTGCAGCTATGCAGGGTGTGCAGCCGTACTTTTCGCGGCGCACCGAACCAGCTCACGCACGACGAGACGAATCGAATGCTGTCATGGCCATACTTTCATCTGCTCATCAATCATTTTCCGGTGGTGCTCAGCGTCGTGGGGTTGAGCGTCACGATCCTGGCGTTGCTGCTCGCGCGAAAGGGACTGTGGCAAACGGCAATGGCGGCGCTGACGCTGGCCGGTCTTTTCATCTACCCCGTTCACTTCACTGGCGACAAGGCGGATGAAGCGCTGAAGGACCCCTGGTTCATCAAGCCAGGCGTGATCGAGGCACACGACAAGGCAGCCGGGATCGCGATGTACGTATTTCTGGTCGTCGGCGCGTTCGCGGCGTACTCGTGGTGGCGTTCCCTGAAGAGACCCGCCGAAGTAATTCCGAGTTGGGTCCGCGCCGGAATTCTGGTCGGCTCACTGGTCGCTGTCGGCAGCGTGACGTGGACTGCGTATCTGGGTGGCAAGATCATCCACGAAGCGCCGATTTTGCACCTGCCTGAAGCGCCGCCGGGACTGCCACCCGGAGTTGCCGCTCCGAAGCCTGATTCAGCGGTCCTCGATCGCTAAAGGATTCCGTATTTCGAACTAACCGATCACTCCGCATCGACAACTAATTGCGAATTGGGGAACCTACTCCGAACTGCGAACACTGCGAACTGATTGCGAACGGCACTCCGCACTACCGAGAACTAGTTGGTAATTCGTAGTTAGTACGGAGCTCTCAATTAGTTGTCGATGCGGAGTGATTAGTTGGTTCGTAATACGGAGCAGTTAGTTCGAACCACGAAGCAGTTAGTTCGAACCACGAAGCAGTTAGTTCGCAGTTCGCAGTCAGGAGTCAACCAGCTGCAGCAGCTGCGCGAGGATCCGCTCGGTCATCCCCCAGATCACATGATCCTCGTGCCTGAAGACGCGCGCGTTGATCTGAATCCCGCGCGCAAAGACGGTGTCCTCGCGCCACGCCTCGTTGTGAGTGAGAGACCCGAACGGGATCCAGAACGCAAGCGCGACTTCTGAGCTGAGCGTGAGCGATGTACCACCGTCGAGCACGGCGACGAACGGCCTGACCACGATCGCGGGCAATCGAACCGTTCGCGGGTAGAGATCGTCGAGCGTGCCGATGATCTTGCCATCGCTCGCCAGATCGATCCCCGTCTCTTCGCGCGTCTCTCTGATCGCCGTTTCGACTAGCGACGTGTCACCCTGTTCTTCGCGCCCACCGGGAAACGCAACCTGTCCGCTCCACGGGTCACCCGGGTACTCTGCACGCTTGATAAAAAGCAGCTCGGGCCGACCCTCTTCACCCGCCCGAAAGATCAATGCTACCGCGGCGCGGCGCAGTCCCGCTTCGTTGACTTCGACTGGATGGTGAGCACCCACCGCATCCCGCAGTCGCGCGATTACGGGATTCGACAGCAGCGCTGAAATGCCGTCGGTGTGTCCGCTTCGGTCGAGCGAGCTCATCTCACTGCTGCGTTGCGCACGAAGAATTTTACCGTCTCCTTCACCACTTGCTCGAGCGACGAGGGAATTTCCGTCAGCGGATGCTTCGCCTCGAACGTGTGACCGGAGCCTTCGATCAATCGGAGCGAGCTCACTCCCTTCGCCGTCGAGTGGAGGTGCTCAGCCTCCGAGCTCGGCACTGTTTCATCGCCGGTGCCGTGCACGATCAGCCACGGCACTTTGATCTTTGCCGCCGCCGCTCCAATGTTCACCTTGGTTTTGCCGTGTTGCTCCACATCCTCTAGCAGGCCCGTGTCGAGCCGCATAATCTGGCCAGTCCGCGCGTTGGTGATCTCCGTAAATCCGCGACTCCGCCACGTGATGACATCATCTGGTGACCAACGGTTCGGATACGATATCGCGGCCCACGTTACCAGGGAGTTGACGTTGGATCCTTCCAGTGCCGTATACACGATCGCCATCCCGCCGCCGCGCGAGTGGCCGAACAGCCCGAACTTGCCCGTTATCCACTTCATGCGACGCGCGTATTCCTCGATCAGTTCGAGGTCATCTAGCTCGCGCGAGAATGTGTTGTGCGCAAATGCTTCCGGTTCCGTGAAGCTCTCGCGGTCGGGCCCGATCCCGCTGCCCGAGAAATCGAAGGTAATCGTCGTCAAGCCACTCTGAGCGAGCGCCTTCGAGAGATAAGGGAAGAACGCCCAGCGCGCGAAGCCTTTGAATCCGTGACAGACGATAACGGCGCCGATCTCCGATTCTGCGCGGTACAGGTCGCCGCGCAGTGACAGCCCGTCGCGACACGGAATGTCGAAGGTCTCCGATGCTATCGTCCTCGGCGCAGTGCTGGTCATCCCTCGATGTCGCCGTTGATGTCGGCCCAGCCCTGAATGCCCCGCGCCATCGACGATACGTCCTCGTATCCCATCTGCGTCATCGTCAACGCCGCCAGTGCCGATCGGTTTCCCCGCGCGCAGTACACGACAACCTTTTGATCGCGACCGATGACTCCTTCGACCTTCCCTTCCAGATTTCCGCGCGGTAAATGCACCGCGCGAGGCAGACGGCCGAGGTTCCACTCGTTGGGCTCGCGGACATCCAGATAGACAACCGGTTCGTTTCGCGCCTGCATGTCGCGCACTTCTTCCGGCGTCACTTCTCGAATCTGCTGTTTCGCTTCATCGATCAGGTCCTGACCGGTTTTGTGGGTCATTTGATCAGCTCGTATACGCAGTGACGTTCAAACTGCACGCATCGGCATCGAACGCTGCCGTGGCGCCGAGTGGAATCGTCCACTGTTCGTTGATATGGCCAACGGGAATGCCGATCACACACGGAATCTTGAGCTCCCGCACGATCTCGCCAAGAACCTCATCCAGCGATCGCCCGCCGCCGCCGGCGTCGTCGGGACACTTGACGCACTCACCGAACGCAATCCCTTTGCAGCCGCGTAACATTCCCGACAGCTTGAGCTGCTGCATCATTCGATCGATGCGATAGACGGGCTCGTTGATGTCCTCGAGAATGAGAATCGAGTCCGACAAGTCCGGCGCGTACTGGGTGCCGCAAAGCGAGGCGAGTACCGCGAGATTGCCTCCGGCCAGCGTTCCTTCCGTTTTCCCACCGATAATCGTGCGCGCCTTGGCCGCACTACCGCACGAATCCGTTTGCCGGACGACTGCGCGCTCGAATGAATCCTGCGAGAACTCGCTCATCGGTTCGCGCGCCGTCGGTCCGTGATAGCTCACCAGCCAGCACTTGCGTTGGATTGCTGCGTGCAGCGCGGTGATGTCGGAGTAGCCGATGATCGGTTTGGGATTGCTCTCGAGGGCGTGGTAATCGATTCCGTCCAGAATGCGCATCATTCCGTAGCCACCGCGCAGGCACCACAGCGCATCTATATCCGGATCCTGCAGAGCCCGGTTGATGTCGTCGAGGCGCGCCCGGTCATCGCCGGCCAGATAGCCCAGACGTTGAGTCGCATTTTGCCCGAGTATTGGCTCCCATCCGAACGCACGCACGTTCTGCTGAGCACGCGGAAGCTCCTCGTTTTTTTGCAGCGGACCCGCGGGAGCAATCAGTGCAACGCGTGCGCCCGGTGCGAGCGGTTTCGCGCTACGAAAATGTTTTGCCGACACGAATTACAGTTTGTGGCGCGAATTACGCAGTGATTCATCTGCTCGCATGTGTCGTAATATGGCATATGCATTGCTTTTGTCGCGCCTGGTGAAAACAAACTCTGGAGGGTAGCACAATGGCTGGGACGGAAGACGAGTTCGGAGCCAAAGGTGGGGGCGGTGGCCAAGGTGGTGGTGGTGGTGGTGGTCGTCCCGGCGGTGGCGGCGGCGGTCAAGGTGGCGGCGGACGTCCTGGCGGTGGTGGCGGTGGTCAGGGTGGTGGCGGCCAAGGTGGTGGCGGCCAGGGTGGTGGAGGTGGTGGTCGTCCCGGTGGTGGTGGCGGTGGTCAAGGTGGCGGTGGTGGTGGCGGCGGACGTCCTGGCGGTGGTGGCGGTGGTCAGGGCGGAGGCGGTCAGGGTGGTGGAGGTGGTGGTCGCCCCGGTGGTGGTGGCGGCGGTCAAGGCGGCGGCGGCCAGGGTGGTGGTGGTGGCGGCAAGCCTGGTGGCGGTGGTGGTGGAACGGGAGGAGGCGGTGGCGGCGGTGGTCGCCCCGGAGGTGGGGGCGGTGGCGGCGGGAATCGTTAACTCTTCCCGATTCCAGCGGGGCGTCGAAAACGACGCCCCGTTTTTTTCTTGATGCGAATTCTTCCTGCGATCCTCTGGTCGCTGCCGTGGATCGTCCCACCGCTCGTTACCTATATCCGTCTTCGTCACTCGCGCTCGCTCGATGACGAGAGCGACATCACGCCCACGCCGGATCCGCTCGTTTCTGTCGTCGTGCCGGCGCGCAACGAAGCACGGAACATCGCCGGCTGCGTGACTTCCATCCTTTCGACTACGTACCCGAATCTCGAGCTGATCGTTGTCGACGATGCCTCGACCGACGGCACACGCGAAGCCGCCGAGCGCGCGGCCGCAGGTGATCCACGCGCACGAGTCGTCAGCAGCCCACCGCTACCCGCCGGTTGGTTCGGCAAACAGTGGGCGTGCTCTGAAGGAGCGAAAGCCGCGCGCGGCGAGATTCTTCAATTCACCGACGCAGACACCGTTCACAGCGCCGATCTCGTCACGCGCAGCGTGAACGCAATGGACAGGCTGAACGCCGAGCTTTTTTCAGTGGCGGGCCATCAGCAGCTGGGCGGATTCTGGGAGAAGATCGTGCAGCCGCAGATGTTCACGGTTCTCTCGATGCGCTACGGTGGAACTGAATCGATCACGCAGTCGAAGCGCGTCACCAACAAGATCGCCAATGGCCAATGCATCTTTGTCAGACGCGCTGGCTACGAAGCGATCGGTGGACACGGCAGCGTCCGCGCGTCCGTCGCCGAAGATCTCCTGCTGGCACAGCGCTTCTTCGGCGCGCGCAAGAACGTAGTCGTAATGCTGGGTGTGAAGCAGCTATCCACGCGCATGTACGCATCGCTCAGCGACATCATCAACGGCTGGCGAAAGAACGTGTTTGCCGGCGGCCTGGATTCGGTTCCCTTCGGCAAAGTTGGGCAAAGTGTCCTGCCGCTCGCGCTGCTGTTACCACCATTGCTCGAGCTTCTGCCGCCATTAGCCCTCCTCCTCGCCTCACTCGGACTGCCCGCGGGGGCGACGACGATTGCCTGGGCAGCGATTTCCTGCACCGCGACGCTGATCTGGTGGATCGTCGTCTATACCACTATTCGTGAAAACCCGCTTTACGCCTTCGCGTACCCATTGGGGGCCCTGACACTTCTCTACATTTTTTTCACCGCTGTGATCCGCGGGCGCCGAGTGACATGGAAAGGTCGAACATACATCTCTCAGTGAGGCAGCTCGGACTCAGCTCGCAACTCGGTCTAAATATCCTGCGGCCCATAGCTCGTTGCTTTCAAACTTTCCCAGGCATGACGCGTCACTTTCTTTGGTCCGGATTGCTCGTAGTCTCGAACGTCGTCATCGCGCAGCAGCCCGTCGACGATCGTTGTTTTGCCGATTCCGGCCGCGCCCTTCGTACGCGTCTGCCCGCATTGATGGACAGCGCGATGATTCCGGGAATCGCCCTCGCGATTCTGGACCGCGGTGATGTCGTCTGGAGCGGCGGATTTGGTGTGCGCGATGGAGACGGCCGGGTCAGCGCCACTCGTACGGTCTTCGAAGCGGCATCTCTCAGTAAACCAGTCATCGCTTACGCAGCGTTGAAGCTCGTTGATAGCGGCCAGCTCGATCTCGATCGGCCGTTGATCAACTACGCGTCGTATCCGGAGCTGAACGGAGATCCACGCGGTCAGCTGATAACTCCCAGAATGGTGCTCGGGCACACAACCGGCCTGCAAAATGAGCGACACGGATCTGACTCGCTCCACTTCTCGTTCGATCCCGGTACGCGCTTTCAGTATTCGGGTGAAGGCTACGTCTTGCTCGGCAAAGCGATCGAGGCAATCACGGGCAAGGCGCTCGCTGACGCGATCAGGACACTCGTCTTCGATCCGCTCGCCATGACTCGCAGCAGTTTCGTCTGGGATTCTCGTTTTGCCGACGACGCTGCCGTTGGTCACGGACCATTTGGCGAGCCCCGCAAGCCGACGCGCCCGCTCTTTGCCCGCGCTCCCTCCAGTCTACAAACCACGGTTGGCGATTATGCGCGCTTCCTCCGCGCGATCCTCGACACGGCCGGCTTGCGTCCGGCGACGTGGCAGTCGATGGTGACCCCCGCCGTCGATGTCGTTCCCGGAGTGGGTTGGGCACTTGGTTGGGCGATCGAGAAGGACTCGGTAAATCCGCGATTGGCACACCATGGTGACAACTCCGATTCCGGATTCACCGCATTCACTCTGATCGATCTTCCACGCCAATGCGGGTTCGTCTATTTCGCGAACAGTACCAATGGCCTCAGCATCACCCGCGAAATGGCCGCGCTCGTTCCGGGTGAGCATTCCGGGCTCGCTCTACTCAACTACGCCCCGTATAACGCGCCTTCGTTCATCTCGCGCGCCCGCATCGCGCGAGCGCTTGGATCGAAGGGCATCGATGCCGCGCTCGCCGAGTATCAGCGACTTGCCGCGGCAGATTCCGCTGCCACTCCGGAGAGTGTGCTCAACGACCTCGGCTATTCGCTGCTCAATCAGGGACGCATCGACGACGCGATCAGAGCATTTCGCGCCAACATCGCCGCATATCCGGAGTCAGCCAACGTGTATGACAGCATTGGTGATGCATATCTAGCCGGGAGTCATCGCACCGCTGCGCGCGACGCCTACCGTCGCGCCACCGAGCTCGATTCGACGAGGCTGCGTGCGCGCCGCCTGGCCGACAGCCTCAACGCCCGGCTCCGCCACTAAGTTGGAAACTGGAGCACGCGTTTCTTCGTAGGGCCCACACTTCGCTTCTCGCAGGAGCCAATGCCACCGTCGGCGGATTTGGGAGTTGTCATTGCCCTGATTGGCGTATTGTCGGGCGTCGCAATAGTCGCCGGCGCCTTTTTCGGCGCTTATCTGCTTGGAAAGAGCCGCGCTCAGCGCGAAACTTTGCTCGCTTCGAAAGATCCGGAGGTTCTGGCAAGGCTCACCCGCGTCGAACAGATCGTCGAAGCAACCGCGATTGAAATCGAGCGTATCAGCGAAGGCCAGCGATTCACGACGAAACTCTTGTCCGAGCGAAAGGAGCCAGTTCTTCGCGGCGATTCGCACTAAATAGCCGACAAACGATGTAAGTCAGTGCCGCCATCGGGCATAGGCTCGATGAGTGAAAACGTTGGAACGCGCCGCGGCAGTGCTGCGGGACGCGACGTCCTTCGACAAGCTTGCTGCGCTTCTCGAAGATCTGGGCTTCCCGTCACAGCTGCTGCCTCTCGATGCGAGGGCGACCGCCGCGCTCGGTCTACCGCCGGATGTGCGAGAAGCACGCATCACTCAGGGCGCCGGCGCGCTGCGTGGTCTCGCAATTCTCATCGCAGAAGGGACGGATTTTCGTGACGTCCTGACGCAAACCGCCAATTCATTGGCGCGCTCGGCATCACAGCTGTTGTGGATTGTGTTTGCGCTGCGGCCGACCAGTCGTGAACTGGCAATTTCTTGTTGGCGCGCTGGAAGTCACCGCGTGCGGATTGCCGCGCTCCTCTACCGGACAGATCACGTTGTGCAGAGCGACGCCGAGACTATGTGTATGCTCGCGGCGGTCGGCAACGAATCGGATCTGCTGACCCACGCCCGTTGGCTGGATGTGCTTGGGCGAGATGCAATCACCGCCCGCTTCTTCCGCGCACTCGAAAAATCCGTGATCGAGCTGGCGGCATCGCTCAGCGGGAGAGTCGCCACCGCAGAAAGACGAGAGCTGGCACTGCTCTACGTCTCGCGGCTCATCTTCCTCTCGTTTCTGGAAACAAAGGGTTGGCTGGATGGCGATTTCTGCTTTCTCGCCAACTCATACACGATCTGCATCGCCAACGGCGGAAAATACCAAAGCCGCATACTTGAGCCGCTGTTCTTCGGGACGTTGAACACGAGGACCCGCGCGCGCTCCGCGCGGACGAAAGGATTCGGACGGATTCCATTCCTCAACGGGGGATTGTTTGCACGATCCCCGCTCGAGAAGCAGCGACGCGGCAGCGTCTTTTCCGACGAGGCATTCGGAAACGCGTTCGGCAACCTGTTTTCGCGCTACCGGTTCAGTGGTCGCGAGGAGAGCCCCGATTGGTCGGAAGCTTCTATCGACCCCGAGATTCTCGGCAAGGCGTTCGAGGCACTGATGGCCGGCGAAGACCGCAAGAAAAGCGGAGCGTTTTACACTCCGCAGCCTCTTGTCCAATCGCTGACAGATCACGCCATGCAATCCGCGTTGCGACAGTCGGGCGGCGTGTCTGAGCTCGATCATTTGAAAGCGTTGAGGATACTCGACCCCGCCTGCGGCTCAGGCGCGTTCCTCGTTCACGTACTCGAGCGAGTGACTTCGCTGCGACATGAGCATGGCGAAGCCGGATCGACCGCCGAAATACGTCGCCGAGTGTTGTCGTCGTCCATTTTTGGCGTCGATCGCAACCCCATGGCAGTGTGGCTGTGCGAGCTGCGGCTGTGGCTCTCGATCGTCGTCGAGAGTGACGAACGCGATCCGATGAAAATCGCGCCGCTGCCCAATCTCGACCGCCACATTCGCGTCGGTGATTCCCTGGCGGCAGGTGCATTCGATGATCGGGGCAGTGTTGCCGGCAGCCGCAGGCTCGCGACGCTGCGTGGTCGCTACTTGCGCGCGGTCGGACCACGCAAGCGCACGCTGGGCCGCGAGCTCGACCGCCTGGAACGAGCATCAGCGATCGATGTCCTCTCGAGGCAGCGTGTACGACTGACGGTCGACCGCAAGGAGATGCTGATCATATTGCGCGGCCGCGACCTGTTTGGATTGCGTCACCCTCCCGATCATCAGACGCAGCTGAGGCTGGTCGGACTGCGGCGAAGTCTGCGCGAGAACGCCGCGCGAATCAAAGCACTTCGTGAAGGTGCGGCACTTCCCTTCTCGTTCGGCGCGCACTTCTCCGATATCGCAGCCGGTGGAGGTTTCGACGTCGTGATCGGTAATCCGCCCTGGGTTCGCGTTCACCGCATCGACGAAGCGTCGCGTCAGAAATTTCGGCAGGAATTCTCGGTTTACCGTCGTGCCGCCTGGCGCAGCGGCGCTCAGCAAGCTGGAGCCGGGCGCGGATTCGCCGCCCAAATCGATCTCGCCGCGCTATTCGTCGAGCGCGCGTGCGGCCTTGCCCGCCCCGACGGTACGATTGCCTACCTGCTTCCAAGTAAGCTTTGGCGTTCACTCGCCGGCGGTGGAGTGCGCGAGTTGCTTCTCGAGCACACCGACATCGTTTTCATTGAAGATCTCGCCGGCGTACACTCTGGCTTCGACGCCGCCGTTTATCCATCACTGCTCGTTGCGCGCAAAAGAGACTTCGCGCACCGGCGAAATGCAGCTTCCACGGATGATGATGAACGCATTACACTGACCGTCCGTTCCGCGGAAGGTGCGAAACGCTGGCGATGCACGCCGAGACGCTTGTCCGTTGACGGTACGCCCGGCAGCCCGTGGCTGCTCCTGCCCGGACATGTGCGAAAAGCATTCGATTATGTCACGCGCTCAGGCGTGCCGCTCAGTATCTCCCGCTTTGGTCGCCCACAACTCGGCGTGAAGACGGGCTACAACGATGCCTACATCGTCAAGGTAGACTCGCTCGACGGCGACATCGCGCGCATCTCCGCCGGTGATCGACGCGGTGAAATCGAGCGTGCGTTCCTACGCCCGGCGATTCGCGGCGAGATGGTGGCGCCGTGGGCCATTGTCGGCCGCAACGAGTACGTCGTCTGGCCCCATTCCGCCGACGGAGCCTCGTTACGGGAGCTGCCGCCGTTGGCTCGAGCATGGTTGCTGCCACACCGCGACACACTAATCCGCCGCACCGATCTGCACGACTCGCGTCGCTGGTGGTCGATATTCCGCACTGAAAGCGCCGCGTTCGATTGTCCCCGCGTTATCTGGGCAGACTTCGGCTTGCGTCCACGCGCGATCGTCGCGGAGGATGGTGACAAGGTCGTCGCGCTCAACACGTGCTACGTCGTCCGGTGCAGAAGAATCGACGATGCACACGCACTAGCGGCCATTCTGAACGGTCCGCTGGCAGCGGCATGGCTGAACGCCATCGCCGAGCCCGCGCGCGGCGGGTATCGCCGCTACCTTGGTTGGACGCTCGCGATGCTGCCCATTCCTGCTCGCTGGAGCCTCGTGCGCAAAGCGCTCGCTCCTCTCGGTGAGCGTGCGATGCAGGGAGACATTCCGACCGACGCTGCATTACTCGAAGCGATGCTCGAAGGTTATCGCCTTCAGCTGGACAGAGTGCAGCCGCTGCTTACATGGGGGAAAGGCTGCGACTGACTTCAGACGTCGAATGGCGTGTCGCAACCCTCGAGGATGTCCGCTCACGCATCGCCGGGATAATACTTGGCGACCCGCCGGGCGCTCGGCGATTTGGCTCGATCACACTGCATTCTCACCAGGTTTCCGCATTGCAGCGGGTGAACGACGCCATCGATCGCTTCAATGGAGCACTGCTTTGCGACGAAGTTGGAATGGGGAAGACCTATGTCGCGATAGCTGTCGCTCGTCGATTCGCGCGGTGCCTGGTGGTGGCGCCCGCCTCACTCGCATCGATGTGGCGATCAGCACTTGCTACGACTGATAGTAAGGCCGACATCCTGACCTTCGAGGCGCTCAGTCGTTCGGATGCCGACGACTATCGCCGCGTGCGCGCTCCGGGTGCTGTCAACCCTGATTGTAGTCCGAAGGTACCTGAAACAGATCGAACGAGCGGCAGCTACGAATTAGTCATCGTAGACGAAGCGCATCACACGCGGAATCCACGGACCAACAGATATTTGTCGCTCGAGCAGCTGACGCGCGACGCTAGAGTGCTGTTGCTGAGTGCGACGCCGATCCACAATCGCCGGCATGATCTCGTCGCGCTGCTCTCATTGTTTCTCGGCTCCCGCGCTCATGTGATGACATCGACAGAGCTCGCCGAGTGCGTGGTACGGCGTCAGCAGGAGCAGGTCGAGGACTCGGTGCGTATTCCTGCGCTGCGTCCGATCGTGAGTCACGAGGTCTCCGACGATTCCGCTGTGGTCGAGATGCTCATGAGTCTCCCACCACCGGTGCCGTTGCGGGACGGCGGGGGTGCCGGCGCGTTGATCGGCCGCAGCCTTATTCATCAGTGGGCCTCGAGCGAAGCAGCGCTGCGAGAAGCTGTGCGCCGGCGAATCGCTCGTGCCACTGCGCTCTGCCTATCGCTTGAAGCGGGCACCTATCCCACGCGCGCCGAACTGGAGACGTGGGTCTACGGCGACGGGGCGCTGCAACTTGGATTTGCGGAGCTTCTGTCCAGCCCGGTTGTCAGCCAGAAAGAGCTGCTCGGGGGCGTCCGGTCTCATCTTCTCGCATTGCAGACAGTGCAAGCGGGCTTCAGCGCACCGATGTCGATCGATGCGGGGCGCGCAGCCATCGTAGAAGCCATTCGCAGCACCGGTGGCCAAATCGTGGCATTCGCTCAGTACGCCGAGACTGTGTCGATGCTTTATCGCCGTCTCGTCAACAAGGGACACGTGGCAATGTTGACGTCGCACGGCGCGCGCGTCGCAGGGGGATCACTTACGCGCAACGAGGCGATCGCTCGCTTCGCGCCCGTGGCCACGCGATCGTCACAACCGCCGGCCGCCGATGCCATTCGATTGCTGCTGACGACGGATCTGTTGAGCGAAGGGGTGAATCTTCAGGACGCGGACACTGTCGTGCATCTGGACATTCCCTGGACGGCAGCACGAATGGAGCAGAGGGTAGGTCGTGTCGCGCGATTGGGCTCGCAACATCCCGAGGTCGACGTACACGTGATCCGGCCACCGGCCAGCGCAACTACAGTTCTGAGGAGCGAGTCGGCGGTGCAGCGAAAATGGGCGTTGGCGCGGTCGAATGTGGGGACATCCTGCGGGGGTCCGCTGCCGGCTCTTTCTATAGAACCACCGAGAGAGGCCGTCCCGGAAAGCATCCCTCACAAGTTCGAGCGGCTGCGCGAGATTCTAAAAACCTGGCGTCTCGACTTACCCGCGATCACGAACCACGCGGCCGGGTCGACAGAGCCCGCGGTAACGCGCTTCCCGCCTCCCTCTTCCCGCTTCCCGCTCTCTCCAGATTCAGCGCCAGTGGTTGCGGCTGCAGGATCCGATACGAGCGGATTCATCGCCGCAATCTCCGTCGACGGCAGACCACAGCTGCTCGTCTGTTCGGGGAGTCATCTATCGATTGAGCTCGACGACCAGCTGAGGATGTGTGCACGTCCACAATCGTCAGACGCGCCAATCGATCCACGAGAAATCTCGGACGCGCTACAAAGGATTCGCAATTGGTTCCTCACTCAGCGCGCCGCATCTGCCGCGGGCGTTAACGCATCCGCTGCCCTCAGGCGTCGGGAGCTCACTGCCCGCATCGATTCGCTGATCGAGTCCGCTCCCCCTCACAGGCGAAACGCCAGGCTGGGGTTGGCGGCACGGGCGCGCAGAGTAGTCACGACTTCACAGTGCGCCGCTGTCGAGCATGAGCTCGAGGGGTTGCTCAGGGCGACTCTCTCGGACGACGACTGGCTTGCCGCGGTCGCTGACATCGACACGCAGCAGGCCAGCACAAGTTCAAGTCAGGAATCCCCGCGAATTCACGCCGTCCTGTTGCTAACCGTCAGACCGCGTCGATCTCAGTCGCCGCCCGCTCGAGAATCTCCTTGATCTTCCTGATTTGCTCGGCGGAGCGTGTGCCCGGTTTCGCATAGACAGCGCGACCGACGTTCTTCATTCCGCGATGTACTTCCATCATCGGCTCGCCGAAAATGCTTTGCGCAAATTCAGCGATGCGCGAGAAGATGTCATCGATCAGCGGCTGATTCTCGGCGAGGTGTTTGCGACCCTCTTCCGTGATCTCGTAGATCTTCTTCCCGTTTTCTTCCGGCATCGCGCGGGCGTAGCCCAGATCCTCGAGCATCGTCAGCGTTGGGTACACAGTGCCCGGGCTCGGTGAGTACATACCGCCGAAGCGGTCTTCGATTTCCTTGATGATCTCGTAACCGTGGCGCGGCTTCTCGTCGAGCAGACGCAGAATCACGTACTTGAGATGTCCCTGGTCGAACATCCTGCCGCCACCAAACGGTCCACCGCGCGATCGACCGCGTCCGCCCCAAAAAGAACTGGTGTCGAATCCCCAGTTCTCCGGTCGTCCCGCAAAAGCCCATGCGAATCCAGGCCCGCACTTCCAATCCTTTCCCATCCCGCTGCCCTGTTCGAAACTCCAGTCGCGCATCGAACCGCCTCCAATCGTTCCGTATCGAGCCAGTGAGACGCCAGTCAGCGTCTCAGATAGTACTGGCGATATATCGTGACGCCGAGAAGCTATATCGTGCGATATATCGGCGCAAGAGCCTCAACTGCGGTCAGAGGCACATCGGACAGCCTGACCGACCTCTTAAACACACACGGTTGAATCACTTAGCTGCCCACTAGAGTTTCGGCATGATGGGCTTGCATCTTGCCGCAGCTAAGCTGTATGGCCGCTCAGCCCTTTAACCTGATCTTGGCGACTCTCTCCGGAGTTGTCGTCCTGATCGGCGCCTACACTGCGATTGAGATTGCGCGACGAGTTCGCTTAAACGAAGGACGGCGTCGCGATCGCTGGGCATATGTCGGTGCAGCTGCACTTGCGCTCACGATCTGGAGCGCTGACCTCACCGGTACGCTCGCGCTGCAACGGACCCTTCCGGTCTTATTCGATCCGCTCCTCGTCTTCGCATCATTCGTCGCCGCACTCGTTGGCGGCGGCGCCATTTTCTTCCTCGTCGGTCGCGCCAGTCGCAACCGTGCGCTCATCGCTCTCGCATCATTGATTGTCGTTGCTTCGGTAGCCGCTGCGCACTACGCGACAATGATGGCGATGCAGACTAGCGGTGCAGTCGCACTCGCGACATCACAGTTCGGTTTTCTGCGCGGCTCGTTGCAGGTCGGGTTGATCATCTCGATCGGCAGTATTGTTCTTCTCGCGCTCGCAGTCGCGGTCACCCGGTTCGAACGCTGGAACATCGCCACCAGAAACAGATTCGAGAATCTGCTCGAGCTCGCCCCACAGATTTTCTGGTTTGCCGATCCTAATGGCGGAATCACATACTGCAATCATTACTGGTACAACTACACTGGTCTCTCCGAGCGCGAGACCATCGGCTTCGCCTGGACAAACGCGCTCCACCCCGACGACCGCGAAAATGTCATCGATGACTGGTCGGATGCTGTCAGGGAGGGCAAGGCCTATGAGTCCGAGCTGCGGCTGCGCGGCGCCGACGGCGGTTACTGCTGGTTCCTCGTCAGAAGCCGGCCCACCCGCGACGAGTCAGGAAACGTCAACTCCTGGCTTGGCATCGCTGTCGATATCGAGGAGCGGAAGCGCGCCGAAGACGAGGCTCTCGCGGCAAGCCAGGCAAAGTCGGAGTTCCTCGCCAGCATGAGTCACGAGCTGCGCACGCCTCTCAACGCGATTGGCGGATATGCGGAGCTGCTCGCCCTCGGCGTGCGCGGATCTCTCAACGCGGATCAGGCGCAGGACATCGCGCGCATCCGCCGCAGTCAGAAGCATCTGCTGACGCTGATCAACGACGTGTTGAACTTCGCCAAGGTCGACGCCGGGCAGACGGAATATCGGCTGACTGCAGTGCCCGTCGACGAAGCTTTAAAGGATACGGAGTCGATGATCGCCCCGCAGGTTCTCGCAAAGGGTCTCCGGTATACCTACAAGGGTGCCGGCAGAACCGAGGCGGTACTCGCCGATCCCGAGAAGATGCAACAAATCGTGCTCAATCTTCTCAGTAACGCCGTGAAGTTCACCGAGACCGGCGGGTCGATCGCCGTCTCCGCGACACCTCGCGCCAACTGCATCGAGATCGCCGTCAGCGATACCGGAGTTGGAATCCCCGAGGAAAAACTCGACAAGGTTTTCGATCCTTTCGTCCAGGCAGGACGTCAGCTCAATCAGCCGGCGCAGGGAGTCGGTCTCGGGCTGGCGATCAGCCGCGATCTCGCTCGTGCGATGAACGGTGACATCGCTCTCGACAGCGACGTCGGCAAAGGCTCGACATTCACGCTGACGCTGCCGCGGGCTCCACGAATGGATCCGGCTGATGTTGCAGCAGCGACTGCCGCCGCGCTCGGCAACGAAGTGGTGCCGCGATCGGCCTCGGGACAGCTATCCGACGGCGCGCTTCAGGAAGCTGCGCATACCTAGCATCCAGAAGAGCGCAGTAATCGCAATCAAAGCCACGATTACAACCGGCATTGGCATGTGAGGCGCCGTGGGCGTCAATGACGCTCTCATACCCTCGGCGACATACACCAGCGGATTAATGAGTACCGCGTACTTCATCAAAGGCACGGTACTCAATCCCTGCCACGGATAATATGCACAGCCAAAGAAAATCATCGGCGCCAGAATAACACCGAACATCAAACCGATCTGCTGCGGCTGAATCGCAGTGCCGAGGAAGAGTCCGAGCGACGAGAACGCTGCCGCGCCAAGAATGGTGATGAGCAGCACGCTGCCGAAGTGCGCGAACGTCAGATTGGGAATGGGACCCATGATCAGCCGCGCCACGGGGAGCACGAACAGCGCGGACACTATTCCCTGCAGCACGCCGGAGACGATTTTCTCGGCTGCGACGAGCAGAATCGGTACGGGCGCCAGCAACCGATCTTCGATCTCTTTCGTCCAGCCGAAATCCTGCACCATCGGCAACGCCACCGACTGAATGCTCGAGAAAGTGAGGCTGATTGCCAGGACGCCCGGCAGTAGAGCGGTCGTGTAGCCGCGACCCATGAATCCCATGCGCGGCAGCAAATAACCGAACACAACGACGAACATCAACGGCTGCAGCGTTGTTCGTAGCAGAAAGAAGGGCAGCTCGCGTCGCGCCACGCGCATGTCCCGCCGCAGCAGAGCGAAGAATACCGAAGACGCGGGCACCTCCGCCCGCAACGCGGCCAGGGTTCCCGCTGTCATTCGGTATTCCCGCTTCCCGCTCCCCGCTTCCCGCTTCCCGCCATCATCCGAGTTTCCGCCCGGTGAGTGAGACGAAAAGTGTCTCCAGACTCGGCGGCAGCAGATGGATGTCGGTAACCGTCCTGCCCGCTGTCTCAGCCGCTTCGATCAGCGCCGGCAGAATTTGTCCACCGCGCGTGCTGTGCGCGCGCAGCAAACCATCTCGCGCTTCGACCCTGCTCACACCATTGATCGTCTCGGCGATCTCGGCGGCCGGTGCGGAATCGCCGTCGAGGACCAGCTCGATCAGCGTTCCGCCGGGCGCCTTTGCTTTGAGCGCGGCCGGCGTGTCGAGCGCGAGCAATTTGCCCTGATCGATGATCGCGAGTCTGTCGCACAGCCGGTCGGCTTCATCCATGTAGTGCGTCGTCATGACGATGGTTCGCCCGCGATTGTGCATGTCGCGCAGGATGTCCCACAGGTCGAGTCTCGCTTGCGGATCGAGGCCTACCGTCGGCTCGTCGAGAAAGATGATGTCCGGCTCATGGATCAGCGCGCGCACGATCATCAGCCGCTGCTGTTGCCCGCCGGAAAGCTCGTTGAGCTTGGAGTTCGCCTTCTCGGAGAGACCGAGCCGCTCGAGCAGCTCGTAAGCGCGCTTCGTTGCGACATCAGATGGAATGCCGAAATAAGCGGCGTGGAACTGGAGGTTCTCGAGAACATTGAGGCTCAGATCAGCATTCGGGCGCTGCGGCACCACGCCAATTGTCTGGCGAACACGAACGGAATCATCAACTACGTCGCAGCCGGCGACGATTGCCTTGCCCGATGTCGGCAGAACGCGAGTCGTCAAAATGCCGATGGCGGTGGTTTTGCCGGCGCCGTTGGGGCCAAGCAGACCAAAGAACTCGCCGGCAAGAATGTCGAGGTCGAGTGACTCGAGCGCGATTACATCGCCCGACGGCGGCGCCGACGTGCCCGGCGGTGCCCAACGCGCGCTGTACGATGATCCTCCTGCTCCCCTGCTCTTGCCGCTGCCTTTGTAAACCTTGCGCAGCGCGCGCATTTCAATTGCGTTCACCGCTTTCGCTTGCTCCGCTCCACGTCGAAGATGAAGTCCATCAAAGCGGAATTGAAGCTAGCGGGTTGCGCGAAGTGCGCGCCATGTCCGGCGTTCGGAATCACAACTTTTTTTGCGCCTGGAATCCATCGCGCGAGCGAGTCATCAGCGGCAGCGATGAACGGCGCTTCGTGATCGCCGACTATCACTAGCGTCGGCACGCGCATGTTTCTGATCTGCGAGGTCGTCGGGACTGGAACTCGATGTGATTCGGGCTGCGGATTCAGCAAATCCTTCCCCGAATAGCCGGTCCACAGGCGTCGATACCTCTCGGTCACGTCGTTGCGACCGGGTGGTACCCAGGCAATATCGCTCGCCAGCAGCAGCTTGCCGACAGAATCGAGGCCGTTCTTCCTCGCGATATCCGACAGCGATCCGAAGAACTGCCCTACCTCAGGCGGGGCCGGAAACCCTTCCGGAAAAGCGCCGTAAAGGACGAGACCGCTGACACGCTGCGGGTACGCAGCCGCAAATCGCAGCGCGATATCACCCCCGCGCGAGTGACCAACTATGTACGCACGCGGAATGTGCAGCGCCTCGAGCAATGTCAGCAGATCCTGTGGCTCCGCCGAAGGATCGGAGTAGCCGGTCGAGCGCCCGAAACCGCGAGAGTCGTAACGCACGACTCGATATCGGCTGATCAGCGCTGCCACCTGATCGTCCCAGACACTCAGGTTGTGCGTCCACCCGTGAATGAAGACGACGGCCGGGCCAGCACGGCCGGAGACATCGTAGTAAATGAGCGCGTCACCGACATTGATGGTGCGCTGTTGCGCAATGCTGAGGCTCGGCAGAACTGTCGCTGCCACTAGCAGGAGCCGCATCACCTTTCGCATGTCGCCTCCCGTATTGAGTCGCTTGTCGAGCGCTTACGCGCCGATGGGATGCCAGGTTGTCTTGAACTCTATGAAGTCGCGGATCTCGTATACACCCTGAAGACGCGCATCCAGCCAATCGGTCTCGTCGTCACGCTTACGTGCGCGTACGCGCTTGATGCTCTCCGCTGCGCCGAGCTGCAGCTGTTTCTTCTCCTCTTGATCCACGATTGCGTTGAGGCCACGGATATGGGTGTGCGTCGCGAAGGTCGGCACCAGCTCCTTCCTGAATCCGGTCAGAATGTTCACCACGCCACCCGGCAGATCTGAAACCGCGAGCAGCTCACCGAGCACGATTGCCGGATACGGAAACTTCTGCGACGCCAGGCAGACGCAAGTGTTGCCGGCGATGATCACGGGAGCGATCTGGCTGATCAATCCAAGCAGCGGCGCTGAGTCGTCGGCGATGATCCCGATGATTCCCATCGGCTCGGCGACCGTGAAATTGAAAAATGGACCTGCGACAGGATTGGTGTTGCCCAGTACCTGCTCGTACTTGTCCGACCAGCCCGCGTAATAAATGAGGCGGTCGACAGCGGCGGTGACTTCCTTCAATGCCGCTGCCTTCGTCGCGGCTCCAGACAACACCAGCGCATCTGCCATCTCCGGGCTGCGCGATTCCAGCATTTCTCCGAGGCGATAGAGAATCTGCCCGCGATTGTAAGGCGTGCGCTGCGCCCAATCTGGCCCCGCCTTCGCCGCCGCCTCCACTGCGTTGCGCAAATCCTTTCGGGTGCACTGCGGAATGTTGCCCAGCAAAGCCGTGCCCGCTTCCCTCTTCCCCCTTCCCGCTTCCCGTACAGGAAACACCCGCCCGCTCTCCGATCGGATGAACTGTCCGCCAACGTAAACCTTCGGCGTTTTCGTTACGGGTATGCGGGCCATTAGCGAGCCGCCTTTACGATTTGGCGATTGCGATTTCGCATCTCAGACGATCCTTCCGTAATCCATCAGGCCCTGCCGTCCGCCTTCGCGGCCGAATCCGGATTCCTTGTAACCGCCGAACGGCGACGAAGGATCGAACTTGTTGAACGTGTTCGCCCACACCACGCCAGCTTTGAGCAGAGTGCTCATCTTGAGGATACGCGATCCTTTGTCGGTCCACACGCCGGCAGACAAGCCGTACATCGTGTTGTTCGCTTTCTCGACAGCTTCTTCCAGCGTGCGGAATGTGAGAACACTCAACACCGGGCCGAAGATTTCTTCGCGCGCGATGCGATGGCTTTGCGTCACACCGGTAAACACTGTCGGCTTGAAGTAGTAGCCGCGAGCCGGCAGCTGGCAAACACCGGACTGATACATGTCGGCGCCCGCGCTGACGCCGGAATCGACCAGCTCGCAGATTCGATCCAGCTGTGCCTTGGAGTTAATGGCTCCGACATCGGTGTTCTTGTCGAGCGGATTTCCCACCCGCAACACATCGATGCGGTTCTTCAGCTTGGCGACGAACATTTCAGCAATCGACTCCTGCACCAGCAGTCGACTTCCAGCGCAACAGACGTGGCCCTGGTTGAAGAAGATTCCGTTCACGACTCCTTCTACCGCCTGATCGACGGGCGAGTCATCAAAGACGATGTTGGCAGCCTTTCCACCCAGCTCCAGCGTCAGCTTCTTGTCGGTGCCGGCCAGCTGGCGCATGATGATCTTGCCGACTTCGGTCGAACCGGTAAACGCGATCTTCGCCGCAGTCGGGTGGTTCACCACCGCCGCGCCGGTTTCGCCTGCTCCGCAAACGAGATTCACCACGCCTGCAGGCAGTTCCGCCTCCTGCAGTATCTCGGCGAACTTGAGGGCGGTGACTGATGTTGTCTCGGCGGGCTTCAGCACTACCGTGTTTCCAACCGCCAGTGCCGGCGCAATCTTCCACGCCAGCATCAGCAGCGGGAAATTCCACGGTATCACCTGACCGACAACGCCGAGTGGAGCGATGGTCGCTCCGGGCACTGCATACTCGAGTTTGTCCGCCCAGCCGGCGTGGTAGAAAAAGTGCGCGGCGGTCATCGGCACGTCGAAGTCGCGTGATTCCTTGATCGGCTTGCCGCCATCCATAGTTTCGGCGACGGCGAATTCGCGCGCGCGATCCTGAATCAGGCGCGCGATACGGTACAGATACTTTCCGCGCTCGCTGCCCGGCAGCCTGCTCCACGCACCGAACGCCTTCTGCGCTGCCTGATACGCCGCGTCTACATCCGCCTGATTCGCGAGCGCGATTTCCGCCAGCACTTCTTCCGTCGCTGGATTGATCGACTCGAAGTATTTGCCGGATTTGGGCGTGACGAACTTGCCGCCGATGAAAAGATCGTAGCGTGATTTGAGCTTCGGACCGGCGGTCTCCGGCGCCGGATCGTATTGCCAGAGATCACCGAAAATCAGCTGCGGTATCGAGCCAGCCGCCGCTCTCGGGCGCGACACAGCCCTGGGAGTTGTCATGTCAGTAGCTCTCCGCAGC
>DASUZC010000220.1:0-6705 GCA_036377095.1 Gemmatimonadaceae bacterium
GCGCGGCGGGCATCACGACCGCTCCTGCCCGAGTGAGTCGCAGCATGTTGCCGAGGTGAATCGCGCTTAAGGGCGTTTCGCGTGGCACGAGGACAAGCTTGCGCTGCTCCTTGAGTGTGACGTCGGCCGCGCGCTCGATCAACGACCGCGAGGCGCCGACGGCAATCGCTGACAACGTCCCCATCGAGCACGGACACACGATCATCCCTGAAGTTTTTGCGGAACCAGACGCCGGCGCCGCTCCGCGATCGTCGTTCGAAAACACTTCGACGTACGACGCCCATGCGTCGATACCTACCGCGTCCCGCAATGCGTCCATCGACTCAATGCCTGCTTCCGTCGCGAGTAGCCGAAGCCCGTATTTGGAGACGATCAGCGATACAGGCCTATGCGCGGCAGTGAGGGCCTGCAGGAGCCTGACCGCGTACGGCGCGCCGGACGCACCGGTAATCGCAACGACGATCGGAGAAGTATTGGTCATCTAAGCAGTCGCTCGGTAAAAACGAATCCCAGAAAGACGATGCTGATGACGCCATTCATCGTGAAGAACGCTGCGTCGAGACGGGAGAAATCGTCCACCTTCACCAGCGAATGCTCGTAGAGCAGCAACAGCGCGGCGACGACGACACCAGCGAAATAAACTACTCCTGCGCCGGCGCCGATTCCTGCCAGCCCGAGCGCAACAACCGTCGTAAAGTGCAGCATGCGAGCGATACCGAGCGCGTTGGCTTCCCCGAAAGTGGAAGGCACCGAGTAGAGTCCGTTCTCCTTATCGAACGAGACATCCTGCAGTGCGTACAGAATGTCGAATCCTGCGACCCAGCTGGCGACGGCAATCGCCAGCGCAATCAGCATCCACCAGGGACTGCTCCAGCGCCCGGTGATCGCCAGATATCCACCTACCGGAGCTATCGACAGGCCGACACCGAGCACCAGATGCGACCAACGCGTGAACCGCTTCGTATAGCTGTAAAACAGAACCCACGCCAACGCGAGTGGCGCCAGCATCAGGCAGAGCGAGTTGAGCTGCCAGGCGGCAACGAAGAACAGAGCCGAGGCGACTGCTACCGCGAGCGAAGCCTCTCGCACGCTCATCACACCTGACGGAATCTCGCGCATTCGCGTTCGCGGGTTTCGGGCATCGATCTCGCGATCGACAATTCGATTGAACCCCATGGCAGCAAATCGCGCGGCGGTGAACGCGACGACAACCCAAATCACCGCACTCAGTGTGATCGGCGCAACGTAGCTGGCGAGCACGACACCGACCAGCGCAAACGGCAGCGCGAATAGTGTGTGTGGCAGCCGCACCAGATTCACGTGTCGCAGCAGTAAGCCCTGCCCGACGAACGTCTGTCCTTCGCGCGCCGGCGCTACCGGCTGACTATCGGGGCGCATTCTTGTTGAATCTTTGCGCGCGGTCATCAGCGCCGAGACCAAGCTTCGACCACATATCGTCGACACGCCGCTTCGTTGCGTCGTCCATTTCGATCACCCTCGGCCAGTTGCGCGTAAAACCCTCCTCCGGCCACTTCCTCGTCGCGTCGAGCCCCATCTTCGACCCGTAGGTGAACCCACGACTCGAGTGATCGAGCACGTCGATCGGTCCCATCGAGAAACGTACATCGCGTTCCGGATCGATGTGGTTCAGCGCGACCCACCACGCTTCCTGCACGTTTCTGACATTCACTTCCTTGTCGAGCACCACCAGCACCTTCGCCAGCGACATCAGGCCCTGACCCCACAGCGCATTCATCACCTTGTATGCCTGACCCGGATATTGCTTGTCGATGGAGACGAAGACCAGGTTGTGAAAGATCCCTTCGGCGGGCATGTGATAGTCGACGATCTCTGGAATCGTAAGCTTCAGCAACGGCAGGAAGATTCGTTCTGTCGCGTGGCCGAGGTAGTAGTCCTCCATCGGCGGACGTCCGACAATGGTGGTCGCGTAGACCGGATTGCGACGCATTGTCAGCGCGGTCACGTGCACTTGCGGGTACAAATCGGCTTCGGAATAGAATCCGGTGTGATCGCCGAATGGCCCTTCTACTACAAGAGGCTCGCTCGGATCGATGTAACCCTCGATCACAAACTCCGCGTCGGCCGGCACCTCGAGATCGCAGGTGACGGCTTTCGCCAGCGTCACTGGAGACTTGCGCAGGAATCCAGCGAACAGGAACTCATCGATCGTGGGCGGTAGCGGCGCCGACGCAGAGTACACCGAAGCTGGGTCGGCTCCGATCGCGATCACCACCGACATCTTCTCACCCTTCTCGGCCATCTCCCGCCAGTGCGCTGCTCCGACTTTGTGCCGCTGCCAGTGCATGGCGAGGCTGCGTGGACCAAGCACCTGGACGCGATACATGCCGACATTGCGAATGCCGCGCTTCGGGTCCTTGGAGATCACCATCGGCAGCGTGATATAGGGACCGCCATCCTCGGGCCAGCACGTGATGATGGGAAGTTTGGATAGATCCACGTCATCGCCCTGGAGCACGATTTCCTGGCAAGGCGGTTTTCCGCTGCGAACGCGCGGTGGAAATTTTCCGATCTCGAGTAACCGGGGCAGCATCGCCAGCTTGCCGAGCAGTCCTTCCGGCACCTTGAGGTCGAGCATCTCGGTAATGCGCTCGCCGATGTCGTCCAGATCGTCGACTCCGAGTGCCAGGGCGATGCGGCGCATCGACCCGAACAGGTTGATCGCAACCGGATAGCTCGATCGCTCACCGTTATCGAGGATTACGTTCTCGAAGTAAAGCGCATTCCCACCACCCGGCTGTTTCATGACTCGATCTGCAATCTCGGCGAGCTCCAACCTGGCTTTCACTGGCTCGCTGATGCGCGCGAGCTCGCCGGCACGATCGATAGCTGAGAGAAACTGTGAGATGGTGTCGAGGCTCACTTGACCTCGAGTGCGTTGATTGGCCGCTCACCGACGTGAATGGCAGCGACACCAAAAGAAAGACTGGTCCAGCACACTTTGCCGAAACCGGCGCGCTGCATCCGGGTCGCCAACTCCTCTTCCACCGGGAAGTTCGCCACGGAGCGCGGAAGGTAGCGGTACGCTGTGGCGTGCCCGCTGATCAATCTGCCGATCAACGGCAGAATGTGCAGGAAGTAGAATTGGTAGGCGGCGCGCAGAATCGGCATTCGCGGCGTCGAGAATTCCAAAATCACGAATCGGCCGCCGGGGGCGAGCACACGGAACGCCTCGCGCAGCGCGATATCGAGCCCGGCGACGTTCCTGATGCCGAAGGCCACGATTGCGCCGGCGAGTTTGCCGGATGGAAGCGGGAGCTGCAGAGCATCGGCGGTAACCGGGACGACTTTCTTGCCGTTCACCTTATCGACGCCCGCCCGCAGCATCGGCTCGGCGAAATCCGCTCCAATGACAACGCCCCTGAACCCGGGCAGCATCGTGATCTGTTGCGCGATATCCAGAGTGCCTGCGCACAGATCCAGGTAATTGCCGGACTTGTCGCGCTCGATGCCAAGCGCGGCGATGGCTTTTCGGCGCCATCGGCGGTCGACGTTTAAGCTCAGTAGATGGTTGAGGAAGTCGTACCGCGGAGCGATCTCGGAAAAGATCTGCTTTACGTACGCGCGCTTCTCCGCACCACCGGCAGCGGCGGCACTGGCGGTCGCGCTGTCGATGTCAGTTGCCAGCATCTGGCGAAAGTTGACCGGCATCCACGCGCGGGGCAAGCTATCTTTCCCGCGCTTGCCTAGCATGTCAGCACGGTCTTACACCGACGTCTCCGACCAGCAAGTGGTCGTGTTTGCCCAGGAAGGGCGAGAGGACGCCTACCGGGAGCTAATCAAACGGTACGAGCGGCCCGTATTCTCGCTCATCTATCGGATGGTGCGCGATCGCGAGACCTCCGAGGACCTGTCGCAGGAAACCTTCATCAAGGTCCTCAACAACATCGACCGCTATCGGCCGGAGTTCAAATTCTCCAGCTGGCTGTTCAAGATCGCCAACAACATCACCATCGACTATCTGCGACGGCGCCATGTCGACACGATAAGCATCGAAGGGGCACCGGACGCCATTACCGCCGAGCGTGCGCGTGCTACCGCGGTGACAGTTACGAGCGGGGGTGAATCACCCCTCGAGGAGCTCGAGTCTCGTGAGCTGGGACAGGAAATCGAGAGGGCAATAGCCAAGCTCAGACCCGAGTACCGGGCCTGCATCATTCTGAGGCACGTCGAGGACTACTCCTACGACGAAATCGCCGAAATCGTGAAGCTCCCGTTGGGTACGGTGAAGACTTACATCCACCGAGCGAGGCAGGAATTGAGACAGTATCTGGGGGATCTTCGGTGAAGGGGCACGGAACGATAGGCCGAGCGGGGATGGATCGAGGGCTGAGGACCAAGTGCATCTATGATCGCGGATTAAGCGAGGACCGAGGACAGAAAGCGGTCACGCAGGATCGCAGACATGAGCCGGCGGATCCCGTCCTGGATCCTGCTTTTAAGGCTGTTGTCCCAGGTCCTCCGTTGGTCCGCGATCATAGATGCACTTGGTCCTCGGCCCTCGATCCAGTGGTCTCCCAGTACCCCGTTATTCCAAGCAAAAATTTTGACAAAAACCCTGAAACCAACCCCGTACCGACCCCGTAAGCTCTGACGTGAGGCACACATGATCGAACACGACTTCGACGAAGATTTCGTCCCCATAGCCGCCGAGCTGCAGCGACTGCCCTACCTGTCGCCGTCTCGGGATTTTGCCGATCGCGTGATTGCCCGCATTGACCGTCTGTCCGCCTCGGATGCAAAGTCCATGGTAGCCTCCAGGCAACACTTGGAGCTGCACCGTGGCGGGCAACGGACAGTCGCTGCGCGCCGCCCAATGGGAGTGGTGCGGGCGACCGGAACCGCCGTGGTTGGGGTCGCCCTCATCGCCGCGGCCGCGTTCATGTTCTTCGAAGTCGATGTGCTGACCGCGATGCTCAGCGCAGCGGTGAGCCAATACGCCTTCACCATCGCTGCGGTCGGGACCCAGCTGGGCGCTCTGGTGCTCGGTGGTGACACGATCGCCTTCCTCCAGGCCGGCGCACTGCAGGCTGTCCTTCTGTACATCACGCTCTTCGTGGGGCTGGTGGGCGGATATGCAGGCATTCGCACCGCCGCTCAAATCGCCAAGCGAAAGGCCGCCTAACGTGAAAAACGTCCTGATCCCCGTCTACTGCTTGATGGCGCTGGCCACTGTGCACGAAGCAAATGCACAGCAGCTCGAGCGGGTTCGCTTCGCGGGACTCAGGAAGTACGCCCAAGTGGTCACCGGCGATTACACCGTACCGGTCGGCAGCAGCACCTCAGGCTCCGTAATGGTGATCCGCGGCAATCTCGATGTTTACGGCAACGTCGATGGAGCTGCGACCGCCGTGCTCGGTGATGTGATCGTCCACGACGGTGGCCGCGTCCGCGGTGGCGCAGTCGCTCTCGGTGGACGAGTGGTCAACGATGGTGGCTCGATCCTCGGAGTGATCAAGGAGGCTGGCCCCACTCACAATCGTTCCACGGTCAGCTTTGGTGGCCGACCGCGGACAACGCTTGGCTCACTCGTTTCAGCGTTCCTGTGGTTGATCGTGCTGCTTCTGGTGGGAACGGTCGTTGTGATCTACATGCGCGATTACTTCAAGCGTGCTGTCGAAGTAGTGACCAATGAAAGCGGCAAATCACTGCTGACCGGCGTTGTCGGTGGTCTGCTTTCAATTCCGGCACTGGTCGCTATCGTCGTCGGACTGGCGATAACTATCATCGGCGTCTTCTTCATCCCGATCGGCGTCGGTGCATTCCTGATCGCGATCGCCGGTATCGGTATACTCGGCTTTCTCGCTGTCGCACAGGTTGCTGGAATCGCCATCGCGGGCAAGCGCGAGGCCGAAACACCTGCCGGTCAGGAGCTGCAATTCCTCTACACCGGAATTCTTGCCTTTAGCGCGTTGTGGATCCTCGCCGCGGCCTTCACCTGGTTCCCGGTGATCGGTACCGTACTGCGCATGTTCGCATTCTCGGTGACGCTGGTTGCGGCGGCGACCGGATTTGGCGCCGTCCTCCTCACCTGGTGGCGCACGAGAGCGCGGAAGAACTCAGTAGCAACGGCCGAAATGGCCTGACGCTTGCCGCCGCAGTCAGCCCATGGTGATTCTGGGCTACCGGCCAGCCGAATTATTCAAAAAAACGATGAAGGAGACACTCGAGGATAACGTCCTCGGTGTTGCGACCCAGGTCGCCTACAACTTCTTCTTCTCTCTGTTTCCATTGCTGCTTTTCCTGGCACCGTTGCTGAGTTTGCTGGGCGACAAGCGGCAAATCGTGTCAGATCTGCTAACGCGCTTCTCCCAGATGATGCCGGCCGAGGCATTTACGCTCTTCTCGAAGGTCGTAACCGACGTCGTCTTCGCCACCAATGCGCCCGGTCTCATCTCGCTCGGCTTCGTCCTCGCCGTTTGGTCGGGCTCGAACATTTTCACGAACTTCATGGATGCGCTGGACACCGCCTATGACGTCACCGACCCGCGTCCGTGGTGGAAGAAACGGCTAGTCGCGGTCGCGGTGATGGCCGGCTGGGCCGTGATCATCACGTCCGTGACGGCGATACTGCTGGCCGGTGACAGCATCGTGAACTTCGCGCGCACACAACTCGGGATGAGCGGCAATGCGTTGAACGTCTGGTCGTGGCTGCAGTTCCCGCTG
>DASUZC010000221.1:0-27136 GCA_036377095.1 Gemmatimonadaceae bacterium
GACTCGAAAAACGCATCGGTGTACAACGCGAACCTCGCCAGGTTCAACTCACGAATGGATGCGAAGCTGGCCGACTGGCAAAAGCAGCTCGCGCCGTATCGGGGCGCAAAGATCGTCACGTATCACCGCGATTTCGTTTACTTCGCGCAGCGGTTCGG
Organism: Gemmatimonadaceae bacterium; assembly: GCA_036377095.1. Lineage (GTDB taxonomy): Bacteria > Gemmatimonadota > Gemmatimonadetes > Gemmatimonadales > Gemmatimonadaceae > UBA4720. The sequence goes on from DASUZC010000221.1 coordinate 159, forward strand.
ACTGTCGATCGTCGACGAGCTCGAGCCAAAGCCGGGTATCGCGCCATCGCCCGCGCACCTCGCTCAGGTGATCGGCGAGATGAGAACGAACAAGGTCAAAGTGATTCTGGTGCAACCCTTCCAGAATCGCAAAACGGCGGAGACGGTTGCACGTCAGACGGGCGCGACGGTCATTGACGCTCCGCAGCAGCCTGGCGCAGCAAGGAACACCGCGACCTACTTCGACAATATGGACAACCTGGTGCGTTCGATCGCCGCAGCACTTGGAGCTCAGAAATGAGCGCGGACTGGCAGGTTGCCTGGGAGGTGATGAAGTGGCCCTTCGTGGCCTCCCTGTTGTTCCCACCGCTGCTTGTATACCTCGGCCTCCACGTCGTTCGGCGGGAGGTGATTTTCGTCGATCTGGCCCTGGCGCAGGTGGCAACACTCGGTACCTGCGTCGCTCTCCTTCTCGGATACCACTTCGACGATCGCATCACTTTCTGGATCTCGCTGGCCGTCACGTTCCTCGGCGCTGCGTTCTTTAGCTGGACGAGAAGTACCAACAAATCGGCGGTGCCCCAGGAGGCGATCATCGGCATCACCTTCGTCGTCGCAGCAGCGGCGGTGATTCTGCTTCTCAGTCGCGTTGCCGGCGGAAAAGAGGAGCTCGAGCATCTGCTTACCGGCGACATTCTCAACGTTACTCGCGGCGAGGTTGGACAGCGCATTCTGGTGTTCGCCGCTCTTGGTGCTTTTTACGCGACCTTTCACAAGCGCTTTGTTCTGATTTCTTCGGATCCCGAGCGGGCGTTCGCCGAGGGAGTGAACGTCAGACTCTGGGATTTTCTCTTCTATGCCGCGTTCGCACTCGTTGTAGTGAGCTTCGTGCGCCTGGGCGGAGTCCTTCTCACATTCTCATACCTGATCGTCCCCGCGGTCTGCGGAACGATATTGGCGCGTGAGTGGATGAACAGGCTCGCCATCGGCTGGATCGTCGCAGCGCTCGCCAGCGTTGTTGGACTCTGGGCTTCCTACAAGATGGATCTTCCGACGGGAGCGGCGATCGTCGTCGCGTCGGGGTTGTTGCTGGCAATAGTTGGGGGAATCAGCGCGGCGCGGAAGACGTAATCGGGGCAGGCCCGCCCATCCGGGCGAGTCCCATCGCCCGCGCCATCGTTTCCAATCGTCGATGCTGACGATCGACGATACGTCATCCCGGTATGCTGCAGCGGCGTCATCGAGCTCGAGCCCGAACCGCTCCGTGACGATCGCATCTTCGACTCGGACAGGACGCCCGCCGTCGAGGTTTCTATACCCCGACTGTCTACCGGCGACCATCGGCGCGAAAACAACACCCGAGACCAGAGCACGCACGCGAAGAGAGGGCGAAACGCTCACCGGACTAATTCGTTTCTCCTTTGGCAGGCCCATCAAAAAGAAAGTAACCAACGACATCCTCCGTGATCGAGATCTCTCCGCAGACAGTCGCTCAGCTTCTCTATCTCGTACACAGCGATCCCGATGAGCTGCAGGAAGCGCTCGGGGAGCTGCGCGCACCGGACATTGCGGAGGCGCTGAAGGAGCTCCCGCCGGAGGCTGCCGCGAAAGTGATGGCAGCGTTGCCATTCGATCTCGCGGTACAGGTGTTCGATGAACCGGAGCTGACGCGGCATCGGTCCGACATCATCCGGCAAATCGATCCAGCGAAGGTAGGACTCCTGATCGAGGCGATGTCCGCCGATCAGCAGGCGGATCTATTTCGGGAAGTGCCCGCCGAGGAAAGGAACGCTCTACTCGCTCGCGTGCGCGAGCCGACCCGGGTCACTCTCAGGAAGCTGCTCAATTACCCGCCGGAGACAGCCGGCGGCATTATGACCACCGAGTTCCTCAGCATACCGGCCGACTGGGATGTTCAGCAGGCGCTGACTCTGATCAGAGAAGTCGGCGGCAGAAAGGAAACGGTCTACGCGATTTACATCGTAGATCCCGAGGATCAGTCACTCGTCCACGTGATCTCGCTGCGGGAACTGCTCACATCGGATCGCGAAGACAACGTTCTGGAAGTGGGGAAGCGCCGACCGCCGTTGACGGTCAGCCCCGAGAGCGATCGCGAAGAAGCGGCACGCCTGATATCGAAATACAATCTGCTGGCGATTCCAGTCATCGATGAGCAGCGGCACATCCTGGGAATCGTCACCGTCGACGACGTGATCGACGCGCTTGTCGAGGAACAAACCGAGGACGTGCAGCGCTTCGGAGGTATGGAGGCGCTCGATGCGCCGTACATGGAGATCAGCTTCCTCGAGATGGTGCGCAAGCGTGCCGGCTGGCTGTGCGCACTTTTCCTCAGCGAGATGCTGACTGCAACCGCGATGCAGCGCTTCCAGAGTGAGATCGAGCGCGCCGCGGTGCTGGCGATGTTCATCCCGCTCGTGATGAGCTCCGGCGGAAACAGCGGCTCGCAGGCAACATCCCTGGTCATTCGCGCGCTGGCGCTTCAGGAGCTCAAGCTGCGCGACTGGTGGCGGATTGCCTTGCGTGAGCTGCCGACCGGCCTCTTACTCGGCAGCATCCTTGGCGTGATCGGGTTCGTGCGAATCGTGCTCTGGCAGAACCTGCACATCTTCAATTACGGACCGCACTACCTATTGCTCGCGCTCACCGTCGGATTCGCGCTGGTCGGCATTGTTGCATTCGGATCGTTGGCGGGCTCGATGCTGCCGTTCCTGTTGAAGCGAATCGGATTCGATCCTGCAAGCGCGTCGGCGCCGTTCGTTGCGACGCTGGTCGATGTGACCGGACTGGTTATCTACTTCAGTGTGGCGTTTCTGGTACTGCACGGGACCCTGCTCTGACGACTCACAACTGACTGCACTGTTGCCAGGTACGCGTGCCAGTTGCCAGGAGCGATACTCGCATTCTGGGTTGACGCGGTGAGAGGTGCGAGTAGCACCGTTGCGCGGTACCAGGTCGCTCCGAGCTAACCTGGCAACAGGCACCTGTGCTACTCTTACCTCTTACCGCGTCAACCAGGAATGCCGCTATGGCTCCTCACGCCTCTTCCTCGGACCTCACGGCGAAAGGGTAGTCAGTGTCCGCCGGTTCGAGTTATCGGACCGCCCGCAACCACTCAGCGGGATCAACCGCCGGCCCCCCCTTCCTGATCTCGAAATGCAAATGTGGTGGTAGCGCCGGATCGCTGACGCCGACAGTCGCGATCGACTGGCCTTTGATCACCCGCGCTCCTTTGCGCACATCGATGCGTGCGAGGGAGCCGTAGACCGAATAGTCTCCGCCGCCGTGCTCGAGAATAATGGTGTTGCCGTAGGTGCCCATCGGTCCGGCGTACGCTACCGTTCCCGCAGAGACGGCTTTGACCGCAGTGCCAGCGGTCGCCGTGATTCCGACGCCGTTCCAGCGCGTCGTGGTGTTGTTCGGGTTGACCTGCCTCCCGAAGCGGTAGAGGAACGCGCCATTTACCGGCCAATCGAGGCGCCCGAGGTCGGTGGTGCGGATCGAGCTTGGCGTTAGATTCGCCACCCCACGCGAGCCAGCGCGTCGTCTCTCTGCCTCGAAGGACGCGATGAAATTGTTCAGGCGCGCTTCGCTCTTCTCCAGTTCGGCGAGACGGGCTTTCGTCCGCTTGGTGTCTTCCTGAACGCGCTGGAGATTCTGCGTCTGCATTCTCTCCAAATCAGCCAGTCGGGCAGCCTCTTTCTCTTTCTCCGACCTGTTCTCAACAACGCTGTTCTGCAGTCGCACCAGCTGACCGTGCTGCGCTTCGATCTTCTCGTGCAATTCATCCAATCGCTTCACAAGTCCTTTGTCGCGCAGGGCGAGCAGGTGCAGATACTTGTAACGCGCAACCAGCTGCCCGACCGATTGGGCAGAGAAGAGCACGTCAGCCGAGTAGAGTGGCCCGCGCTTGTAGATCTCGATCAGCCGCCGCTGCAGCACGGCCCGCTTGAGAGCAGCCTCGCGCTCGGATTTAGCGAGGTCGGTGGTCGTCGTCGCGACCTCCTCGGTGATAGACACAAGCTGCTGGTCGAGTGACTTGACCATACGCGCGGTAGCATCGTGCTGCTTGTCGAGCAGGTTGACTTCGTCACGCAGCTCATGGGCAGTGTTTTGCAGCCCGCTCATCTTCCTCTCCAGCTCGTCACGCTCGGCGCGGATGCGAGCCAGCTCCTCGCGCTGCTGATTGACCCGTGCATCGGGATCCGCTTGTTGCTGCGCAGCGACGACAACCGGGAGCGAGATCCAAACTGCAGCCAACAGCGCGGCAACCCTCAGACGCGACGTAGGTGCCTCCCCACGGAGACGAGGCTGCCGAGCACGCCCATCATCGCACCGCCAATCACGCCGACGAACATCATCTCGCGATCGAAGAAAATTGTCTCCATGAAATACTCATTCACGATTCGGTTGGTGATCCACACCAGTAACAGTGCGAGCAACCCGCCGAGCACACCTTTGACGAGACCGTCGATCAGGAACGGCATGCGGATGAACATGTCCGTCGCGCCAACCAGTCTCATGATCGAGATCTCCTTCGCGCGCGCCAGCACCGTCATGCGGATCGTCGCACCAATGATGATCACCGCGACCGCCGCGAAGGCTACGCCGAGTGTTAACCCGGCGACCGTGGAGATGTTTCTCAGCCGATAGAGCTTCTCGACCCACTCTTCGCCGTAGCGGACGTCATCGACGAAACTGTACGTCTTGATCCGGTCGGCGACTGACTTCACTGTCGCCGGACTGCGCATGCCGGGGCGCAGATGGACTTCGATCGACGCGGGCAGCACACCGGCTTCGAAGACATCGGCGAACTCGCCCATTTCCTTGCGGGCGCGCTCGAGCGCGGCTTCCTTGGTGACATAATCGACGCGCTGCACCTCGGGAAATTCGCCGACGTCCTTCATCGCCGCCGCGACGCCTTCGATATCGGCGCTGTCGCTGAGGAACGCGCGAACCTCGACTCGCTCCTCGACCTGTTCCAGCGCCTTGCGGATGTTGATGGCGACGAGGCCGAACAATCCGAACGCAAAGAGGGAAAACGCGATGGTGATTACGCCGAGCGCGCTCAACAATGGCGCGCGGCGCGAGGCCGTCAGCGCTTCGTGTGCCGATCGCATTTAGATCGCGTCCGCCGAGTTGGTCGGGGTATCGAGTATCTCGAGCGGCTCGTCCATTGGCCGCGCCGATGCCGGTGATTCCGCGGAATCAAACACGACGCGGCCATGATTGAGCTCGATTGTCCGGTAATTCGATCGGCGCACCAGATCGAGATCGTGAGTCGCCATGATCACCGCCGTGCCTGACGCGTTGATGTCGCGCAGCAGCTGAAACACACCGCGCGTCGCGCGCTCATCGAGATTTCCTGTGGGCTCGTCGGCGATGAGGACGAAGGGATCGTTGACCAGGGCTCGCGCGATCGCGACACGCTGCTGCTCTCCGCCCGAAAGCTCGCGCGGAAAGTTCGTCGTCTTCGACGAGAGGCCGACCTGTGTCAGCACCCGCGCCACCTTCGACCGGATCGTTGCCTTCTGCGCGCCAGTCACCTCGAGTGCAAACCGAACGTTGGCCTCGGCGCTGCGATCCTCGAGCAGGCGAAAATCCTGAAATACGATTCCGATGCGGCGGCGGAGGCGGGTGATCTCGGAGCGTGTCGCTGTTTTGGAACTGACTCCGTTGATCCACACTTCGCCGCCCGTCGGGTTGTCGTCCATGTAGAGCAGCCTGAGGATGGTGCTCTTGCCGGATCCGCTGGGGCCGGTGAGAAAGACGAACTCTCCCTTCCTCACCTGAAAGCTGACGTTCGCCAGTGCGACGCCCGAGCGCGGGTATTCCTTCCCCACATCGGTGAGACGAATCATTACTGCTGGAGTGCCTGTTCGATGTCGGCGATGAGGTCGTCGGCGTCTTCGATTCCGATGCTCACCCTCAGGAACCCGTCGGGAATGCCGATGCGGGCGCGCTCCTCTGACGATAGATGCTCGTGCGAGCTGTAGCGCGGCTCGATGATGAGCGAGTCGCAACCGCCGAGGCTCGACGCATGAGCGAAGATCTTCAGGCCGTTGATGAATCGAATTGCCGCTGGTCCGCCCCCCTTTAACTCGAGCGCCATCATGCCACCAAAGCCATCGAGCAGAGTCTTGGCGAGCTCGTGATCGGGGTGGGTCGGTAGCCCCGGATAGTGAACCTTCGAGAACTCGGGCCGCTTCGCGCACCACTCGGCGATGCGCATCGCGTTCTCATTCTGGCGCTTAACCCGTACTTCGAGCGTCTTCAGTCCGCGCTCGAGCAACCAGCACCCAAACGGATCGGGCGCCTGGCCCCACACCATCATCTTGCGTCGTACTTCGTCGATGAAGGGTTCGTTGCCGCACACCACTCCCGCGAGCAGGTCATGGTGTCCGTTGAGGAACTTGGTCGCCGAGTGAATTACCGCATCGGCACCGTGCTCGATCGGCCGGAAGTTGATCGGGCTGGCGAACGTCGAATCCACGACGAGCGCGATTCCCTCGTTGTGCGCGAGATTCTGAAGTGAGTTGAGCTCCAGGACTCTGCAGGTGGGATTGACCGGCGATTCGAGGAAGATCACGCGCGTCGTCTTGCGCAGCGCCTTTCGCCATGCACGCGGCTCGAGCGGGTTGACGAAGGTCACCTCGATTCCCATTCCAGTGAGATCCTGTGTGAACAGCGTGCGCGTGCCGCCGTAAATCCAGGAGCTCGAAATGAGGTGATCGCCGCCGCGCAGCAAAGCCAGCATCGCGCACGCCGTCGCACCCATTCCGCTGGAGAGAACGAGTGCCGCCTCGGATCCCTCGAGCTGCGCGAGCCGGCGCTGGACGATTTCCGCGTTGGGCGTGTTGCCGTAACGCGTGTACATGAGACCTTCGCTCGTTCCCGTATCCTGAGCGAAGTTCACTGACTGAACCAGCGGAGAGGTGACGCCGGTGCCGGGAGTCGGTCGTTGAGTGCCGCCGTGCACGGCGATGGTTGACAATCCCAGCTTACGTGTCCCTTCTGCCAATTACGTCTCCTATCCTAGGTTGCGCGTACTTCGCCCGGCGTCGAAGTCGTGCTTGACGACGCGCACCCTCTCAGCCGGTGCGACGCCGAGGATGTCGCGAGCGACGGCGTTGCCGGGACTTACCGCATCATCGACGATCAGCACTGCCAGCTCGTGACGCCTCGGGCCATAGACCCAGACAAGCTCCCCGTCCTCGAGCAGACGTTTGCGTGCTTCGGTCGGGTGGAGGCGGATCATCGGGCCCCGTTCCGAATCGCCGGGCCGTGTTGCGATGTATTGGGTGACCAGTAGCCAGGGGCGGAACTGTTCGATCATGCCTCTAAGCTAGGCGGTGCGGACCCAATTGTCGCGCTCCCCACTGCCACGTAACCGTCATCGGCACGGATCAGGAGCCGCCGCCGCCATAGCGTGTCGAGCGTCCGTTCGGTGTCATCTCGCGACGAGCCGGTGCGTTCGGCAACGTCAGCGACCGCTCCCACGCCGAGCTGCGAAATGATCTCCCAGGCGCGACGCTCTTCCAGGCCGATAATCCCAAGGAGTCGCGTCTCTCCGTCAGCATGTTGTGTAACCATTGCCAGCTTGTGGCGCTCGAGCACTGCCTCTATCGCCTCCACATGGGCTTCGTTGATCCCGCGGAAAAGGAAGTAGACCTCACGGCGCGGGGCGTCGGTGCTGATGTACTGGAGAAGAAGCTTGGCAACGATCTCGTCGGCACAGGAGAAATCGAGAAGGCCGACGTGAGAGAAGTCGATCACTGTCAGCGCTCTCTCTCCGATTCGATCCAGCTCCTGCTCGATCTCCGAACGAACCGCGGCACCGGTCGGACGGGTTACCAGATTCGAATAGAGCTCGCAGACGCTCTTGCGCAGCATCGAGCTCACGTCAATGTGATTGATCACGCCACTCTCTCCGGAATCGTGATCTGCACCTGTGCTCCTGGGAAGAATGGAAGATTCTCCAGCAGCGGCTCATCCTCGTCCCAGTCTCCCTTGGGGAGAACCGCGATTCGGGCAGTGCCGCTGCGGATGGAAAGTTTGCCGTCCCAGTTTCCCACAAAACGCCTCACTCCGGCAAGGCCTTGACCGCGGCCGGGATCCCTGAACCGGGATGCACCGCGCATAACCGTCTCCTCGAGGGCCTGACCGTCGTCCCAGCGATCCTTTCTCTGAAATGCTGGCGCTGACTCGAGCGACTGGCGGAATCCTATACCTGGATCGGCCACTGCGATGACGACAACGCGCCGCCCGCCGAGCCGCACTCGCCAGGTGTACGTCTGAACGGCAACCCATCCGCCGCGCCCGGCGTGCTCGACGATATTCTGGCAGACCTCGGACAACGCCATCGTGAATCTCATGGTGATCTTCGCGTCGAGGTTCAGGTTCTTTACCAGTGCTTCCTGCGCCCGCTGCTGGATCTTGTCCACGACATCGTGAACGTCGTCACTTTTCGAGATCGAAGTCACTTCAAGAAGTACGCTCGTTTCGGCGGCCTTGGCAGACTTGACGCGGCCCTGAATTTCGTACAGCTCAGCGGCATGCTTGAAAAAATCCATGCGCGACCAGTAGCTGCTGACATTCTCCGCCTCGGGCACGTAGAGAATCGGCCGCTCGGCGCGTGACTGGGCGAGGGCGAGTAGTGCGGTCAAACCATAGGGCGATGCCCAGCGCGCGTGTCTGGCGTCGACGATGATTTTCTCGTCGACAGGCAAAGGTGCGACCTGTTCCAGCACCTGTTCGAACGATTTGTCTTCGAGCGAGTGTGGAACGTTTATGACTGTGGTCACGTGATGCTGAGCTCTCCGCGGAGGTAATCGGCGAGGCCGGTGGCGCCCCGATGATCGACATTGCGAGCCGCCGCTTCGAGCGCGCGGTCGATTGCCGTGTCTAACTTATCACCGGCGAGCAGTCGCGAGAAATACGTAGCTCCCCACACATCACCGCATCCTGTCGGATCCCCGCGACCTTGTCGCGTCGGCTTGGCCGGCACGCGAGCCGTTCGGATGGCGCCCGACGGCTCTCGCAGCGAGTCGCGGCGCAAATCGGAGATTTTTTCGAAGCCGGGCGCGGCGAAATAGACAACGCCGCGACTCCCAAGAGTGATGGATAAGGATTTCACTCCGTTGGCGAAAGCGATCGCCGCGAGACCCATCGGGTCGGGCGCCATCATGCTCATTTCGTCTTCGTTCACCTGGACGAAGTCGAAGCAACGCATCCAGGCCGGCGCGTTGGGCAGGGGTTGCAGTGTGCGCATGCCATCCGCCTGGATCGCGAGCAACAGCGAATGGAGATCGCAGTAGATCGGTCCCTGAAAATGCTGGCGAATCAGCTGAGCGACCTCGAGATCCAGCTCGAATCCGCTGATGAGATTGATGTACAACGCGTCGAGACCGGCGAGCAAAGGCTTGAGACCGAGCCAGTGCCATTTGGGAACACCGCCGCTCAGCATCTCGCACCTGCGTTCGTCACTCTGGTAGTAGAGGACGACGCGGTTGTTGGGGTAGGGGACCTCGATCGGCGCCGTGCCTGGCGCTACGCGTTCGAGGCGCGCCACGAAGTCCCGGGCCGATTGGGCGAGATCGCTGCCGACCTTGAGGATTGGAACGAACTCCCAATCCACAGGCAGCGCTGCGTCAAACGCGCTCAGCCCATACGTGATCCCGCCCCACTCTTCCACTGGAACGTCCCGCGGATCGCGCCCATGAATCACGTCCCAGACAAAACTTCCGATAACGCCGACTCGTTTTTTCCGCAAACGCTAAAGCTCGCCGAACTTCTGCATCTTGAACGTGGCGATAGCTCCGACGACGCCCGCGGAAAGCTGAAGCTGGCCGGGTACGATCTTGCATACCTGCCACGCGGGCTTGAACGCGCGCCTTCTTACTTCCGCGCGCAGCGGCTGAAACAGCGCGTCGCCCGCCTGCGTCACGCCACCGGCGAGGACGACGATGTCCGGATTGAATACGTTGAGCAGATTAGCGACCGTGGTCCCGAGAAAGTGTGCCGTCTCACGCACGACCTCGCGCGCAGTGGCATCTCCCCGCTTCGACGCTTCGTATACCGTCGCCGCGGTAATCTTGCGCTGATCACCGTCGGCGAGACTCACGAGGATCGACTCACCCTCGTCGCCGCGCAGCGCTTCACGCGCTCTCTCGGCGATCGCCGGCCCAGACGCGTACGCCTCAATGCATCCGTAGTTGCCGCATTTGCAGCGACGGCCCGTGGAGTCGATCGAGGTGTGACCGATTTCGCCGGCGACGTCGGAGGAGCCGTGATACAGCTTGCCTTCCAGAATCAGGCCGCCGCCGATGCCCGTGCCGAGCGTCATGCCGATGACGTTGCGCCCGCCGCGGGCGGCACCGCACCAGAACTCACCGAGTGTCGCACAGTTGGCGTCGTTGTCGAGCGTTGCCTCGAGTTTGACGCGGCTGGAGATCTCGTCCCGCAACGGATAGTTCTTCCAGCCGAGATTCGGCGTCACGATCACCACGCCCTTGTCGCGGTTGAGCGGACCGGGCGAACCGATTCCAACACCGACAAAATCAGAGCGTTTGGCGCCGGTCTCCGAAATGGTTTGCGCAATGACCTGCTCGATGAGACCGGCGATCCGATCTGTTACCGAATGCGCACCGCCCTCAGCGAGGGTGGGAATGGTGTGCATCGCGATCTCGCGGCTGCCATCGACCGGCATCGCGCCGGCGACGATGTTAGTGCCGCCCAGGTCTACACCAACTATGTAGCTCTCTTTAGCACTCATACGGGCACCGGTGGATGAAGAACTTGCGGCAGCAAACTCGAGATGTATTCCGCCGACAGCTCGCGCATGCAGCGCCAGTGGCCGAGCGGACAACGCTGCGGACCATGGCGATGACATGGCCGGCACGACAAGCCTGTGTGGCCGGCCACGATGTGACGCTCGGCGAGAGGACCAAACCCGAATTCCGGAACCGTCGGCCCAAAAATCGAGAGTGTCGGCGTTCCCATCGCTGAGGCAAGATGTTGCGGCGCCGAGTCGTTTGTCACGATTGCCTGTGCCCGCCCAATGAGCTCGGCGGACGCGAGCAATGACAACGATCCGGTACCGTCGATCACGCTTTCCCCCGGCAAGCCGCTCGCGATTTCACTGGCGATTTCGGAGTCGGCGTTCGAACCGATGATGGCAATTCTAAACTCTTCCGCAAGTCTCTTCGCCAAATCCACATAGTAAGGCCACCTTTTGGTGCCCCAGGCGCTTCCCGGAGCCAGCGCGACGATCGGTTGTAAAGCCTCACCGCTGTTCCGGATCAGGTGATCAACCTGAATGCGATCTTCGTCCGACGGATATAGCCGCGGCCGGATCTGATCGTGGGTGGGCGGATCGGCGCACTCCGACATCGCGAGCGACCACAAACGCTGCGCGTGATGCTGATCGGGGCGATATGGAACTTGTCTGGTGTAGAGAACGCGACCCGTGGAGCTGGCAAAGCCAATGCGCTCCTTCGCGCCGGTGAGGATCGCCAATAATCCGCTGCGAAACGATCCCTGCGCCAGATACGCCAGGTCATAGGGCCGATGTCCACGAATTTCCTTGATCGTTTGCCACAATCCAAGCGCGGAGCCGTACGTGTTGCGCTTGTCGTACCTGATGACGGTTCGAATGTCGGGATTGTTGACGAGCGCCGTTGCTCCCTGCGGCGTTGCCAACACATCCACCGGTCCTCTCTTGGCAAGCTCCGCGATTAGCGGCGTCGTCAGAATGACGTCGCCAAGGAAGCTCGTCTGGATGACCAGCGTTGCGGTCACTCAGTCAACCTGCAGTACCGCCAGAAACGCTTCCTGCGGTATCTCCACTGAACCGACCTGCTTCATCCGCTTTTTTCCTTCTTTCTGCTTCTCGAGCAACTTGCGCTTGCGGGTGATATCGCCGCCGTAGCACTTCGCCAACACATCTTTTCTCAGCGGTTTGACCGTCGTGCGCGCAATGATCTTCGCGCCGATGGCAGCTTGGATTGCGACCTCGAACAGTTGACGCGGGATCAGATCCTTGAGCTTGTCGGCGATCTTGCGACCCCACTCGTAAGCCTTGTCACGGTGAATGATGACGCTGAACGCGTCGACTGGATCGCCGTTTATCAGCATATCGAGTTTCACCAGGTCGCTGCGCCGATACTCCAGCATCTCGTAGTCGAGAGATGCGTATCCGCGGGACACCGTCTTCAGCTTGTCGAAGAAGTCGAGAATGATTTCGGCGAGCGGAAACTCCCAATCGAGCTCGACGCGCTGGGTGTCGAGATAAGTCATGTTCTTGTAGACGCCGCGCCGCTCGGTGCCGAGCGTCATGATCGGCCCGATGTATTCGGCGGGTACCATGATCCGCGCCTTGACGTACGGCTCCTCGACGTAGTCTACGATCTGCGCGTTCGGCATCAGCGAAGGGTTCTCGATCAGTTTCATCGTTCCTTCCGTCAGATAGACCTTGTATTCGACGGAAGGAACGGGTGTGACGAGGTCGAGCTCGAACTCGCGACTGAGCCGCTCCTGCACGATCTCCATGTGCAGCAGGCCGAGAAAGCCGGCACGAAATCCAAAGCCAAGCGCAGTCGAAGTTTCCGGCTCGTAGTTCAGCGAAGCGTCGTTGAGCTTGAGCTTCTCGAGCGCATCGCGCAGCGTCTCGTACTGAGTGGTATCGGTCGGATAGAGCCCAGCGAAGACAAAGCTTCTGACCGCCTTGTACCCTGGGAGCGCCTCGGTGGCGTGATTGTCGGCGTCGAAAATCGTGTCCCCCGCACGCGTCTCGCTCACTGAGCGGACGCTGGCTACGACATAGCCGACTTCGCCCGGACCGAGCTGATCGGTGGGCACCTGACGAAGCTGGTTGTAGCCAACTTCGTCGACTTCGTACACGGACTCGCTGGCTCCGAAGGTAATGTGAGTCCCTTTTCTGATGACTCCATCGACCACGCGCACGCTCGGTATCGCGCCCCGGTACTTGTCGTAGTACGAATCGTAGATCAGCGCGCGCAGTGGCGCGTTCTCGTCACCCGTCGGTGGGGGAACCTTGCGCACCACTTCTTCGAGCAGCTCGTCGATGCCGATTCCTTCCTTGGCGCTGACGAGAAGGATCGAGCTCTCCTCGATTCCCAGAAGATCTGCGACTTCCTTGCGACGTTTCTCCGGCTCGGCGCCCGGGAGATCGATCTTGTTGAGAATCGGGATGATCTCGAGCCCGGCATCCATCGCCAGAAAGAGATTGGAAAGTGTCTGCGCTTCAATGCCTTGCGACGCATCGACGACGAGAATGGCGCCCTCGCACGCCGCCAAGGATCTCGACACCTCGTAGGTGAAGTCGACGTGTCCCGGAGTGTCGATCAGATTGAGCTCGTACTCCTGTCCATCGTGCGCGACGTATGTCATCCGCACCGCGTTGAGCTTGATCGTGATGCCGCGCTCGCGCTCGAGGTCGAGCGTATCGAGCACCTGTGCCTTCATTTCGCGCTTCTGGAGCATCCCCGTCGCTTCGATCAAACGGTCGGCAAGCGTAGACTTGCCGTGATCGATGTGCGCGACAATGCAGAAGTTGCGAATGTGATCGAGCTTCAAACGATGTCTCTGGCTTTTTGCGGGAAAACGAGGGGAGGAGGGTAGAAATATAATCCTCGCTGTTGCTGCTCCCGCCCAAAAAAAGAGGGCTGCCTTCGCAGCCCTCTTTCTCAGTTGCCTCGGTTCCCTCGCGGCGGCGGAGTTCGCGCCGGTTCGGTCTTCGCTGGTTCCGCTCTCGGAGGCGGAGGTGGTGGCGTTGATGGCCGCTCATGTATCACGTGTGGTGGCGACTCGCGTGGACGGTCAGGTACTCTCGCCGGCGCAGATGCCGCGGACGGTTCCCGACGATACTCTGGAACTGTCTGCGCGCCACCACCGGTGGCTGCGCCTCGTGGAATGATGACGCGCTCGACCGGAATGCGTCCCTGAGGAGCCGCCATTCTGCCTGCATAGTCCTCATACACATCGCGAGGCTCGGCGCGACGGCCGGTAGGCGCGGCTTTCACGGTGACGTCACCCATCTGCGGAAGTCCACCGCGTCGCGTAATCGGCATTGCTTCGTCAGCGTTGGTGAATACAGTCGTTCCACGCGGTACTGGGGAGCGCGGCAAGCGGGATTTCGGAAAGACCGTTGTGTCACCCCGGTTGCGCGGCGGTGGGAAATGCCCGATTGGGGTCTGCGTTCCGCCGTTCACTGCTTCAGTGGTGTAAACCGGCATGCCGCAGATGTCATAGCCGAGCAGGCGAAAGCCACGCCCGCTCGAACGCAGCCGATTCAGGATGGCAAAAGTCTGCAGCTGGCGGAATGCGAGCGATGACGCGTAGCCATAGCCGTCAAACCCGGAGCATGGCGAGTAATACGCGGAAGCGTAGGGATAGCTGTAACGCGCGCCTCCATCAAAGCGAAGGTAATCGCGGCCGATCGGCTCACCCTGCTGTCCGAGATACCGCGCCAGCTCGTTGGCGGCGGATAACGGGGATCGATTTGCGATCAGGCGGCGCAAGAGCGCGATGTCCCAGTCACCACCACTTTCTATTTTCTCGAGGTTGAACGGCGCACGCGATGCGAGGGCGATCACCGTCCCACGCGAATCGTCGATGCCATAGTAGTTGTAGTTGCTCTGATCGAGATTGGCGTATGACGCGCCGCCGTAGCGGGAGCTGTTGAAACCGACAAAGAAATTCGGTAGCTGCAGCGACTTGTGCGCGGCGATCCTGACGGATAGACCGGGAAAATCGGGATGGAGGACCTGGATCTCGCCGTCCATGTCCATTTCGACCGCGAAGACGTAAGCATTCTCGGACAGATCGATTCGCGGCGTGATGTAGCTGGTCGTGCCGATGTAATTGACGCCGTTATCCGAGTAAATCCTGATGACCGGAGGCCCGCGGCGCGTGCCCTGCGCCTGCGATGGACTGATGGTCAAGCCGAGCAATAGCGCCACAGCACCGAACCCGATTCCAAGCTTCATTGCCGGCATGTCCCCTCCGAGGTTTGTATACAATTTGATGCCTTGGATCAGCAAGGGTCAAGCCCGAGTTTCGTACTTAGTGTACGCAGCAGCGCAGCTACCTGCTGCCCCGAGTCGGTTTTAGCTTGCGCCATGCCGCTCCCACAACTGCTCTCGCTCACCGAGTCACTGCCCGAATTCCGCGAGCTGCAGGAGAACGTCCCGGGCAGGAGCGAGCGATGCGTCGTTGGCGGGCTACACGGTTCCAGTGACGCCGTCGTCGTTGCCGGCCTGACCGGTGCGCTCCCCCAGCGTTTTTTCGTGGTGGTAAGCGACGACATAGCTGACTCCGAACGCTGGCTGGCCGATCTCACCACACTGCTGGAGCCGGATGCTGTAGCGTTCTACCCGCCCCGTGAAAGCTTCGGCGAGGCGGAAGCACACGCTGAGGTCGCCGGCGAGCGTGTGGAAACGCTCGAACGGATCGGTCGCGGCGACTTACGTATAGTAGTAACCACTAGCCGCGCGCTCCTGGAGCGCACACAACTCCCGCGCGCCCTCGCTTCCGCGCGGCTCGAGATCCGGAAGGACGACACGCGCCGCCCCGAGGACCTCGCCGCCCACCTCGAGGCGATCGGATTCGAGCGTGTGGCGATGGTCGAAGACGTCGCACAGTTCAGCGTTCGCGGCGGAATCTTCGACATCTACAGCTTCGGCATGGCCGAGCCGGTAAGGCTCGAGTTCTGGGGCGATGAGATCAGCGAGCTCCGTCACTTCGACCTCCTCACTCAGCGTTCGACGCGCGACGCCGAGCTTGCCCTCATTCTGCCCGTGGACGGGCAAATCAAGACCGGAGACGTCGAGCCGGAGCGGTCCTCGATTCGCGCGCTGTTCCCGCCGGACACGGTCCTTATCGTTCCACTGGGTACCCACCTCAAGCCGGAGCTGGATCGGACGTGGGCGGAAGCCCAGCACCACATCGATCTGGCGCGTCGACGTGGCGAAGACACCCCCAGCCGCGACGAGCTGTTCGAGTCCCCCGACGTCACGCTCAGCGCTATCGCCGGTTTCGGCACCATCGATTTATCGGGTGACCAAACCTCGATCCTCTTCCCGTTTCGCGAACCGGAAGAAATCGGGCGCGACATCAAGCGTCTGAAACAAGTCGCTGCCGATGGAATTCCGACCGTGATCCTGTGCGACAACGCTGGCCAGGCGGAGCGCCTCGACGAGTTGTTGAACGACGATCGGGTCTCGCCGGCGACTCTCGCCATCGGCGTGCTGGATGGCGGTTTCGTCATCCCACCGCGTGAGAGCTTCCCGGGTTACAGGGTTCTCACGGACCACGAGATCTTCCGGCGCGAGCGGCGCTTCCGCAGGGCAAGACGCTACGCAACGGGGAGTGCGCTCGAAAGCCTGACTGCGCTCAAGCCCGGCGACTATGTCGTTCACCTCGAGCACGGCGTCGGCATCTATCGTGGCATCGAGAAGATGTTCGTGCGCGAAAGCACAGTGGAAGTCGCGGTAATCGAATACGAAGGTGGAGACCGGCTCAACGTACCGCTCTATCGCGTCGATCAGATCGAGCGCTACCGATCGTCGGCAGACATCACCGGTGATGCTCCACCGCCAAGATTGCATTCGCTTGGCGGTAAGCGGTGGGCATCGCAGCGAGACAAGACGCGTGCTGCGATTCAGGAGATGACGGTGGAACTGCTGGACCTCTACGCGCGCAGGAAGGTAGCGACGCGGCCGGCACACCTGCCCGACACGGTCTGGCAGCGACAACTCGAGTCATCCTTTCTGTTCGAGGACACACCAGATCAGCGAACCGCGACCACTGACGTGAAGGGCGATATGGAACGACCGCGACCGATGGATCGCCTGCTGGTAGGCGACGTTGGCTACGGAAAGACGGAAATCGCAGTACGAGCTGCCTTCAAAGCAGTGCAGTCGGGTCGGCAGGTGGTCGTTCTGGTTCCCACGACCATTCTCGCCGACCAGCACGCGCGGACGTTCGGCGACCGGTTGGCAGACTTTCCCGTAAACGTCCAGACGCTGAGCCGGTTTCAAACCCCCAAAGAGCAGACTGCGATTCTCGCCGATTTGAAGGCGGGCAAGGTCGACGTTGTCATCGGCACGCATCGCCTGCTCAGCGGCGACGTCCACTTTGCGCAGCTCGGATTGATCGTCATCGACGAAGAGCATCGCTTCGGTGTCAAACACAAGGAACGACTCAAAAGGCTCCGGCTGGAGACCGATGTGCTGACACTAACCGCTACCCCGATCCCGCGAACGCTGCATCTATCGCTCGCCGGTCTGCGCGACATGACACTGATGCAAACGCCGCCGCGCGACCGGTCGCCGGTGCTCACCTACGTCGAGCCGTGGGACGATGGCCTGATCGACGAGGGTATTTCGCGAGAGCTCGATCGCGGAGGACAGGTCTTCTTCGTCCACAATCGCATCGAAACCATTGATGGAATTGCTGATCATATCCGTCGCGTCGTCCCGCGCGCGCGAGTCGGCGTTGGTCACGGACAAATGCGTGAGCACGAGCTCGAGACCGTCATGCGGAAGTTCGTCAATGGCGAGATCGACGTGCTCGTCTCGACGATGATCGTCGAGTCCGGTCTGGACGTGCCAAACGCCAACACGATGTTCGTGAATCGCGCTGACACGTTCGGTCTCGCGCAGCTCTATCAGCTGCGTGGACGCGTAGGAAGATCACACCGTCGAGCCAGCTGCTACCTGCTTGTTCCTGATTCCATTGACGAAGACGCAAACCGCCGCCTGACCATTCTCGAGCATCACACCCAGCTGGGCGCGGGCTATCAGATCGCCCTCAAGGACCTTGAGCTGCGCGGCGCGGGCAATCTCCTTGGACCCGAGCAATCGGGGTTCGTGCACGCCGTCGGCTTCGACATGTACCTGCGGATGCTCGACGAAACCGTGAAGCGCGTATTACGCGGCGACGAGGCGCCGCGGCTGCAGCCGTCGGAGATATCGGTCGATCTTCCGTCGTACCTGCCCGACGAATACATCAACTCGCAGGACGCCAAGCTCGATGTATATCGGCGGCTGACCCACATGACCGAGGTGGCCGAAATAGATGCGTTGAAGGAAGAGGTGCGCGACCGCTTTGGCGTCCTGCCCGAACCCGCCCGTGTCTTTTTCGCCGTCGCCTTACTGCGCGTCCTCGGCGGCGCCTCCGACATCGAGTCGGTGCTGGTGCGCGGAAATGAAGCCCGTATTACCTTTCGCGAGCACGCGGTGCCCCGGATGAAGGGGATTTCGGCGGCGTTCCACGAGGTACAGTTCCAGGCGGAGGTGCGGCGTGCGCATCCGCTGTCACTCAAGCTCACCCGCCTTGGAGGAGCTGAGATGCTCGATGGACTTGTCCGTGCGCTCACTACACTGCGGCCCACCTGACCAAAACACGTACGACGGAAACATGAAACTGAAATTCGCAGTTGCCGCGCTAGCGGCTTTTACGCTTTCGGCCTGCTCCGGGCTCAAAGATGCGCTCAACGCGCACACTGACTGGGTTGCACGCGCCGCTTCCGCCGAGCTCACCGTCACCAAACTGGCGACGCAACTCGGCAAGTCCCGCGCGCCCACGCGCAAAGACATCGCGAAGTCGATGGCTAACGTGTGGATCGATTATCAGCTGCTCGGTAACGCCGCTGCCCACAATGATTCACTGAACGATCCGAAGACGATCGACGAAGTGATGTGGCCGGCGATCGCCAGCATGAAAGCGCGCAAGTGGTACCAGATTGTGTCCAAGGACTGGGGCGTCGAAGACACCGTGGCGGCGAAGCGGCAGTGGGACTCGGGACAAACGCTTTCCGCCGAGCATATCCTGCTGCTCACGCAAGGGATGAATCCGACGCAGAAAGCAGAGGTGAAAAAGAAAGCCGACGCGTTACGCGCCACGGTGAACTCGGCCAATTTCGCGAAAACTGCCGCTGAAAACAGCCAGGACCAGGGTAGTGCGAAACAAGGCGGATCACTCGGCATTTTCCCACGCGGCTCGATGGTGGGTGAGTTCGAGAAAGCTCTCCTCGCGCTGAAGCCGGGCGAGATCTCGCCGGTAATCGAGACGCAGTACGGTTACCACATTATCCGTCGCCCCACCTACGACCAGATCAAAAGTCAGCTGTTCCAGGCGTCAAAGGGGCGTAGCGTTGCCGTCGCCGAGAGCACGTATATGGCGAAGCTGGAGCAAGGCGGGAAGATCGAAGTGAAGAAGGGGGCCGTTACGACGGTTCGCGCGCTTGGCAATGATCCCGACGCGTACCGCCGCGACAACACTGTGCTTGCAACCTCCGCCGCCGGGAAATTCACGGCCGCGCGGCTCGTTGGCTGGCTGGAGACGCTGCCGCCACAGGCGCGCATACTCGATCAGATCAGGCAGGCGCCTGATTCGCTCGTCGTTCAACTGGTAAAGAACTTCGTGAAGCAAGAGCTGGTGCTGAGGCAGGCGGACAGCGCGAAGGTCACGATCGATCCCGCCGAGCTTTCCCAACTCCACAGCCAGTTCGCTACTGCGGTTCAGAACGCGTGGGCGCAGCTCGGTGTCTCGCCGCAGGCGTTGCAAGACAGCGCCAAGGATGTCGGCGCCCGCGAGAAACTCGCCGCGAAACGGATCGACGATTACTTCGGGCGTATGATCCAGGAAGCGGCGCCGTTCGTTGCGGTGCCGACGCCGGTGTCGAACATCTTGCGGCAGAAATACAAGTACTCGGTCAACGACGCCGGCTTCGAGCGCGCGGTCCAGGAGGCGGCAAAGATTCGCAGCTCCGCCGACTCAGCACGAACAGCTGGGCAGCCGCCGACCGCAGTGCCACTGAATCCGGCCGCGCCTCCCGCAGCCTCATCGACGCCGAGGTAATCGGTGACCGAACCAGGAGACAGGGCAGGGGTACGATCAGAATGATGAAAAGACTTCTCACCGCGGCGGCACTGCTGCCGTTTGGTCTCGGTGCGCAAACTCCTGCGACCGCGCGTCCAGTTCCGTCAGCGCTGCCGATCGACAAGGTCGTCGCAATCGTCGGCGATCAACCGCTTCTGTGGAGCGATGTTCTCACTGCCATCAATCAGCGCCGCGCCCAGGGAATGCAGGTTCCTCCCGACTCCGCCGGGCAGGCTGCGCTCGCGCACCAGGTACTCGGCGAGCTGATCGACGAGGAGATCCTCGTTCAGAAAGCCAAAGAGATGAAACTCGAAGTCGTCGAGAGTGATATCACGGCTGCTGCTGACCGGCAGATCAAGCAGGTCCGCTCTCAGTTCCAGACTGACGAGGAGTACCGGAACGAGCTGCGCAAGGCGGGACTAGGCTCTTCCGATGAATACCGCAAGAATCTGATCGATCAGTATCGGCGACAGCAGCTTCAGCAGAAGGCATTTGCCGAGCTGAAAAAGAAGGCCAAGCCGGTCAACGTCGGCGAGGAGGAGATCAGCGCCGCATTCGAGCGCAGTCGCTCCGAGCTGCAAAAGCGTCCGGCGGCCGTGACCTTCCGCCAGATTGTAGTCGCGCCCCACGCATCGCCGGCGGCAAAGGCCAAAGCGAAAGCGCGCGCCGACTCGCTGCTCGCCGAAATTCGCAAAGGTGGGGACTTCGAGCAAATCGCCAAGCGCGAGTCAATGGATCCAGGCACCAAGCAGCTCGGTGGCGATCTTGGCTGGAATCGGCGTGGCGGCGGACTCGTGCCGGAGTTCGAAGCAGTGATGTTCGCGTTGCGGCCGGGCGAGGTCAGCCCGGTGATAGAGACAGCGTTCGGCTATCACATCATTCGCGTCGATAGAGTTCAATCGGCGGAAGTGAAGGCGCGCCACATTCTGATCGCGCCCGAGATCGATTCGGCCGATGTCGCGCGCGCGCGCGTGGAAGCGGATTCTGTCGCGGCACAGTGGCGTCGTGGAGTTTCCTACGATTCGCTGGTCGCCAAGCATCACGATGCGACCGAAGAGAAGGGTGTGCTGCAGCCGTTCCCGCGTGATTCACTCCCGGCTTCTTACACCGGAGCTCTCGCCGGAGCGAAAGCCGGCGACATCACCCAGCCCTTCCAGCTGGCCAACCCGCGGGGCGCTCCAAAGTTTGCGGTGCTCCAGGTGGTGACGCTGACGGACGCCGGTGAGTACAAGGAAAGCGAGATCCGCGATCAGATTCGGCAGCAACTGGCGGACGAGCGATCGATCCGCGGTCTCCTGGATGATCTGCGCAAGCAAACCTACGTATCAATAAAGTTGTGAAGACTCGGCTTGCGATGACCGTGGGTGATCCCCGCGGCATTGGACCGGAGATTATCACCAAAGCGCTCGCTGACTCACGGGTCGGCGAGCGCTGTGACGTTGTGGTGGTCGGCCCGACCAATTCATCGGCGCATATCGACATTTCGGTGGGGCAGTGGGGACGAACTGGCGATGCTGTCCGCGCCGGTGCTCTCAGCGGGCTCGCAATCGAGCGCGCCGTCGAGCTGGCAAAAGCGGGCGAGGTCGACGGGATAGTGACCGCGCCAATCGACAAATCAGCGCTGCTCGCCGGCGGCTACGACTTTCCTGGTCACACCGAGATGCTGGCCGAGCTTACTGGATCGCATACAGCGATGATGCTTGCGTCCAGCAAACTGCGTGTAGTGCTGGCGACGACCCACTTACCACTGCGTGAAGTCGCGACGTCTCTTACCGTCGATCTGATCGTCGAAGCGGCTGAGATCACACGCAAAGGACTGCAGGAGTGGTTCGAGATCGCCCGTCCAAGGATTGCGCTGTGCGCGCTCAACCCGCATGCGGGGGATAGCGGCAGGTTTGGCGACGAAGAAGCCCTCATCCTGGATCCGGCGGCTCGCGCAGCGGGAATCGATGGACCATTCTCCGCCGACACCGTTTTCGTACGGGCGATGCGCGGCGAGTTTGACGCCGTCATCGCGCCCTACCACGACGTCGGCATGACTGCGATCAAGGTCGCCTCGTTTGGAAGCGCAGTGAACGTCACACTCGGCCTGCCGTTCCCGCGCACTTCACCCGATCACGGCACCGCGCTCGACATCGCCGGCCAGAACAAGGCCGACGCGTCGAGCATGATCGAGGCTACGCTTCTGTGTGAGTCGATTGCGTCTCGCGTTCGCTCGCGCGGCGATCGCCAAGCGAGTGGAGATCGACAGCAAGGGTCTCGATCCGCCGCCCGTCCATCTCGCGCACGGTAAAGATTGCTCCGCCGGCGATCACGCGATCGCCGACCACAGGAAGCCGGCCCAACATTCCGAAGACGTAGCCACCGATGGTGGTGTAGTCCTCATCGGGAACAGAAAGCCCGAAATGCTCGTTGAGCTCCCCGATGTGCGTGCTGCCGGGCACCAGCGTCTCGCCGGCGCGCGTGTGCAACGGCGCTTCGGCGTCCTCGGGTGTGTCGTATTCGTCGAGAATCTCGCCGACTATCTCTTCGAGCAGGTCTTCCATTGTCACGACGCCGGCTGTCCCGCCGTACTCGTCGAGCACGATTGCCATATGCTCCTTGAGGCGCTTGAAGTCGGCGAGAACCTCTTCCACTTCACGCGAGCCCGGGATGACGTGCACCGGTCGCATGATCGAAGGCAGGTCGAACGCCTCGGTGTTGGCGCGTGGAGCGAGCAGCTTCAACAGATCCTTGGCCAGCACGACACCAATGATGTTGTCGATCGACTCTTCGTAAACGGGATAGCGGGAAAGTCCGGATTCCTGCACGACGCTCAATACTTCCGACAATGTCGCTTCGACCGGCAATGCCACGAGCTCGGTGCGCGGCGTCATTACTTCACGTGCGTTCTTCTCCGAGAACTCGAACACGGCATCGATCAGATCGGCGTCGTGCGCCTGCATCTGGCCACTTTCTGTGGATTGCTCGACCAGCAAGCGTATTTCTTCCGGCGAGTGCACCGCCTCTTCATTACCGGCCTTCTCCTGTCCCAGCGCGCGTAGAATCACCTGCGAGGATCGGTTCAGGAAATACGTGAACGGCTTCGTGATAAACGCGAAGAAGAGAAGCGGCGGAGCGAGCCACTTGGCGAGCGCCTCCGGATGATTGAGCGCGGCCGCCTTTGGAGTCAGCTCTCCGAAGACGACGTGCAGGTAGGTGACGATAATCAGCGCGATCGTCGCGCCGATGGTAAGCCGCATCGAAAGGTCGATGGCGAAGGGCAGACTGTTGAAGAGATTGGCGAACAGCTCGCCGACCGTTGATTCAGCCACCCAGCCAAGTCCAAGGCTCGCGAGCGTGACTCCCAACTGGCTCGCCGACAGCACGCTTGAGATATTTGATGAGGCGCGCAAGGCAATGCGGGCAAGTCGGTCTCCGCTGCGTGTCATCGCTTCGAGGCGCGTCCGCCGTGAGCGGACAAGAGCGAACTCGGCGCCGACGAAGAACGCGTTCAGGAGCACGAGCAGAATTATGGCGAGCAGCCGACCGAGCACGAATACAAGTTACCACAGTGCCGGCCACGGACACCAGCACGACGGTGCGCACAATCATCACGGAATAGGCCATTCGCACATCGGTGACGCGACAGTTACGAGCTTGCGCGTCGCGCTGATCATTACCGCCGTCTTTCTCGTCGTCGAAGTCGTCGCCGGGTTTCTCGCTAACTCGATTGCACTGCTCGCCGACGCGGGGCACATGCTCACCGATGTCGCGGCGCTGGGACTCGCGCTCTTCGTTGCCTGGTTCAGCAAGCAGCCGGGCTCGCCGCAGAAGACCTATGGCTATCTGCGGTGGGAGATACTGGCGGCGCTCGTGAACGGCGCGACGCTGCTTCTCATTTCCGCGTGGATTCTCTTCGAGGCAGTTATGCGGCTGCGAGCGCCGGAGCCGGTTGGCAGCGGCCTGATGCTGGTGGTGGCGATTGCCGGGCTGGTCGCAAACATCGTCGCCGCGCGCGTCCTGGTAGGAAGCTCCAGGGACAGCCTCAACGCGCGCGGCGCATACCTCCACGTCCTCGGCGATTTGCTGGCGATCATCGGCACGCTGATCGCCGCGTTGCTGATTCGCTACACGGGTTGGTTGATTGCGGATCCGTTGGCGTCGATTCTCACCACCGTCCTGATCATGGGTGGCGCGTGGCGGCTCGTTCGCGAATCGGTCGACATTCTGCTCGAGTCTACCCCTGCCCACATACCGATCCCGGCAGTGCGCACCCAGCTCGAGGCGATCCCGGGGATTGAGTCAGTGCACGATGTGCACGTCTGGGCGGTTACACCGGCAGTGGTAGCGATGAGCGCTCATTGTATTGTGCGGGAGCCGGACCAGCACCAGCACGTGCTGGAGCACATCCACGACGCGATGCGACTGTTTGGCATCGAACACGTCACGATTCAGCTCGAGCGGGACGATATGCTCGACCGGGAGAGACACTTGCACGCCTAGCTAACTTATAAGGCTATGGCAGAGCAGGAAATTCGTAACGTCGCAATCATCGCGCACGTCGATCACGGCAAGACGACGCTCGTAGATAAAATGCTGCGGCAGGCTGGTGCCTTCCGCGAGAACCAGGTGGTGGTGGAGCGGGTGATGGACTCCAACCCGCTCGAGCGTGAGCGCGGCATCACCATTCTCGCCAAGAACACATCCATCCGCTGGAAAGGCACCAAGATCAACATCGTCGACACCCCGGGTCACTCCGATTTCGGCGGTGAGGTCGAGCGCATCCTGCGCATGGTCGACGGCGTGCTGCTCGTCGTCGATGCGTTCGATGGGCCGATGCCGCAGACACGGTTCGTGCTCCGCAAGGCACTCGCTCTCCAGCGCACCCCGATCGTCGTCATCAACAAGATCGATCGTCCCGGGGCGGATCCGCTGCGGGTCCATGATGAGGTGCTCGATCTCTTCATCGAGCTCGAGGCGGATGCAGCCCAGCTCGATGCGCCGGTGGTCTATGCGTCGGCGAGAGAAGGTATCGCCACGATGGATATGGATGTCGCGCCCGTCGATCTATCGCCTCTATTCGAGGCGATCGTCAAGCACGTGCCCGCGCCGCCCAGCGATGCCGAAAGCCCGTTCCAAATGCTGATCTCGACCATCGATCACTCACCCTACCTCGGACGCCTCGGCATCGGCCGCATCGAGCGCGGTACGGTGCACGTGGGTGACGCCGTCGCGCTGGTGCCACTGGATGGTTCGCAGCGGGTCGAACAATCGCGCGTGACGAAGCTGTTTGCCTACGAAGGCCTCGATCGCCTCGAGGTCCCACAGGCATCAGCCGGCGAGATCGTCGCGCTGGCCGGCCTCGAGTCGGTGGAGATTGGACTTACTGTCTCTGACAGCGAGCATCCGGAGCGGCTCGAAGGCATCTCAGTCGAGGAGCCGACGATCTCCGTCGACTTCCTCGTCAACAATTCGCCGTTCGCCGGTCGGGAAGGGAAGTTCGTTACATCCCGGCAGATCCGCGAACGTCTCTATCGCGAGCTGGAGCGCAACGTCGCGTTGCGCGTCGAAGACACCGAGGCGACCGACACGTGGACGGTGTCGGGGCGCGGCGAGCTGCACCTCACCATTCTCATGGAGACGATGCGGCGCGAGGGGTACGAGTTTCAGGTCTCTCGTCCGCGCGTGATTACTCGCGAAGGTCCGAACGGTGAGCGTCTCGAGCCGTACGAAGAGCTCGCGATCGATGTGCCTGAGGAATTCCTGGGCGTAGTGATCGAGAAGCTCGGACCGCGCCGCGCGGCGATGCTGGAGATGAAGAACCCCGGGCAGGGAATGGTACGTCTCCTTTACAAAATTCCCGCGCGTGGGTTGTTCGGCTATCGCTCCGAGTTTCTCACCGACACCCGCGGCACCGGGATCATGCACCATCGATTCCTGGAGTATGGACCATGGGCCGGGCCGTTGGCCGGTCGCATGCGTGGAACACTGGTCTCGATGGAAGGTGGAGTGATTGTTGCTTTCGCGCTTGCAAATCTCTCCGAGCGCGCTACCCTATTCGTGTCCCCTGGTGACCCTGTATACGAGGGGATGCTTGTTGGCGAGAACTCCCGGCCGGGCGACATGGATGTAAATCCGACCAAGGAGAAGAAGCTCACCAACATGCGGTCGAAGGCGAGTGACGAGAACATCCAGTTGGAGCCGCCGCGGGAGTTGACGCTCGAAGGTGCGCTGGAGTATATCGAGGAAGACGAGCTGATCGAGGTAACCCCGCAGTCGATTCGCCTGCGGAAACGCTTCCTCAGCGCGAACGATCGTAAGAAGTTGTCACGCGAGGCGAAGCGCGAGCGCGCTTCGGTCTAACAACCAGGAGATCACGGTAATGTGCGCCATGCTGGAGTCCGCGGGGAGCTTCCTGAACGAGCACGGGGGGAAGCCTGAGGCGTGGCTGGCGAAGAAGACAACGGACGACGATCCCGAGGACGAGGACCTCGAGGACGATCTGGAAGACGATGACGAAGACGACCTCGACGACGAGGACTGGGACGACGAAGAAGACGATCTGGCTGACGACGAACTCGACGATGACGACCTCGACGATGAGGACGACGATCTCGATGATGACCTGGACGACGACCTCATCGATCTGGACGACGAGTTCGACACCGAGGATGAAGAGCGCCCGCATCCTTCGCATCCGCGCAAGTACGAGGATTGAACGGCCGCAGCACGCGAATTGCCAACTGTAGTGGGGTCATCTGCGAGCGGGGCGGCAATGGAAATCCAGTTCAGGCACGATGTCGACAACGTGCTGAAAGAGGCGCAGCAGCAAAACAAGCCGGTCCTGCTTGATTTCAGCGCTGCCCCGATGTGAAGCGGCTGTGCTCGGCTGGATGCCGAGGTGTGGCCGGATCCGCGCGTAGTGAAATTCGTCACCGAGAATTTCATTCCCGCGCGAGTGCACGTCAAAGACGATGCGGCGCTGTTCCAGAAATTCGGCGAGAAGTACAACGCGCAGTGGACGCCGACGATCCTCGAGTTGGATCCTGCGGGTGTCGAGCGTTACCGCATTGAAGGCTTTCTGCCCAACGACG
>DASUZC010000222.1:0-3603 GCA_036377095.1 Gemmatimonadaceae bacterium
CCCGGCCCGCCAGGTGCCTGCGCACTCGCGGCCGTGGTGGGAGCTGAAGGATTCGTGTTGGTCGTCGGCGTCGTGGCGCAGGCGTAACCGATGATCACGATTGAGGAAACAGCAGCGACGATTGACGGGACACGCTCGTTCATAGCCTTTACCCGCTTCTACGATCGTACCGCGACATCCACAGTGTACCCGTCCTTTGCAAGCAGCATGCGCAGCATCTCCAAAGCGCTGTCATTGGCATGTCGCAGCAACTCGAGCTGCGATCCCGCCGCGAGCAACTGAGCTCGTGCCTGCCGTTGAATCGCATCGCGATCTTCAGGCGTGAACGGGTTCCACAATCCACCACGCTCGTCGTAGGTGTGCATGTCGCGAATCTCGACCGCGATCAGCTTCGCCGGGGGAATGCGGATAGTGATCTTGCGATTGGCGTTGTCGATACGCACGTCGGGATTGTCGCGCAGGTCGATGCCCGCCAGCAATCTTCCCGTAACGACGACCAGCGAACGCTTGGTAGAGCCGTACCACGTGTTCTGGTAAGCGATGACATCGCGCACTGTTGCTTCGCTGGAGACGAGCTTGGCCACCGTGCGAACCTGCTCGACGACGATGTCGTGCGTGATCGTCGGCGGGCTGCGGCCAAGCAGCGAGCTCGTCGACAAACGTGTCGCGCAATAACCGAACGCCATCAACAGCAGCAACGCCACGATCAGCAGCGCGAGACCGGGTCCCAATACTCGGCGCGGTGTCGGAACCACGGTTCCAGTTTTTTGCCCGGAATCAGTCATTTTTCGCTATGTAATTCGCTCTGCGACAGTCGCTGATATACGTCAATTGCGCGCTGGTGGCAATTTTGCACGCGCAGTACGTTAATCGATTGCAAACCCCGAACCCCATACGCATGAGACTCGGAGTGATTGCCGCAGCGGTGACGCTTTCGTCATTGCTGCCGCTCTCTCACCTAGGCGCCCAACAGGTTGAGTCGGGCTCAATCGTTCGCTTCTTGATTCAATCCGATGGCCGATCTCGACAGGGAACTCTGGCTCGGCTCGATTCCGATTCTCTCGTCCTCCGGCAGTGCTTCAGTTGCAGACCGCTGGCGTACAGCCGTAGCTCGATCGTCGGCATGGACGTCTTTCGCGGATCAACCAAAGTTCGAAATGGGCTCCTCGGATTGGTGGCCGGCGGGGTTGTCGGTGGCCTCCTCGTAGCAGCCTCGGTTAGTTCCCAGCGCTGTACTGACGACTTGTGCGGGCTGCGTTACCTTGCGGTCCCTTACGGGGTTCTGATCGGCGGCGGGCTTGGGCTCGCCATCGGCATCAAGATCGGAAAAGACACATGGGAGCCAGTTCTATGAATTACCGCGTTCTCCTGATACCAGGTCTTCTGTTGGCGTCGGCACAAATAGATGCCCAGGGGCGCCGGCCAATCACCGACACCGATCTCTTCAAGTTCGTCTGGGCGGCCGATCCCCAGATTTCCCCGAACGGATCGCAGGTCGCGTTCGTGCGCGTCACCGCCGACGCTGACAAGGATCGCTACGATACGCAGATCTTCATCGTCCCTGCCGACGGAAGTGCGCCTCCGCGGCCGCTGACATCCGGCCGCAGCGATCGCGCACCGAGGTGGTCGCCGAGTGGGAGAGAGATTGCGTTTGTACGCACTCCGGATCCGGTCGATGGCAAGCCCAAGCCGTCACAGGTCTTTCTGATTTCGATGGACGGCGGTGAAGCACGCGCGCTCACTGATGCGCCAAAAGGCGCGTCGTCGCCGGTTTGGTCGCCCGACGGTCGAGCGATCGCGTTTCTCTCCGTGCCCGACACGGCGAAATCTGACACAACGAAGAAATCCGCCGATACGACGAAGAGGCACGTCAGCGATGTTCGGGTGATCACGCGCGCGCAGTACCGCTGGAATGGCGCCGGATACACCGACGTCAGCGCGCATGCGCACATTTGGACGGTACCCTCTTCGTTCACAGCGAGCGGCTCACTGCCGACAGCAAAACAAATAACGACCGGCACCTTCGACGAGGGCGAGCCGGTCTGGTCGCTCGATGGATCGCGTTTGTATTTCACCTCGGATCGCCACGCGGAGCCCTACTACGAGACGGTGGGCGACGAGTTGTACTCGGTGCCGGCGAACGGCGGCACCATGACAAAAGTCGTGAGCCTCGATGGCCAGATCGGCTCGATTGCCTTATCGCCTGACGGAAAGCGCATCGCGTTCACTGCCAACGAGAACGGCAAGCCGCTCCGCTTCTACGATCAACGCGACCTCTACGTGGCGGATGCCGCGCCAGGGTCCAGGCCGGTCAACATCAGCGCAAACTACGACTACGATGTAGAGGGCGGACTAACCGGCGACCAGCATCCGCCGCGCGCCGGCAATGGTGGTGGGATTATCTGGAGTCGTGACGGTCAGAGCGTGATCGTTGTGACGACCGAGAACGGCCGCGCCAATCTGCGCCGTTTTCCAGTCAACGGTGGCGCATCGACAGCGGTTACCACCGGGGATCAGGAAATAGTCTCATACGCAGCCGATGCGAATGCGTCGAGGATCGTGGCGCTCATCTCCACGCCGGTGAACATCGGCGATTTGTTCGTCCTCGATGCCGCTTCCCGCGTCCCGCTTCCCGCTTCCCGCCAAATCACACGCGTGAATGATCCCTTGTTCAGTACGCTCGACCTCCCAGCCGCCGAAGAAATCCTGTACAACAGCTTCGACGGTAAACGCATTCAGGGCTGGATCCTGAAACCGCCCCGTTTCGACGCATCGAAGAAGTATCCGATGATTCTGGAGATTCACGGCGGACCCAACGCGGCCTACGGCAACACGTTCACGCACGAATTCGATTGGATGGCGGCCAAGGGTTACGTCGTGCTGTACGTGAATCCGCGTGGCAGCACGTCCTACGGTCAGGAATTCGCCAACATCATCCAGCACAATTATCCGGGCGATGATTACAAGGATCTGATGGCGGGCGTCGATCAAGTTTTGAAACGTGGGTACGTCGACTCAACCCGGATGGGCGTGACCGGTGGCAGCGGCGGTGGTGTGCTCACCAACTGGATCGTCGGCCACACTCACCGCTTCGCGGCGGCGGTCTCACAACGCTCGATCGCCGATTGGACGGGCTTCTGGTACACCGCGGACTTCACACTCTTCCATCCAACATGGTTCTCCGGACCACCATGGGAGAATCAGAAACAGTTCGCCGATCTTTCACCAATCACTTACGTCACCAACGTCACGACGCCGATAATGTTCGTCGAGGGCGAGGCCGACATGCGCACACCGCCGGCGATGGGAGGCGAGCAGATGTTCCGCGCGCTCAAGTATCTGCACAAGCCGGCGGTGATGGTGCGCTTTCCCGACGAGACTCACGAGCTCTCTCGTTCAGGAAAGCCGTGGCATCGCGTCGAGCGCCTGCGCCACATACTCGGCTGGTTCGACAAGTACCTGATGGGGCAGAAGGAACCGCAGTACGACGTTCAATAACCACCAACGGAGATAGCGAATGTCGAAAGTCGCGCAGTCTGTAGACGTGAAGTGCACGCCCGGAAGCCTGATGGACTACATCGTCGACGTCACCAACCATCCCGC
>DASUZC010000223.1:0-4329 GCA_036377095.1 Gemmatimonadaceae bacterium
GACAAGTTCGGCCGCAAGCCAACCCTGCTCTGGGTGGGCATTCTCTACATCATCTCCGCGCTCGGCTCGGCGCTGGCGTGGAACGTCGAAGTGTTCATCCTTGCACGATTCATCGGCGGAGTCGGAATAGGTGTCTCCACCGTCGTAGCACCGATGTACATCTCAGAGATCGCGCCGCCGGCGCACCGCGGACGACTCGCGGGAATGTTCCAGTTCAACATCGTGTTCGGCATCGTCGTCGCATTCCTGTCGAACGCCCTGCTCGCCGGGATTGGTGACGACGCCTGGCGCTGGATGCTCGGCGTCGCCGCATTTCCATCGATCGCTTACACGCTGATGTGTCTGGCGCTGCCAGAAAGTCCGCGCTGGCTGCTCACGCGCAAAGGAGACCGCGCGGAAGGACTGAGAGTGCTCGGACTGATCGAGCCGGACGCATCACCTTCGCAGCTCCAGCAGCACGCCGATGAGATCGTCGCCGCTTCATCGCGACAAACGACCACTAAGGGATTCTGGTCGATGAAGCTGCGAGTGCCGATCATGCTCGCTTTTCTGGTCGCATTCTTCAATCAGCTGTCCGGCATCAACGCGATTCTCTATTTCGCGCCGCGCATCTTCGAGCTCACGGGACTCGGCGCGCGTGCGGCGCTGCTGCAGTCGGTG
Organism: Gemmatimonadaceae bacterium; assembly: GCA_036377095.1. Classification (GTDB taxonomy): domain Bacteria; phylum Gemmatimonadota; class Gemmatimonadetes; order Gemmatimonadales; family Gemmatimonadaceae; genus UBA4720. Next base: position 661 of record DASUZC010000223.1, read on the forward strand.
GGAATCGGCATCACCAATCTCATATTCACGTTCGTCGGACTGTGGTTGATCGACCGCCTTGGACGGCGCACCCTGTTGACGATCGGGTCGTTCGGCTACATCGCCTCTCTCGGTCTCTGCGCCTGGGCGTTCTTCACCCACCATTACGCGATCGTGCCCGCCTGCATCTTCGCGTTCATCGCCGCGCATGCGATCGGGCAGGGTACTGTCATCTGGGTTCTGATCTCGGAGATATTCCCGAATCAATATCGGGCCACCGGCCAATCACTCGGCAGCGCCACGCACTGGATCTTTGCGGCGTTGCTGACGACGCTCTTCCCGGCCGTGGTCAGCACTTTCGCGCCAGGCTACATCTTCCTCTTTTTCTGCGCGATGATGGTGCTGCAGCTGATCTGGGTCCGCACGATGGTGCCGGAAACGAAGGGCGTGCCGCTTGAGGAGATTCAGAGGCAGCTCGGCGTCGAAGTATGAAATCGCGGCCAGTGGTAGTCGGTCTGGGTGAAGTGCTGTGGGATGTCTATCCCGACGCCGCGCGCTTTGGTGGCGCACCCGCCAATTTTGCGTGTCACGCGGCCAGCCTTGACGCCGAGTCGTGGCTGGCGAGCGCAGTCGGTGCCGACGAGCTGGGTGAGCGCGCACTCGAGACTCTCCGCCAGCACGGAGTTGAATCCGCGGGCGTGGCTCGTGATGCAAAACACGCAACGGGCCGCGTGGACGTCACTCTCGATTCGCTGGGGCGCGCTTCCTACGAATTCGCGGAAAACCCCGCCTGGGACCACATCGCCTGGTCGGATGCGCTTGACTCACTCGCCCGGCGTTGCGACGCCGTCTGCTTCGGGACTCTGGCACAGCGATCGTCGCAGTCACGTACGACGATTCAGCGATTCGTGAAGACGACGCGTTCCAGCGCGCTGCGGATGTTCGACGTCAATCTGCGGAAGCAGTTCTACGACGCCGCTGTCATAGACCAATCGTTGAGACTGGCTACCGCAGTCAAGCTGAATGATGAAGAGCTGCCGATTGTCGCACGACTGTGTGGCGTGAGCGAATCCGATCCGCGCGGTGTAGTGCGAGGCCTGATGAACATGTACTCGCTGCGCCTGGTTGCTCTGACCCGTGGGCCGGAGGGCGCAATGCTTGTTGCAGGCGGTGAGGAGTCAACCTCTCCGGCGCTGAACACCACAGTTGTCGATACCGTTGGTGCCGGCGATGCGTTTACTGCCGCAGTCGTGATTGATTTTCTGGCGGGGCTGCCACTCGCTGAGATCAACGCGCATGCGAATGCGGTGGCGTCTTTCGTGTGCTCTCAACCGGGGGCTGTCACGGCGCTTCCCGGTTACCTGAGAAGCGCCGCGCCAGCACCGTAACGGCTGAAGCTTTTACATGTTCGAGCTGCCAATCATGCTGATTTGCTGGCGCACGTTTGCCCACGCGTTCTGCACCGCAGTTGATGCACGCGCGTTGGCCATCGCGCTGTCGACTCGACGGGCAGCTTCACCCAGCGAGCGTCCAGCAAGTATTGCCGCATTGGCGTTTCCGCCATTGTTGACTATCGTCTCGTAAATCGCCGCGTTGTCCGCGAACGCTGACAGCGCAAACCATAGTTCGACGTCGCCCTGCGCATACGCACGCGATGCATTCAGCCGACCGAGACTCGATGCAGACAGATCGCTGCGTTGACGGATGACGAGGCTTTGAGCGTCACGTCGTACTGCAGCTGCCTGACTCGGTGATAGCACACTACCTGTAAGGCCACCGCTGACTCCACCCATATTGCCGTTGAGGTTTATCCCCAGTGCACGAGCGGTTCGTCCATCCAGATTTCCAGTTGCGCTGAAGCCCTTGTCCGCCTGGAACTGGAAGAGTGCTTGACGCGTCTGGTCGTCGAGCTGACCCGAGATTGGTCCGCGATAATAATTCAACTGAGCCAGCGCCTGCTGTGCCGCGCGCACACGTTCAGTTGCGGTGTAGATCGTGGACGATTCGACGCCGCGCAATCTGCCGCCGCCGCGGAGTGTAACGTCGTTCTCGAGCTCGACCGCGAGGTGAGTTCCAGCCGGAACGTTCACGTCACGACCTTCGGAGAGAAGGGCTCCGAGCGCGGTGAAAATGTTGTTAGTGCTTCTTCCCGAGCCGGCGCCGGCTATGGTTGCTCCAATGCCGCCCCGCTCGCCAACGAGTACTACACGCGGGTTGTTTGGATCGCTCTCGATCTGACGGCGCTCAGCGGAATCAGTGCTGGTGAGCTTACCGGTGATCGGGAAAGCTGAGCCGTTCGGGAGTGTGAGTCGGTCAAAAACGACCTCAATCACTCCAGACTGCTGTCGTGTTGCTGGTGTGGCGACTTTGACGACGCCGCGGATTTTGCTGCCAGCCGGAATAACGGTGAATTCGTCGACGCCGATGCTTTCTTCGACATTGGTATCAAACGTCTGACCGACCTGGGCCGACGCCGATTGCAATGGAGTCATCGTGCGAACGATTACTACGGATCCGGCCGGAAGGACGACGCGCGACTGTGCGGTCGCTGCCGATGCCGCGACCATCGCGAACGCGGCCGTCCAAACTGCTGTCCGCCATTGAGTTAGAGCTTTGAAACGCATTACTGCCTCCTGATGAGCTTCGCTTTGAGAAAGCTTATATAGTTCAAGAGGCGTACCCATATCCGAGTGATTTACTTCACTAATCAGGCTCTCGGGGCCGTTCCACGCGATATGCGGTCGGCGATATTGAAGCATGATCGTCCACGTGATCGACGGCACTTACGAGCTTTTTCGCCACTTCTACGGCCAGCGCAGCTGGAACAAGGGAAAGGACAAACCGTACGGCGCGGTTGCGGGCGTGCTCCACTCCGTTCTCGAGATGATCGAGACCGGCGCGACTCACGTCGGCGTGGCGACCGATCACATCATCGAGTCGTTTCGCAACGACCTTTGGCCTGACTACAAGACGGGCGAGGGAATCGAGCCAAATCTCCTCGCCCAATTCCAGCCGCTGGAAGATGGTCTCGCTGCGATGGGCGTCGCGGTTTGGCCAATGGTGGAGCTCGAAGCAGACGATGGACTCGCATCCGCCGCGCGCATCGCATCAGAAGATGAGCGCGTAGAAAAAGTCTGCATATGGGCGAACGACAAGGATCTGGCGCAGTGCGTGCGCGGCGATCGCGTCGTGCAGATCATTCGCAAAGGAATGCAGATCAGGAATGCCGATGGAGTGCGCGCCAAATTCGGCGTCGTTCCCGAGCTCGTCGCCGATTTTCTCGCGCTCGTTGGTGATTCGCAGGACGGCTATCCGGGCATTCGCGGCATCGGATCCAGCACCGCTGCGTCTCTGCTCAACCGGTACGGTCCGATTGAATCATTCCCCGACACAGTACTCGGCGAGAATCGCGAACAGGCATTGCTGTTCAAAACCCTGGCGACTCTGAGAACGGACGCGCCTCTTTTCGCGAATGTGGATCAACTCGAATGGAAGGGCCCTACACCCGAGTTCGCCGGATGGCCCGAGCGAATGGACGACAAGCGCATCCAGGCGCGCGTCGATAAGGCCCGCACCGCCGGCACTGCCAAAGGCGAAAGTGACGACTCCCAGGCATCGGTGTCGACTTGAAATGTCTTGCGTGTCAATGAGCTGATGACGGGAGTGTACAAATATCTCAGACCACTCAGA
>DASUZC010000224.1:0-3317 GCA_036377095.1 Gemmatimonadaceae bacterium
CTCCTGTCCAATAGTTGACACGATTGGAAAGGATCACAGCGCTGACGGCGTCCGCTTCCTCCTGATCGAAGCTTGGCCAGGAGGGAAAGCCTTCTTCCGCGGGCGTGATTCCTTCGCCGTCAGAATCCGGAGTAACGGTGGTGGGAGCGTATCGATGCGTAGGCGCAGTCATGGCAGATCAAAGTTGCGGGTCGTGTCTAGTCTCTCGGAAGTCCATCCTGGGACTCGAGGTGCCAGCCTTCGGATCGAGTCCTGATGACGCGCGCAGGAACTCCGCCGACCACTGCATTCGCGGGCACGTTCTCGACGATCGCGGCGCCGGCCCCGACGACGCTCCATTCGCCGAGAGTTATACCTTGCTTTACGGACGCGCCAATACCGACAAACGCGCCTTCGCCGATGGTCACATTGCCGCCGATGTGGGCGCCGGGCGAAACAGTTGCCAGCCTCCCGACACGCACGTCGTGATTAATCGTGGCGCCGCAGTTGACCGTCACGAACTCGGAAATCTCAATGTCGCACGTAAGGACGCAGCCGCCCTGGATGAAGCAGCCGCGATCAATGGATACACGATCTCCGATCACCGCGTGCGGATGGATCAGCGTCGGCCAGTCAGCGATTTGATTCATGAAACGGTGGATGATTCGCGCCTTCGTTTCGGGATAGCCGACTCCAAGCAACCCTGCGCACGCATCCTGCCCGCCATCGGGGGGCGCGTTGAAGACCTTGAGCGACGCGATAGTCGTCCCCACCAGCTTGGGAGATTCGTCCACGAATCCGTAAACGTCGGTCCACGTTGGATCCACCGCAGCCGCGACCCGCGCGGCGTCGGCGACTTCCCTTCCATGCCCCGACGCTCCGATGATGATGAGTCGAGTTGTGCTCACGTCGGTGCCGAGCCACGAAATCGCGGCATGGTGGCGTGGCCCGGTTGCGACGTCCCTTCGCGTTGGGTCACGCGGATCAACGTAGTCGCCAGAATCCGTAGATCCAGCGACAAGCTCTGATGGTCCACATACCACACATCGAGCGCAAACCTTTCGTCCCAACTAATTGCGTTTCTCCCGGATATCTGAGCCCACCCGGTGATACCAGGCCGCGCCTCATGACGTCTCGCCTGCTGAGGCGTATAGAGCGGAAGATACTCCATCAGCAGCGGTCTTGGTCCGACGAGGCTCATGTCGCCGCGCAGCACGTTCCACAGCTCTGGCAGCTCGTCGAGACTCGTGGAGCGCAGAAAACTACCGAGCCACGTAAGCCGATCGGCGTCGGGATGCGGTTGAGCGCTGGCGTCTGCAAGATCACGCATTGTCCGGAACTTGACGAGCTGAAACGGAACGCCGTGTAGGCCGGGCCGTTGCTGGCGAAATAACACCGGCGATCCCATGAAGAAGCGAATGACAATCGCGATCGCCAGCATCAGCGGCGAGAGCAGGACGAGGCCGAACAGCGCCACCACTACATCGAGCGCGCGTTTCAAAGGCGCCCTACGCCTCGGAACGGGGACACGATCGACGCGCGAAGCTGCAACGGGTCCGCTCCATTTGTCCGTTCCGCTCGTACGCGCACGCCGCGCGCTGGAACCCGTTGCAGATATGACGGGGAAAACCAGGCGTCGCTAGCGTCTGCGCGCGCTACAACCTCGGTCGCCCGCTCAGCGTGAACGACGTCGCCCGACGGCATCTCCGGATGCACCAACCATGTCACCTGAATGGATCTCACCTGAGAGTCCAGCACTGTATCCGTTACGAGTACTTCGTCAGAGCGAACTTCAACCTCGCGCCGCACCCGGTCAGGCACTTCGGCCACAACGCGCACACCTGATGGTTGTCTCGCGACGCTCACGACGCGAGCCGACGGCCACGCCTTCCAGAAAAAACGCGGTCCCTTCGATGCTGGTTCGGTATCGTCGAGGACGGGAGCGTTGTGAACCTTCGCTGTCGCGAGCGCGTTCTTCCAAGGCGCGGGTGCATTGTAAGCGTACGTTCCGGGATCGATGATCACTTCCCTGCCATCGATACTCAGGTTCAGATGAAGAAGATCGAGATGGGATGGTCGGTGCCGCAGGATTCCCGCTCGAAGAAATGCAACGATCGCGTGGTGACGCACCACTATCCATCCGGAGCTTTCTCCGCGGTAGACTCCCTCGCCCCGGGCTGGTCCCGGTGTCAACGGCTCTTCGCCAATCCAGGCGACAACCTCACCATCGAGTGGAATTTCAGCCGGCATTGGTCGACGCAGCACCAAGCTACCGAGCGTCAGCAGCGGTCGAAAGTCTCGATACGCAGCCGATGAAAGCGGCAGAACGCGCGAGCCATCGTTCGCTCCATAATTGGGTACTTGGCCCGTCTCGCTGTCGATCACAGTCACGATGAGATCGAGAGCTGCACCGAGCCTGCCGATGGAAGCCGCTGCCAGGCTCTGACCAGTCGCGAGCAAAGCGCGCTGCGCCAGCAGTGCCTGCTGGAGCGCGACGCGCATGTAGAAGAACGAGTGCTGCGAGTACCAACCATCCTCGAGAAACTGATCCTGAATCTGTTCATCGAGAAGTCTGCGTCCTTGCGCCACCCATTTCGTCGCGCGCGGATGCACACCCGCCAGACGCAGCCCGATATGAACGAGCCCCGCCGACTCGGAGATTCCGTGATTGTTCCGCTGGGACAGACCGTAACCAATCGCGCTTTCGATTCGTTCGCCGGACGACGCCAGCACCTGCGTCACCAAACGACGATCTCTCTCTGCGTTCGCCGGGTCCGGAGACAGGCCAGTCTCGCCGTGCAAGATTGCTATCGCGCGGATCGCCGTCTCCTGGCCGCACGACCAGTGCACGCCGTCGTAGGGAGGCGATGCCTCAAACCATTCACGGAGCCTTCGATAGAACGCCGCGCCATACTGAGGATTGTTGTCGAGGTGGTGCGCGCGAACGAGATCATAGACCCAGCCGAATCTCGCCGGCTCCCAAACCTCTTTGATATCCGCTTGCGGTGGAAGATGTGGAACGGTCCACCACGGTCCCGCCGGAAACGTGAAACCGCCGGAGGGCACGGTGCTCCAACCGATGACAGTGGACGGAAACCTCCGCCACTCGTGGCCAAACGCTTCATACCAGCCGCCCTTCACGCGTTCCCCGCGATCGTGAATGCGCGTCTTGATCTCACGTGACAATAGATCAAAGGAGCCACGGATACGGTAAATGGACTCCGCGGGAAGTGCTGCGCTATGGCCGACGGGCCACTGCGGTCGACGTTGAAATCCACCAACGGTTCGACGGGTCTCGTGCAAAGCGCGGCGACGCAGTCCCCGGGCACCGTACGTCC
>DASUZC010000225.1:0-3889 GCA_036377095.1 Gemmatimonadaceae bacterium
CCGGCGATGTCATCCAGAAGCAGCGCCTGCGCAGGGCCTGTCTGGTAGAAGCGGAGCCGGAATGACTGAGTCACGTTCTGGGTCAGCGAAGCGAGGTCGTTGATGCGTGCGGCGAGTGTACGCCGCGCAGCGTCGCGCGTAGCGGTTGCCTGCAGTGTGTCACTTACCAGCAATTGCAACGCCCTCACCAGCGCGTACTCGGCGAGGCCTTCGTTCAATTCACTCGCCTGCTCAAACTCGGCGTAGCTGGGGTCGAGGAATTGCTGCCGCTGTCGTCGCACGGCGACGAATTCGCGCGCCAGCTCACGCTTCCTGGCAATCGAGCTTGCAGCGAGCGCATCACTCAACAAGCGACCCTCGAGCGCCCACTGTGACTCGTTCGGCACGGCGAAGATGGGATAGCTCGCCACGTAAAAGGAATTCTCTCCGTGACCGAACCGTAGCCCCGGTTTTTGTGACGCGTGTTCGAAGGCGTGAAATGCTTCGTGAAATGCGAGCGGCAGGACGACTGCTGTCGCCAGCGCACTCACCGATACCTGCGCCACCTGTCGGCCGGCAATCGAAGTTCCGGTGCTGGCGGCGGAAATGTTTTCGCGACTCAACCAGCCCACTCCCGGGATTTCCGGCACCGACTGGTAACCGGCCGGCAACGGGCCCGTCCAGTTGAACAGCGCAGTTCCCAGTCGCGGAAGTACGTAGGCAACGGGAATGGTGTCCGGTCGATAGCCCGGCCAGATCGATTCACCGTACTGTCGGCCGAGTCTGACGAAATCGCGGTTGATGGCGGCGAGTGTGCGCACGCTATCTATCGGCGTTTGCGCCGCCAGCACGTTAGACATCAACAGACCAACTACTACTGTGGTTCTAAACAACATGGAGTACTCCCGATCGTCTTGATTTGCATTCGTTGAAGAGTCGTCAAGCCAGAGCCTCTTGGACCCCTTTCGCGGCAGCTCTCCCGCTTCCGATTGCGCCGTTGACCGTTCCGTTCCGTCCTTCCGCGTCGGCCGCTTCGCCTGCGAACCACAGGGTGCCGTCCACGCCACGCGCGAACTTCGCCGCCGCGGTTGCGCCACCTACAAGGGAGTAGCTGTAGGCGCCTCCCGCGTACGGGTCCATATCCCAGTCATGAGTCCACAGCTCGAGGACCTGTGATTCAACCCGACGGCGGGTGACGCCAAAATTTTTGGCGAGCGCGGCAATGGCGCGGTCTCGTTTCTCCTCGTAAGGCTTGCCCGTCAGGCGCTGCGCGGACGGTCCCCCCGCCCAACCGACTATCACCGGCAAATGCGCCGGATGCAGTGTCCACCAGGTCGGGTAATCGCCGGTATCGCCATAGAGAAAGCTCATGTCGTCGAGCGACGCATCCTTGGGCGCCCATTTGAGCTTCTCTGTCCACCACCGTTCCTGGAAGAGCATGACCACTTTCTGCACGGATCCCATCGTCAGTTTGCTACGGATTTTCTCGAGCAGCGGTGGAACTGGTTGAAATACGATTGCGCCCGGTGCTCCGGGTGGAGCGAAGAGAACTCCCAGCGACGCGGTGACAATGGCAGCACGCGCGCGAATCGAGACGTTCGTGCCTCCGCTCGTGCGTGCCGAAATGGTCACGCTCCCACGTTCCCACTCGACGGCCGCCACCACGGTTTCTGTCATGATTCGCTCATCCAATCCACGGGCGAGCCAGCGAGGAACACCGTCGTATCCCGCAGGGATGCGCATCATTCGCTGTTCTTCAGGATCCTCGCTCGGTGCGCCGCCATCGGCGAGCGCTTTGGCGCTGATTTTCTCTGGCTGTGCCGCGTGAAATCCCTCCACGAATTGCTTTGACAGCGTCCGTGCCTCGCCCGCACCGCGACCACCCGGTGCGCGATCCAGAAAATCAGCGAATGATTCGTCGGCACCTTTCTCCGGGAGATAACGCATCACCTTGTGCAGGTCAGCCCAGAAATCGTCAGCACGGGTGAGGCGCCGACCATGCGGATGCCAGTGACTGCCCTCGATGGTGAACGCAGCAAGTCGCGCATCCCGGGCGAGCTCCACCAGCTCCGGTGCGCTGCCGTGAATGAACTCGGCGCCAAGCTCGATCGCGTGCGGTAGCCGCTCATCGCGGACCGTATACATGCGCCCACCAATCCGATCGCGCGCTTCCAGCGTGCATGTGGTCAGTCCGGCATCGGCAAGCGCTCGCGTCGCTGCCAGGCCGGCGACTCCCGCGCCGATGATGGCAACGTCGACGTCGATCTTGTTTGCGGACCTCTCAGACATTGGCATTGCGTTTTTGCATTCGATCTAGCTTTGGTCCTGGGGCAGGAATGCGCGCACAGCGTCAATCGTGTCAGCTTCTTCAGGCTTCTTGTCGGGCCTATACCCCTTCACCCGCGCAAAACGTAGCGCGACTCCGCCGGGATAATGAGGACTCTTCTGCACCTCGTTGAACGCAATCTCGACGACGAGCTCGGGCCGCACGTGCACGATGTGGCCCTCGCGACTGACTTCGCGCGCCAGAAATTCCTTCGTCTGCCACTCCAGCATCTCGTCCGTCATTCCCTTGAACGTTTTGCCGAGCATGACGAAGCCGCCGTTATTCGGATCGCGCGCGCCCAGGTGAATGTTGCTCAACCAACCCTGCCGGCGGCCCGATCCCCACTCGACCGCCAGCACTACCAGATCGAGCGTGCGCGCCTCCTTCACCTTGATCCACGCCGATCCACGTCGCCCTGCTGCGTAGGGTGCGGACAGCAATTTCACCATCACACCTTCGTGTCCGCGGGCCAACGCATCCTTCTGGAACTGCGTCGCGTCTTCGAGCGCGCTGGTGACAATGCGCGGCACCCGCATTTCCCTCGTTGCAAAACTGTCGAGGCGCTCCAATCGCGCTGAAAGTGGATCGTCGATGACAGTCTCACCATCGTGGAGCAACACATCGAAGAAAAAAGGCGTCAGCGGAAGCGTCTCGCGCAGTTTCAAAACGTCGAGACGACGGCCGAAGCGACGCATCGTGTCCTGGAATGACAGCGGTCGTCCATCGGCGCTGAGCGCAATGACTTCCCCGTCGAGAATCAGCCCGCGCGCCGGCAGGGCACGCACCGCTTCGACTACTTCGGGGACGGCCGGCGTGACGTCGATCAGACCGCGCGTGTAAACCGCTACACGTTCGTCCTGCCGGTGCACCTGAATGCGTGCGCCATCGAGCTTCCATTCGACGGCGGCAGGCACACCGGCACTGAGCGCTTCCTCGATATTCGCCGCTGAATCCGCGAGCATTGGCTGGACTGGTCGAAAGAGCTGGAGCTGGTACTCGGCCAGTGCTGCTTCGCGGTTCTCACCGAGTGCAGCGCTGGCGACGACTCCAAGATCACCCGCCATCATCGCAGCACGTCGGATCTGATCCGACGCCAGGCCGGCGGCCTTGGCGATCCCTTCCAGTACCACGCCCTCCAGTGCGCCCTGACGCACTTCGCCGATGATGAGCCTGCCGAGGAAGTCCTGTTCTTCGGCGGTCGCGCGCGACATCAGCTCGCCGAGCAGGTCGCCTCGCTGACGCGCGGAATTCTTCCCGCGCGCCGACTGTAGCTGGTCGAAGACTCGATCGACGTCACGCAATTCCAGCGTTGCTTGTGCCGCCGGAGCGTGATTGCGCGCTGCAGCAACGCTCGCCCAACCCACGCCGAGTTTGCCCTGCCGCGGCCAGCCGATCAGAAATCCGATAGCGATCGGAATCTCGTCGGATGGGGTCTGCTTAAGAAGCTCGGCGAGGCGCGCGATCTTCTCCAGTCGACCCGATGTCGCGGCCACTGCCGCAGATGTTCGCACTACATCATCCAGCTTCATTTCCTGATTCTGTTGCGTGGAGAGTTGGCTGGCGAATGCGGGATCATTCCGGCGT
>DASUZC010000226.1:0-3485 GCA_036377095.1 Gemmatimonadaceae bacterium
GGAAAGAACGAAGGTGTAGTCGTCGATACCCACGTTGGAAGATTGGCGATGCGTCTTGGGCTAACGCGGCAGACCGATCCGGTGAAGGTCGAGCAAGACCTGATGGCGCTCGTCGATCGCGACGAATGGACGATGCTGGCGCACGTGCTGATCTTTCACGGACGGCGAGTGTGTTTCGCAAGATCACCGCAGTGTCCGCTATGCACACTTGCGCAGATTTGTCCGTCAAGCACAGTACCGAGAGGAGGGGAAGGCAGAGTATGAGAATCGGGATCATTGGCGCGGGTAACATCGGCGGAACTCTGGCGCGCCGTTTCGCTCAGCTTGGTCACGAGGTTTTCATCGCTAATTCACGCGGACCTGAGACGCTCGCGGATTTCGCACGCGAGACTGGTGCGAAGGCGGTGACGCCGCGCGAAGCGGCGCGGCAGGGCGAAGTCGTTATCGTGACTATCCCCGAGAAAAACATCGCCAAGCTAGCCCGCGACCTGTTCGCCGACACGCCGGACAATGTCGTCATCGTCGACACGGGTAACTATTATCCGCGGCGCGACGGACATATCGCTGAAATCGAGTCGGGAACCACGGAAAGCCGTTGGGTTTCCCAACAGCTGGGCCGCCCGGTCGTTAAAGCCTTCAACAATATCTATGCACGCCATCTGCTCGAACTGGGCAAGCCGGGCGACGCGCGGGGACGAATTGCGCTACCCGTCGCCGGCGACGACAAGAAGTCGAAAGAGCTCGTGATCAACCTGCTCGACGAGCTCGGCTTCGATGGCGTCGACGCCGGCGGACTCGACGATTCCTGGAAGCAACAGCCAGGGACGCCGGTCTACGGCACCGATTTCGATGTTGACGGCGTTCGCAAAGCACTCGCTCAAGCGAGTCCGGAACGGCCAGCAGGATTTCGCGCGGCGTCCGCCCCACAGGCATCACCACGAGCCAACCCAGCTGCGGATGCACGGTAAACACTGAGCATTGAGGGGTTCCGACCAACTGCATTGCTGATTGCTGACGAATTGATGGTTTCGGAGAAAACCCGTGTGCTTTTCCGATTGTTGTCTGCATTCCTCAGTTAGTCCGAATTCCGGACTGGTAGTTGGTCCGAACGCCTCAATCCTCAAAAAGTTCTATTAGTTTTACCCTCAATCTCTCCCCAAGTAATGACGAAATTCGCTACGATCGAAACCAATAAAGGAACAATGCGCGCCGAGCTTTATGAGAAGGACGCGCCCAAAACCGTCGCGAACTTCGAGAAGCTGGCGAATTCGGGATTCTACGACGGCACCAGGTTCCATCGCGTGATCAAGGATTTCGTCGTGCAGGGCGGCGATCCGTACTCGAAGGGTGGCGAGTTCGCCAAAGGTCCGGTTGGAACCGGCGGCCCCGGCTACAAAATCGACTGTGAAACGCAGGGCAATCCGCACAAGCACCAGCTCGGGGCGTTGTCGATGGCGCACGCGGGCAAGAACACCGGCGGCAGCCAGTTCTTCATTGTGCTCAACGAGGCGAACACTCGACACCTGAACGGTGTGCACACAGTTTTCGGGCGAGTGATTGAAGGCCAGGACGTCATTCCGAAGATCAATCAGAACGACACACTCTCGAAGGCGCGCGTTACCAGCGAGCAGGGAGCGAAGTGATGGCGATCAAAAAGAGAACGGACCTCGGCGCCGCGCTCACTGGTTTCATCCTGGCGGGGGTGACGCTCTTTCTGGTACTGACCTCGATAGTCCTGCTGACCAATGCGAAGTATCGGCATTCGGAAGAGAGCTCGGCAGCGAGTCAGCCCAGGTAACTAAGCTGGTCAGCCCATTTGACGCGCCTGCGAACGCGTATTATCTTACTGACCAGTCAGTTACTATCTGTTTACCTGAATGCCTACCAAGTCCACCGCCACCAAATCGCCCAAATCGCCAAAGTGGCGCAGGCGACCCGAGCACCGGCCTCAGCAGATCATCGATGCCGCCCTCGAGGTCTTCGGCGAATGCGGACTCGCTAAAGCCAGACTCGACGACATCGCCAAACGGGCCGGCGTCTCCAAAGGCACCATCTACCTCTACTTCCCCAACAAGGAAGAGCTCTTTCGAGAAGTAGTCCGACAGACCGCCGTCGCCAGCATCGAAGCCGGCGAACGCACGGTCACCCACGGCACGCCTACCGAGCAGCTCTACGCCGCCATGCGCGGCTATTGGACGTTCGTGCGCTCCCCAGTCTTCAATACCCTGCACCGACTGGTGATCGGCGAGCTGCACCAGTTCCCCGACCTCGCCCGCTTTTACGCGGATGAAGTCGTGGCGCGCGGTCTCAAGCTGTTGAGCGGAATCATTCGCCGCGGCACCGACGCCGGCGAGTTCCGCGACGTTGATCCGATGATCGCCGCGCGCATGCTCGTCGCGATGACAGTCATGAACGGCATCTGGCTGGAAGAGCACACCGGAGTACCGCTTCTCTGCCACAAGAAGGCCGAGGATGTTTTTCGTGAGCTGGCCCAGTTCTACCTGCACTCCGTGACCGCGTCCGGCGGACCGTGTGAACAAGCCGACGGCGCTCCCGCAGCCTCGTTTTTCCCTTTTTACAATGACTGAGATTTTCCCGACCGTACGGCTTCGCGCCTTTGCCGCCGCCGCAACGATTGCAATCACATCGTCTGTTGGCTTCGCGCAGACGCCCGACTCCCTGCCCCCACCCCAAGCCGGCGTAATTCCGATCAGCCTCGGCGACGCCGCGCGACTTGCCGCGCGCCAGAGCGCGATCGCCATGGGCGCCAGGCTCCGCGCCGATGAAGCACAGGCGCGCGTACGTCAACGTCGCGCGGAGCTGCTGCCCAACGTCAGCAGCTACGTGCAGGAAGCTGGACGTACCTTCAACACGTCGACACTCGGCATCGATTTCCCCTCGCAGCCGGGCGTGCCGCCGCTCTTCGATCCTCAGGGACAAATCGAGGGTCCAATCAACACCCTCGACGTTCGTGGCCGCGTCCAGCAGAACCTTCTCGACTTCAGCGCGATCGGCCGCATAAAGTCCGCGCAGGCCCAGGCGCGCTCATCGAACGCCGACGCCGATGCGACTGCCGAGCAGGCGGCCACGATCGCGACCACCGCGTACGTGCGCGCGATGCGCGCCGATGCTGATTTGCGCGCTCGCCGGGCCGACACACTGCTCGCCACCGAGCTCCTTCATATCGCACAGTCGCAGCTCCAGGCCGGAACCGGCGTCGGACTTGATGTCACTCGCGCTCAGGCGCAATTGGCTTCAACTCGCGCGAGTCTGATCACCTCGCGCAACGCGCGCGGTCACGCTTATCTGGATCTCCTGCGCGCACTGGCATTGCCTGTTGGCACCGAGATCGCGCTCACCGATTCACTGTCACCGGCCGCTGCCCGCCAGACGCTTCCCGATGAGGCGACGCTGGTCGACCAGGCGATTCACAATCGACCCGACCTGATCGCCGAAGAAGAACGCATTCGCGCCGCCAGGCAGGG
>DASUZC010000227.1:0-3853 GCA_036377095.1 Gemmatimonadaceae bacterium
GATGCAACACCAGCCCGGTGGTGTTGCCCTGCGCATCACGGATAAAGTCGAGCTGCGCGTCAACTTCCTTGAGAAAGAAACTGGTCTCTGATTCCGCCCACAGCCGTACCATTGGCTGCCCGGTCGCCTGCGCATACAACAGGTTGTCTTTCAGGGTGACTTCCAGAATGAAGCTGGGCGCGAGCTGATACCTGCCCACATAGCGCGCGAGGACGTCAGGTCGAACGTCGATGGCGGTTCGCGCTTTAGGCGGCGCCGCCTTTGGCACGAGTGGGAGCGCAGGATTGAGGATGTGAAATCCAACATCGTCAGCGCCCGCACCGGCGGAATTCGTCATCACGACGACGCCTGTCTTCTGCGACGGCTCGAATCCTATAAACGTGCGGTAGCCACCGGTGCCGCCGTTGTGCCACACGATCGTCCTGCCACCCGCGCGTGCGGTGAGCCAATTGAGACCGATCGCCATGTTACCTGCCGGCGCCCGCTCTTCGTGCGCGAACGCCATTGCCCGCTGCAGCGCGCCACGCTCGGGATGCAGATTCGCGTCGAGAAACTTGAGCATGTCGTTCGTCGTGGAGCGAATCGCACCAGCACCAGCGAGCGTCGGCAGATCCCAGTTCCCAGCAACTTTGCCTTCGGGGTCGTGCCCGATCGCGAGGTGTGCCTTCATCCAGGGCGTGAAAGTGATCGCCGTATTGGTCATGCCGAGCGGAGCCCACACTCGCTGCCGCTCGAGCTCCTCGTAAGACAATCCAGTCGCGCGCGACAACACGTGTCCGAGCAGGCCGACACCGAGGTTCGAGTACTCGAACTCGGCACCAGGATCTCTCGTCAGCTGATAACTGGACAGGAAGTCGTACATCTGCTGCACCGTGTAGTCCGCATACGGATTCGTCGGATCGACGGGCTTCAGATTGGAGGGCAAGCGCGGCAGCCCGGAGTTCTGCGTCGCCAGGTTCCCCAACGTGATCACTTTCCCGTTGCGCGTTGGAAGCTGCACCGTCGACGGAAGGTATTTCTGCGCCGGATCGTCGAGACGCACCTTTCCCTCCTGCACCAGCTCCGCCAGTACCGTCGACGTGAACACTTTCGAGATCGAGCCGATCTCAAACACGGACTTACCATCCAACGGCGGCTGGCCTGGCCCCGGATCACCGTAGGACACGAGGCGTTGCCGGCCATTGGCGTCGATGACGCCGACGACAATGCCCGCACTCCGCTTGTCGTCGACGCGTTGCTTGATGATCGCGAGAATTTCGGCGTCAGACGGAAGACCAGTCGCCTGCGCGGTGCTGCTTCCGGTCGAGGCGGACTGCTGTTGAGCAGGAAGGACGCCGCCGAGTACGAGACCGCAAAGGATGGCGAGTGTTGTTGTCAGGCGCGGCATTGACTCTAACCTCCCGGGGTCTCGCAGCTGATCATCCACGGAATGCCGAAGCGATCGACGAGCATGCCGAATCGCTCCGCCCAGAATGTCTTTTCGATCGGGTACACCACCCGACCGCCGCTCCCCAGCTTTTTGAACACCTTCTCGGCTTCATCCGCGCTTGTGACGTTCAGCGACAGCGAAAATCCCTGCGGCTTCTCATACTGTTCGGGAGGAACGTCGGCGCCCTCCAACAACTTCCCGGCAATCCGGATGCTGCCGTGCATGATCTTCTTCTCCCAGCCTTCGGGAACGACGTCGGCCATTGGCGTATCAGCGTAACGGAAGAGGAGGCCAGGTTTGGCACCCAGCTCGTCCTCATAGCATTTGAACGCCTCTTCGCAATCGCCTTTGAAGCTGACGTAGGCCGATACTTCCAAGTCTGACTCCTTCGCGCGTGCTTTTATTTTACGCGGGCGGGAAGGTCGGTGCTGGACCGCGGCGTTGAGACTTCGTCGCCTAGCTGGCAATCACAAACAGAAGCGGCTCGCCGCTTCTGTATTGAACCAAGCCCGATACGCGCGGAGATCAACGGGCCGAGTCAACGTTCGGCGATATGCACTCCGCCATTCGTCGTCACTACGCGCACTACGGGTCCACCCGATCCGAGCTGTGTTGAGATATGCCGGCTGAGCGAGCCACGCACCGTAATCGGGAAGTCGACACGCATCCCGCCGTTCGTCGTGCCCGTCTCGAGCTGCGCGTTGTAGCCGCGCGGTACGTACACCGTTGCGCCGCCGTTCGTCGTGCGCAGATCCAGACCCTGACCCTGCCAGGTCGTTCCCGAGAGAGCGGCGATCACGCCGCCATTGGTCGTCCGCGCTCGCACGTTGCCGCCAACGTCCGAGAGATGAATGCCGCCGTTCGTGGCTTCGAAGTCTATTTCTCCGCGAACATCCTCGGCGGAGATCCCGCCGTTCTCGGTATTGGCTTCGAGGTTGGTCTGGCTCGGGACATACACGTCGTAACTCACCGACCAGGAAGTATGATTGCGATGCGAAGGACCTTCGGCGCGGATCTGTCCGCCCTCGGTGGTGATGCGAATCTCACGCGCAATCGCTGCTGCCGTTGCCTCGTCATCGGCGCTCGCCTGGACTCGCGCAACAACCCTGATGTCGCGCCGGTTCTCACCGTAGAACGACACGCCGCCGTTCGCTCCGCCATCTACTGAAACACTCGTCGAGGGCGAAATAGTGTAGGAGCGCAGCTCACAGAAACGGGGACGGTCGTTGTTCCAGCCGCGTTCACAGTTGTCGCGCCAGCGCTCGGCGCGATCGCTCTGCGCATTGGCTACTGCGGCGAGCAAAAGCAGTGGAAAGACGAACGCGAATTTAGCAGAGCGCTGCATGGGCGGGTGTCCCGTAAGAGTCGTATTCATTGGATGCATTGTCCCGCAAAAGGGTTGAGTCTAGTGATAGCTTTCCGTTTCCCGTTTCCCGTTTCCCGTTTCCCGTTTCCCGTTTCCCGCTTCCCGCTTCCCGCTTCAGTAATCCCCGCGATCCCGGCGACGAATCAAGTCGTTTACGCTCAGCTGACGGCCGTACGATGAGCGCAGCTGGCGCGCGAATCCCGGCGTGACTCCATGGTCTCGCATCCTGACGAACTCACGGAGAGTGACATCTGTATAACCGAGATCGCGGAAATCCTCGATGAACGATTCGGTGACTCCGTGATCGCGTGCTTCGAGCAACTGATCGGTGGTCAAATTCGTAAAGCCGAATCGCCGCAGCGATGCAATGAAGTCCGGGGTCACGCCGTGATCGCGCAGTTCCTGGAGATCGTCGAGGGACAGATCTTTGTATCCGGCGTCAGTGAGACCGCCGATGAACTCGCGGGACACTCCGTGGTCCCGCAGAGCCACCAGCCGATGCGTGCTGCCCACGCGATATCCGGCGGTACTGAGCGACTTCATGTAGTCGAGGTTGGCGCCGTGCATCCCCATCACGACCAGCTGATCGACGGACGGACGCTCGTATCCCTGCGCGCGCAGCTCGTCGAGCATCGCGTAGCCGACGTCGTGCATCGCCAGCCAGTATTGCTGATCGGTGGTCGGCCGCTCGTAACCGCGTGAAGCAAGCTGCTGCGGGAATCGTGCATCGGGCGCGAAGGTGAAGAAGCCGGTGGCATGACCGTCGCGCATAGTTCCCTCGAAGTTGAACGTGCCGGCATCGCGCACCAGCTGAAATCTGACGGGACCGCTGTAGGATGAAAGCTGAGACGCCGGAAGACCACGCAGTTGTTCGGGGCGCACGCCGAAGGATGTCGATCCATGTCGGCGACTTCCGTTCTCATAGTGCTCGAACGAAAGCTGGACGCGGTCGCGATCCGGCTGGTAATAAATCCGCCACGTACCCTGCTCATCGCTCTGCGCGATGGCAGTCGACGAAAGTGCGGCCAAGAGTGATAAGGAAAACGCGATCGTAAATC
>DASUZC010000228.1:0-7699 GCA_036377095.1 Gemmatimonadaceae bacterium
ACCCTTCTCATTGCCGGCGTGATCGTCGGAGCATTTGCCAACGCAGTGATCATGGTTGCGCTGGCGAGCGCCGAGCCGAATCGAATTCGCGGGGCGCTGTGGTGGATGATGGGCTCGGCTACTGATGCGACGTGGTCTCGCGTGGCCTGGCTCGCCGGCAGTGTTGGTGTAATAGGCGCGGCGGTGATCTACTGGGCGCGTGAGATCGATGTGTTGGCGCTCGGAGAAGACACGGCAATTTCACTTGGCGTTGACGCCGAGCGCGCCGGACGGCGTGCCTTCATCCTCGCGGCAGTTCTGGCGGCTTCGACCGTCGCTGCTGCCGGCCTCGTCGGTTTTGTTGGATTGGTGGTGCCCCATCTCGCGCGGGCGATGGGACTACGCGCACATCGACAGCTCATTCTCGCGGCTGGGCTCATTGGCGGCACACTGGTGGTGGCAGCCGATCTTGCGGCAAGAACGCTCGCGTCTCCCCTCGAGCTGCCGCTCGGCGCGATCACGGCGCTGCTGGGAGTCCCGTTTTTCCTCGTTCAGCTAAGGAAGACGTCGTGATCGCCGTCGCGGATCTGGTCGTTTCCTATCCGGCTGCGCGCAGCAACGCGGTGGATGGCGTGAGCTTCACGAGTCCGCCAGGAGAGATTACCGCGCTCGCTGGTCCAAATGGTTCCGGGAAGAGCACCATCGTTCGTGCGCTGCTCGGTCGCGTCGACATCATCCGCGGCAACGCGATGATTGGTGGCGATGACGTGCGCGCACTTGCTCCGAACGCGCTCGCACAGAGGATGGCAGCAGTGCCGCAGCGTGAGGAAACCGCGTTTCCAATGCGTGTGCGCGACTACGTCGGGCTCGGACGGTATCCGCATCTTGGATTGTGGCGATCTCCCGGGGCCGACGACGAGCGCGCAATCGATAACGCCCTGGCGCAAGCTGAAGTTGTCGAGCTGGCAGACCGGACGACCGATGCCCTGTCCGGCGGTGAGTGGCAGCGGGTAAGGATTGCCCGTGCACTTGCACAGCAGGCACCGGCTCTCGTTCTCGACGAGCCGACAACTTTTCTCGATGTCGCCCACGAGATGGCGATCTTCGAGCTCCTCTCATCGCTGGCGCGGAGCGGGCTGGCAATCCTGCTGGTGAGCCATCAGTTGAACCTCGTCGCTCGCTTCGCCCACACCATCGTTCTGCTCGATCGCGGGAAAATCGCCGTAAGTGGCACTCCCAACGATGTGATGAAGGCCGAACGTCTCGAATCGATTTACGGCTGGCCAGTTGTCGTCACTCGCGACCCCGCTGTCGGCGCGCCGGCCCTCGTGCCTCTCCGCCGCCCACTAAAACCGTGAACCATCAGAGTGAAGAGAACCAAACCATGAAAACGAAACTCGCGCTAACGCTGGCTACGTTCCTGACGATTTCGGGTCCTTCTTGTTTGGCGCAGTCTCCAGATACGACGAAGCTGGAGCCTGTAGTAATCTCCGCCTCGAAAATCCCGCGACGGGCCGACGCGCTGTCACAGCCAGTGACAGTTCTGTCCGGCGATGACCTGCGAGCGCGGGGCGTGAGCAGAGTCTCCGATGCGTTGAGAGAGGTGCCCGGCGCGCAACTGGTACAGAGCGGCTCGCCCGGTTCGATTACGTCGCTCTTTCTCCGTGGGGGGGAAAGCCGATACACCAAAGTCCTGATCGACGGCGTTCCAGTGAACGCGGCCGGCGGCTATTTCGATTTCAGTCATCTGACGACGGACAACATCGATCGAATAGAAATCGTGCGTGGTCCGGCGAGCGTTCTCTATGGCGCAGATGCGGTCAGCGGAGTCGTGCAGATCTTCACTCGCCGCGGATCCGCGAGCCCGGGTGGTTCCATCTCCGCTCGAGGCGGGACGTATCACACGCTCGACGTTGACGGTGAGACGCTCGGCGCAATCCGAACGACCAATTATTCTTTGGCCGCCGGACATCATTCCACTGATGGGATCCTGCCGTTCAACAATCAGTACCGTAACGGCACGCTGAGCACGTCCGTCGGAGGGAGCAGCGGTCTCGGTGAAGCTAGAATCTCTGCCCGGTATACCACCGCCGAGTTTCACTATCCGACTGATTTCACCGGGCAGCCGGTCGACACGAATTCATATCGCGTCCAGCATCGGCTGACCGTCGGGTTGGACGCAGCTCGGAGCATCGGAGATCGAGCCCAGGCGCGATTGTTGGCCGGCACCAACGATGTCTACGACCTGAGCGAAGACATCGCTGTCCCGTTCGGATCGTCTGCGCCTGAGCACTCTGCACTGCGTTCGCGCGGATATCGGAGAAATGTCGAGGGGCGCGCCGCGCTTTTCCTGCCGACGAACGCCGTGCTGACTCTCGGCGGGGTGTTCGAACAGGAACACGAAAACAGCGCCACCGGCTCGGGACCTGTGGGGGCACCGACGAGCCAAACCGAAGCGTTCGATGCAACTCGTCACAGTATCGCCTACTACACTGAGCTGATCGGAAATCCGGTCGAGCGCATCTCGTACACGCTGAGCGGCAGGGTCGATGACAACTCTGACTATGCGCGGTTCGCCACGTATCGCGTTGGCGCCAATGCCGGAGTCATGCCCGGAATCCGGCTTCGGGCGTCTCTGAGCAACGCGTTCAACGCTCCCGCGTTCAACGAATTGCGGCCGACGCTCTATACGGTGGGAAGCCCTGATCTCAAGCCAGAAAGAATTCACTCTGCGGAGATCGGGTTGGTCGGCACCCTTCCCGGCGATGCCGCCCGTTTCAGCGCCGGCTATTTCAGGCAACGTTTCGCGGATTTGATACAGTATGTGAACGGTGGCCCTCCCGACTTCAAAGGAAGTTTTGCCAACCTCAACGCCGTCGTGTCGAATGGCTTCGAGACGGAGCTGCAGGTAGCCATCGGCAATCGCTGGAGAGGAAATGCCAGCTATACGGTGGTCAACCCGCGCGTCGATGCGGTCGACGCGAACTATCAGGGCGGCGACCGGCCTGGCGACGCATTGCTCCGCCGCCCCAGTCATTCGGGAGCGCTCGTCCTTTCCTATTTCGATGCCGCTGGATTCACCGTCGGCAGCTCCGTCAGCTACGTTGGTCGGCGGCCTGACCTCGATTTCACGCAATTCCCGTCGCCGCGAGTTTCGTTGCCGGCGTACACGAAAGTGGATCTGTCCGGGGAGCTACCGCTATTCAGAGCGGCGAGAAAGCTGACCCTGACCGCTCGCCTGGAGAATCTTTTCAACAGGCGTTACGAAGAGGTTTTCAATTTTCCGGCGCCGGGAAGAACCGTTTTGATCGGGGGCAGGGCGTCGACGATGTTCTGATGTGCAGGCGGTTCGTGCCGCGTGTTACATTCTCTGAATGTCGCTGTTGGCCACCGACGCCATCGTTCTGCACGCGTTCGACTACCTCGAGAGCTCCCGTATCATCCGGTTGTTGACCCGGGATGCCGGCGTCCAATCGGTGCTCGCGCGGGGAGCGCGCAAATCGCGTGGCCGTTATGGCTCCGCGCTGGACCTGTTCGCTGAAGGGTCGGCACAGATTTACGTCAAACCGAATCGCGAGCTGCACAACCTGTCGTCGTTCGAGCTTGCCCGCGCGCGAAATGCGCTCGCCTTCGACATCGGCCGGTTTACCGCGGCGTCCGCGATCGCCGAGCTGGCGCTGCGGTTCGGAGGAGAGGAGGCGAATCCATCTTTGTACGAGACGGTGGCAGATAGTCTGGACCGACTGACTCGATCTTCCCCCGCCACGACTGTTGAAGATGGCCTCGCTGGCTGCTGGCGGATTATCTCAGTGCTCGGGTTCACTCCGGAGTTGTCGAGTTGTGCGCTGTGTCACACTCCGCTGCGCGACGCCGATGAGGCAGCGTTCTCACACGCGGCGGGCGGAATTGTTTGCCCGTCCTGCAGCAGACTGGCTCCGATTGGCCGGAGAATTCCAGCTACCGCGCGCAAGGTAATTCGAGCCTGGTTGGAGGAAGCGACCTTTCCACCGGTCGCAGACGATCGGGCGGAGGTGGGCCAGCTCGCCGAAAACGAAGGTCGCTCTCACCAGCGTTTGCTGCGCGAATTCATTGGTGCTCACGTCGGGGACGATCGGCCGCTCCGGGCGTTCGCAGTTTGGGAGCACGACCGCTGGAGCGCGGCGTGATAATTGGAACGGCCGGGCACATCGATCATGGAAAAACAGCTCTCGTCAAGGCACTGACGGGCATCGACACCGACCGCCTTCCCGAAGAAAAACGTCGCGGGATTACCATCGATCTTGGGTTTGCGTCAATCGGCCTCGAAGGAATCGGGACCGTTGGCGTAATCGATGTTCCCGGCCATGAAGACTTCGTGCGTAGCATGGTGGTCGGGGCCAGTGGGATCGACCTTGGGCTGCTTGTAATCGCCGCGGATGAGGGTGTGATGCCCCAGACCGTCGAGCACCTGTCGATTCTTCAGCTGCTGGCAATCCCGCGGATCGCCGTCGCCATTAGCAAGTCCGACCTGGTTGATGACGAATGGATCGGTATGGTCCAGCAGGATGTTCTGCGACTGTTCACCCAAAAACAGCTCCCGGAACCGACAACGATGGTTTGCTCGGCCCGCACCGGCGCGGGCATCGAGGAGATGCGTGGTTCTCTCGCGCGGTTGCTCTCACACTCCGCACGCAAGCGTGCGGGAGATGTGTTTCGATTGCCCGTCGATCGCTGCTTCACCATCAAGGGAACCGGCACGGTGGTGACGGGAACCGTTTGGAGCGGCGAGCTCGATCTGGATGCGCCGGTAGTGATCCTTCCTGTGACTCGACAGGCTCGGGTACGACGGCTGGAGCAGCATGGCAAGGTAACGGCAAGAGTCGACGCCGGATCACGCGCTGCAGTAGCACTGGCCGGCGTTGACGTTGACGATGCCCCCCGCGGATCAGTGGTCGTTAGCGATGCCCGCTGGGCGCCAACGTCAATGTTCGAGGCCGTTGTACGCATCGATCGGAGCTCGCTCGATGCTCTGACGCCGCGTACGCGCTTCCGCCTGCATGCCGGTGCAACGGAAGTCGGTGCGCATCTCGTACGCGGTGGCGTTCAACGCAACACTGGAGAAGCGATTGCGCGTGTCGTTACAGATGCACCTATCGTACTGCGCGGTGGTGATCGCTTCGTTTTACGATTACCGGCGCCGTTACGGACGATCGGTGGTGGCGTGGTGATCGATCCATTTGCCCGCCGTCGTCGCTTGCCCGGCTCATGGGGAGACAAACTCGCACTGCTGACCAGCGAGCCGTCCATGCGACTGAGGTACATCCTCGAGTGTCAGGGCGTGAACGGCCTGCCGAGACGAGATATTCCGGTTCGCGTCGGCTGCGCGCCAACCGAAATAGATGAGGCGGTTGCTTTAAGTGGCACACACGTTGGCGCGCACAACCTTTTCATGCCGGGAGTTGTCGAACAAGTAATGGCAAGCGTGAGACGGATTGTCGCGGAATTTGAAATCAGATC
Organism: Gemmatimonadaceae bacterium; assembly: GCA_036377095.1. GTDB lineage: Bacteria > Gemmatimonadota > Gemmatimonadetes > Gemmatimonadales > Gemmatimonadaceae > UBA4720. The sequence goes on from DASUZC010000228.1 coordinate 5,476, forward strand.
TCCATTGGCTGTTGGCGTGCCTGCGCGAACGGTCAGGGAGAGTCTGCGTGTTCATGAGGAGCTCGCCGACATTGCCATCTCAGGGTTGGAACAGGCGAAAGAAATCGAAGCAGTAGGTCCGCTCCTGCGACGCGTTGGTTGGACGCCATCTCCGAGTGTGCGCGATCTCGAGGCGACCGACCACCTGGCGCATGATATTTGCGCTGCCGAGCACGAGCCGCCGAGCGTGGGAGAACTCGTCTCTCGCTACGGTAGCTCGGTGCCTGCTTTGCTCCACATGTTGGAGCGGCAGGGGCGAATCGTACAGGTGGAGCGGGATCGCTACTATGACCGGAGTGCGCTGGAAGCCATGATCACGCAACTCAGGGAATCGCTGAAGCCGGGACAGGTCTATGCACCTGCTCAGCTTCGGGATGTATTGGGATCTTCCCGCAAGTTCCTGATTCCTTTCCTGGAGTTTTGTGATCGCCGCGGGATTACGGAACGTCGTGGGGATGGGCGAGTACTGAAGGAAACACCCAGTATTCTGCTTGACACCTCAACTACACGTTCGTAAGTTCGCGCCAGAGAACACATGTCCACCTTGGTAGGAGTTAGCGTCTAAAGACCCTTTTTCGTCAGCATTTGGAGACAACATGAAGCAGCTGTGTCGAGCGCTCTTCTTGGTGCTCGTTATCGGCGCGTTCATGCCAAGTCTTTCGGCGGCTCAGGGTGTTCAGACCCAAAACCCCGGGGGACAAGGCGCCGGGTTGCAGTTAAACCAGAATTACCCGAACCCGGTCACTCAAGACACCCGTATTCCGTTCGTGATCGGCGATGCCCAGGGATGCGCAGATGCGGGTCGTCAACATCGCGTCACTCTAAAAGTGTACAACTTGCTGGCACAGCAAGTCGCCGTACCTGTGTTGCAGGGCGGTATCGGCAATGCTGCTGGTGGCGAGCCGCTGGAGAACCAGTTGTTGACCTGCGGCTCCTACGCCGCGTACTGGGACGGCAAGTACTCACAGACCGGGGAGGACGTGGCTTCCGGGATTTACCTATTCCGATTGGAAGTCGACGGCAAAGTCCTCGTCAAGAAAATGATCGTCAGGAAGCAGTAATCAGTTAGCCAAACCCACGCGCCCTGGCAGAAACGCCAGGGCGCGTTTCTTTTTCGGCGGATCCCTGCGCCAATATGGCTGGCTTTATGCGGCACCTCCGTTGCACTTTTCGCGCGTCTACCCGCAGAAATCCGATCGGCGAAAATGATTAACCCTGACAGGCTTACCGTAAAGGCAAGTGAGGCCCTCAACGCGGCGGTGGATCTCGCACGACGCGCGGGCAATCCGCTCGTCTACGATCTCCATTTGTTGATGGGGCTGCTGGAGCAGGACGAAGGCATCGTCGTACCGGTACTACAGAAGCTTGGCGTCAGCGTGGCGCAATTGCGCGAGGCCGTCGGCCGCGAGATGGCGCGGTATCCGAAGCAGTCGAACGCGCAACCAACGCTCTCTCGTGAGATCAATCAGGTCTTCGACAGGGCAGAGGCCGACGCCCGGGACCTCGGCGATGAGTTCGTCTCCACCGAGCACTTCCTGCTCGCGTTGGCTGATGTGAAGGGAACGGAGAGCAAGAATCTTCTGAATGGTGTCGGCGCCACCCATGACGATCTGCTCGAGGCACTGCAGCAGGTTCGTGGATCGCATCGGGTAACGGATCAAACGCCGGAAAACCAATACCAGGCACTGCAGCGTTACACCCGCGATTTGACGGAAGCGGCTCGCAAGGGGAAACTCGATCCCGTCATCGGACGCGACGAAGAAATTCGCCGTGTCGTGCAAGTGCTTTCTCGGCGCACGAAGAACAACCCGGTTCTCATCGGCGAACCCGGTGTCGGCAAGACCGCGATTGCGGAAGGGCTCGCCCAGCGTATCGCCAATGGGGACGTTCCCGAGGGATTGAAGAACAAGCGCCTTGTCGCACTCGACCTCGGCGCGCTGATCGCCGGCGCCAAGTATCGCGGCGAATTCGAGGAGCGGCTGAAGGGCGTGCTCGACGAGGTGCGCCAGGCGGCCGGCGACATCATCCTGTTCATCGACGAGATGCACACGCTGGTCGGTGCCGGCAAGGCCGAAGGCGCGATGGACGCCGGCAACATGCTCAAGCCTATGCTGGCCCGGGGTGAGCTGCACTGCATCGGGGCCACCACCCTGGACGAGTACCGCAAGCACATCGAGAAAGACGC
>DASUZC010000229.1:0-5243 GCA_036377095.1 Gemmatimonadaceae bacterium
TATCTGCGAGGTTTCCCGATGCATATCCTGCGCTGGCTCTCGATAACACTGCTCCTCCTGGCGTCATCACTCCCGGCACAGACGAAGACAGTCGCTGAGCGACTTGGTTATCCGCGCGATGCCAAGCTGCTGATTCTGCACGCTGACGACCTCGGCTTCGCGCACTCCGCCAACGCGGCCAGCTTCGACGCGCTGGACAAAGGCGTCATCTCGTCGGCGAGCGTCATGATGCCGACGCCGTGGATAACCGAAGTCGGCGCGTATGCGAGGGCGCATCCAGACGCCGATCTCGGACTGCACCTGACGCTGACGTCCGAATGGGAGACCTATCGTTGGGGCAGCGTGGAATCGAAGGACAAAGTGCCCAGTCTGCTCGATCCGGACGGCAATTTCCCGAACAACGACAGCGTTGTCGCCGTAAGGGCGAAGCAAGAGGAAATCGAGCTCGAGCTACGCGCGCAGATCCAGAAGGCGATCGCGTTGGGGATTCGTCCGACGCATCTCGACAGCCACATGGGCTCGCTGTTCACGACGCCGGCGGTTCTCGCGACGTACATGAAGATCGCGCACGAATATCACCTCCCGTTTCTCGCTCTCAGAAACAATCCGTTCGGCCCCGCGATGCAGCTTGGGCCAAATGACATTCCTCTCGATGCCTTGATTCAGGCGTTTCAGGAAGGTCCTGCCGACAAGTGGAAAGAGTTCTACCTGAATGCGATCGCCAATCTGAAGCCAGGCCTCACGGAAATCATCGTTCATTTAGGACATGACGACGCCGAGCTGCAGGCTGTGACTGTGAACCACTCGCCGTGGGGATCGGCGTGGCGACAGCGCGATTACGACGTGGTGAACAGCCCCGAGTTCAGGAAGGCGCTGCAGGACAACAAGATCATTCTCATCAAGTGGAGAGATCTGCAGAAGCTCGTGCAGTAGCGGAAGCGGGAAGCGGGAAGCGGGAAGCGGAAGCGGGAAGCGGGAGCGGTAGGCGGGATTTAATCAGATCGCCACGGCCTTGAATTAGCGGGTGAATATAGTTAAAATTTTAACTATGTCCAGAGCAGCCGCTTTTCGACTTGTGAACGACGCCGAGGGCGCGAAGGAACTGGACCGCACTGCCTCGCTACGCCTTTTCTTGATGATGGCATCAGCGATGCGCTCGATCACCGCGGTTTTCAGAGAGCACCTCAAGCAGTGGGACTTGTCCCCCGCCGAGTTTGGCGTGCTGGAAGCACTGCTGCACAAAGGACCGGTAGCTCTGAGCCGTCTTGCAGACACGGTTCTTACAAGCGCACCCGGAATGACCTACACGGTGAAGGGTCTGGAGAAGCGGGAGCTGCTGCGGCGGCGCTCCTCAACAGACGACCAGCGAGTCGTCGTCGCCGAGCTGACTCCAGCCGGCCGCAGACTGATCGAAAAAGTTTTCCCCGAGCATCTCAAGGTGATGCAACGCGCTATGGGTGGGCTCACTCGCAGCCAGAAGCGCCAGGCAGCCGATTTACTCAAAACACTCAGACGGGCCGTAACATGAACAATATTCTCGAACTTGGACTCGACACCTTCGGCGACGTTACACGAACAGCCGACGGAAAAACGGAATCGCAGGCTCTGGTCATTCGCAACGTCGTGCGACAGGCGATCCTTGCCGACGAGCTGGGCGTAGACTTTTTCGGCGTCGGTGAACACCATCGCGCGGATTTCGCGGTCTCGTCACCCGAGATCGTCCTGGCCGCCATTGCCGGCCAGACGAATCGAATCAAGCTTGGATCCGCGGTGACGGTGCTGAGCTCGGACGATCCCGTCCGCGTGTTTCAGCGCTTCTCCACTCTCAATGCAGTTTCGAACGGACGCGCAGAAGTCATTCTCGGTCGTGGATCTTTCATCGAGTCATTCCCGCTGTTCGGGTATTCCCTCGATGATTACGAGGTTCTGTTCGAGGAGAAGCTCGAGTTGTTCGCCGCAATTCTCAAGGCTGATCGCTCCGGCGAGCCGCTTACATGGCGCGGCACAACGCGCGCGCCGCTCGTCAATCAGCGTGTATTTCCCGGGACGGAGGGCGGGCTCACAACGTGGGTGGGTGTTGGCGGTAGTCCGGAATCAGTGGTGCGCGCGGCACGTCACGGCATGCTGCTCATGCTCGCCATCATCGGTGGGAATCCGCGTCGCTTTCAGCCTTACGCGAGTCTGTATCGACAGTCACTCGCCGACCTCGGCTTGCCTGAGTTACCGGTCGGTGTTCACTCGCCCGGCTTTGTCGCGGAGTCCGACGAGAAAGCGCGCGAAACTGCCTGGCCTGCCTGGCGAGAAATGCGCAATCGAATCGGCGCCGAGCGCGGGTGGGGACCGACGAGTCGCGCGGAGTTCGAGTCGGAAATCGAGCGCGGCTCTCAGTACACGGGATCTCCCGAAACAGTCGCTCGCAAGATCGCAGCAACAGTCAAGGAACTCGGCCTGTCGCGTTTTCAGCTGAAGTATAGCTCGGGACCGCTCGGCCACGAGGCGATGATGCGGAGCATCGAGTTGTATGGTCGCGAGGTCATTCCCCGCGTCCGGGCGCTGCTCGGTCAATCCGAGCCCGAGCCGATTCTCCGCACCGCCTGAGTCGTCGGACACCTGACAACAGAATCCGGGATCCACGAATGAAACTGTGCATCCACCTGTTGTCACGGTGCTTCGCCATTGCTGGGCCTGACATTTGTTTCTGACTGTGCACCGCGTTACAGTAGTGCAGTCTGTCAGCCAGCCGGGAAATGCCACCAACGTCGATCAGGCGAAAGCGCGTAAGCTCTCCTGAGTATCCAGCCGCACTCGCAAGCAAGCTTGCGAGCGAGTTGCGCACTGTGAAACGGGATCTCGTACAACGTTGGCTGGAGCGCATCGAAGCGAGGGTGACGCTTACGGCCAATGAAGTCTTTCCGACCGAGAGTTTGCTCAACCACGTGCCACTGCTCATCGACGGCATCGCCACCTATCTCGAGAATGAGGAGACCAGTCTCGCGGCCGACAACGCGGTTGCCGCCAAGGCCATGGAGCTCGGTGAGCTTCGCCACGAACAGGGGTTCGACGTGTACGAGATTCTCAAGGAGCTCGAGATACTCGGCGCGATTCTCTTCTCATTCCTGCAAGGGCTAACCGGCGCCAGGCGGATAAAAGGAACGAAGCGGGATTTCCTGATTTGCTGGCAGCGCGTTGCGCATGCCATCGAGCTCATTCGGCAGGCTACGGTGACACGATTTCTGCGGCTCGCCGCCGAGCAGGTCAATGAGCGCGAAGAACGACTGCGCCGGTTCAACCGCATGGTGTCTCACGAGCTCAAGAACCATGTCTCGGCGATTCGCGGCGCGGCGCATCTGCTCGGTGAAGAGTGGCTCAGTCCACACGAGATGCAGCGGTTTCGCAGCATGGTGCTGGACAATTCCGAGGAGCTCGAGCGCGTGCTCGGCAATCTCGAGATGTTGTCGCGCATCGAGACCGATTCCCGAAAGAGCCGTAACGTTCTCCTGCCGCAGGCAGTCGCCGAAGCAGTCCGGCAGCTACGAGAGATGGCGCAGCGCAAGAAGATCAACGTTGACGTCGTTGAGCCACTTCCTCTCGTCGAAGTCGATGCCGCAGCAGTGGAGCTATGCCTGGTGAATTACCTGTCGAACGCGATCAAGTACTCCGATCCGAAAAAGAAGCGGCGATTCGTGCGGATCGAAGGCTCACTCGACTACTCCAGCAAGAACGGTGGCCAGCTGGTGGTGATAGTGACGGACAACGGCGTGGGAGTTCCGCATCAAATGCGGCGAAACCTGTTCACGCGGTTTTATCGCGCCCATGCAAAGACCATCACCGGTACCGAGGGAAGCGGGCTCGGACTGAGCATTGTCAGGGAGACCGCAGAATCTCTGGGAGGCAGGGCTTGGGCGGAATTTCCTGACAGTGGAGAGACTGTCTTCGCGTTCTCACTTCCGTCACGACGCGTTGAGGATGCGGCGAGCGCCGGCACCAAGAGGGTTGAAGACAAGATCTGAGCAACTTTTGACGCGTCCCGGTCGTAAGGTTCTGTAGCGATATGGAGCTGGCATGACTCGACGGGCGAAGCTGTGGCGAGCGGGAGCGATCTTCTTCGGCATCATCAACATTGCCGGAATGGGGCTCGCCCTGGCGATGGACGAGATGATGCATGCCATGGCGCACGTGTTCCTGTTGTTCGTCGGCACGGGCGCTTATCTGCTGTGGAAAGCGGTGACTACGTGGGCCACGCCAGAATCGGCGGACCAGCGGTTCCAAGCATCCACGCTCCCGTCATCGGGCAGGAGTTCGGCGCCGCAGCTTGGCGATGAGCGCATCGATTACCTGCAACGCTCGATCGATGCCCTGGCGCTCGAAGTGGAGCGGCTCGGCGAAGCACAGCGCTTCAGAGAGAAGCGAGACGCTGAAAGAGGCGAGACCTAGCCTAGAGAAGCCCGACCAATGATCGAGCGCCCTTGCCTCTAGCGGACGCGCGTGAACTTCACGCGAACACGATACGCCCGTAGCCTGGCGCTTCGTAGGTGCCGGCAAAGCTGGCTTGCCGGCTGTCGTTATCACGCGATCTGCAATGCAATCCTGCCGATTACGTGCGAACGCTCGAGTCTTTCGTGTGCCCGATCGGCGTCCTCGAGTTTGTAGGTGCTATCGATCACCACTTTCAGTCGCGATTGTGTGACGGCGCGGTTCAGCCGCTTGAATGCGTCGGGTCCGCTCTCGGCGTCGTAGGCGATCCTTTTGATCTTCGGTCGCTTGCGCGGCTCGGGCTCGACCCCGTTGGGATACGCGACGCGCCCGCCCTCGACCAGCTGATCGATGCATCGCTCCAGTTTCTCGCCGCCGGCGAGCGCGAGCACTGCCGTCAACCCGCGCGGGGCGATGCTCTTCAGCCGGGACACGACATCGTCGGCGCGCGGATCGAAGATGTGCTCGATGCCGATCGCGCGCAGCGCCTGTTCGCCTTCAGCGCTCGAGGCCGTCGCCACCACACGGGCTCCTTTCCGTTTCGCAAACTGCACCGCCATCGTGCCCACCGCTCCCGTCGCACCGAATACAAGAACGGTGTCCTTCTTACTGATCTTGAGCGTGTCGTCGATTCCCTGCAGCGCGGTCATCGCGGTTACGGCTGCTACTCCTGCGTCAAATAGAGAGAGATCTTTCGGCGCGCGTCCGACGTTGTCAGCCTTCACGGCAACATACTCGGCGTAGAATCCGCCTTTTACACCGCCGAATTG
>DASUZC010000230.1:0-10246 GCA_036377095.1 Gemmatimonadaceae bacterium
CAGGCGCGCGTCGATAAGGCCCGCACCGCCGGCACTGCCAAAGGCGAAAGTGACGACTCCCAGGCATCGGTGTCGACTTGAAATGTCTTGCGTGTCAATGAGCTGATGACGGGAGTGTACAAATATCTCAGACCACTCAGACGCGCGATTCGCTCGGTACTGGGCCACGATCCGATAGAGATTCTCGCTTACTACGGCTACGGCAACGCCATGCGAGCGCACGTACACGGTCGCGTGCTCGAAGTGCGTAACGTGCGCAGTGGCGACAGCGACTCGACGTTCAGGAATCTGCTGAATACGTATCGGCGCGCGGAGGCTGACCCCATTCCCTTCGCCACCGTCAAGGTGGAGTACGCAGAAACGACGGTGAACATGACCGCTGATGATGAGGGATTCTTCAGCGGCTGGATCGATCTCGAGAAGCCGTTGTCAGGCGACGACGAATGGAACAAGTACAAAGTGTCGCTGATCGCGCCTCTGCATCCGGAGGCCAAGACCGCCGACGCGACCGGTGAGGTACTCGTCCCAACGAGAAGCGCGCGCTTTGCCGTGATCAGCGATATCGACGACACCGTCATCCAGTCGCGCGTATCCAACTTCCTGCAAGCTGCTCGCACCGTCATGCTAGGCAATGCGCGGACGCGCCTGCCATTTCCCGGCGTCGCTGCGTTCTATCGAGCGCTCAGGGATGGCGCGAGCGGTGAAGAAAAGAATCCGATCTACTACGTGTCGAGCAGCCCGTGGAACATCTTCGACGTGATCGCCGAATTCATGGAGATCCAGAAGATTCCGCGTGGCCCGCTGCTCCTGCGCGACTGGGACATCGGTTGGGGATTGCTCTCTTCATCGCGGCATCTCGAGCACAAATCCATCCCGATTCGCAACATCATGCAGCTGAACCCGCGAATGGAGTTCATCCTGATCGGTGACACCAGCCAGCACGATCCGGAGATCTATCGACAGATCGTCGCGGAATTCCCGAGTCGCGTGAAAGCGATCTACATCCGGGATGTCACCGCCAACCCGGTGCGAGCGGCGGCGGTGAAAAAACTGGCGGACGAGGTTCTGGCGGCGGGCTCTGTACTCGTGCTAGCCGAAAACACGCTCGCCGCGGCGAAGCACGCGGCGGAGCAGGGTTGGATCAAGACCGATGCTCTGCCCGAGATCGCAGAAGAGAAGAGAGCCGACGAGGGTGTCGACGGAACGAAGGCGCCGGCGCCGCAGGGCGGAAAGCCTGCGACAGGCAAGCCACCGATTGTGATCGACGATTCCGGCGCTAAATCGGCCGACCGTATGTGAGTCGGCGCCAAACCCATTCAGCCGGCCCATAGCGGAAACGCGAAAGCCACCACGCGCTGAGCGGGATCTGTAGAGCGATGATGATGATTGCGATAGCCATCGCTTTGGCGGCGCCGGTTTTCCACCACAGACCAAACCCGAATCCGTACGATAGCGTGACGCAAATAATGGAGTGCATCAAATAGTTCGTCAGCGCCATGCGACCGACCGGGGCAAAGACGGTGATGAAGCGGCGTCCATTTATCACCAGCAGGCTGATGGATGTCGCGTAGCCGAGCGCCAGCATCGGAACTCCAACTCCCTGCAGCGCTGTGCCGAGTAGTCCGCCAGCGGACGGCGGCAAATACGGCACGCGATCGAATGTAAGGGTGGCTAAAACGTTTGCCGGCAGACCGACACTCCACCCGAGCATGCTCCAGCGAGCGAGCGTAGCGCGATGATCCGCCGGAGACAATGCGATTCCGGTGCGAACGGTCAGCAGTCCGAGTACGAACATTCCCAGTACTTTGGGAAAGCGAACCGTAGCAAACAGGTCCGCCCAGCGACCGGCCAGAAAGACAAGATTGCCGATGAACGCGTCCTTGAGTCCGCCGGTGCCGATTCTCTCGAAATAACCAAGAATGCTCACCGGTACTCTCGAGGAGGACTGAGGGCCGCCACCCGGCCCGGCGAGGCTCCAGCCGATGAATGCGACGAGGTAAATCGCAGTCGGCAGGGCGAGAAGAATGACGATCCAGCGCACGAGCGCTCGATCCGACTTTCGCGCAAACCACGGCAGCGTGAAGCCGAGCAGCGCATAGAGCATGAGAATGTCGCCTGCCCAGATCAGGAATGCGTGAATTGCCCCGATTGCCAGCAAGATCCACAGTCGTCGCCTGAACCTGGTCAGCGCCTCATCGCCGCCGCGCGAGAGCTGGACTCCGAAGCCGATCCCGAACAGCAGCGAGAAAATCGAATAGAACTTCTGGTCGACGAAGACGTGCTCGAAGAGCACCGCGACGTGATCAGCCATCGTGTGCGACAGCTCGGCGGCGCGCTCCTTACTCAGGAACGCGAGGCCGAAGAAGGCGAACACGTTCGCGAGCAGGATCCCACCGACCGCGACTCCACGAACGACGTCGAGCGCGACAATGCGCTCGCGTACGGGCAGCGTCACGCCGTGTGCACCAGCGACACCGGCTTCACTGAATGAATCCCGCGTTGGCGATACCATTTGGTAAATGATACGCGTACCAGCCAATAAAACATCGTCAGCAGTACCAGCAGGACGGGAACGGCCAGCAGCGAGATGATACGAATCGGCTTGGGGAAGACTTTCGCCTGACCGAGGAAGAACGAGCCGGTGGCGACGAACATCGCAAAGCACATTCGCCACAAATGTCGGGCAATACGATGCGCTCCATGAAGTCCATCGGCCACCACGCTGCGCAGGTCACCCAGCGCGGCCAGCAGCGTAACTACCGAGAACAGAAGCAACATTTGGTACGGGACTCCATTGATCGTTCCCTTTGGGCTATTCAAAGCGGTCATTGCCATCGCTGTGCAGACGCCGCAGATGGTGAATCCCGCTATCATCCCGCCGGCATCCAGCCACCGGGATTTATCGTCGCGAGCGCGCAGCGTCAGCACTCCGGTTGAAACCAGGTAGATGGCAATCGACCCACCGGCGATGTTGGCGGGCTGGGATTTCATGATTGCCAATGTCAGTCCGCAGCTGGCCATCACCAGCATCGCGTAGACGAAGATTGTGCCTGTCCGGCGATGCAATCCTCCGCCTTTGAGCGAGTAAAGCGCGATGTATCCCGTAACGATCGAGATCAGCCCGGCGACGATGTGCACCGGCAGCAGGATCGTCCTCATGCCGTTTGCTTTGCTGCGGGCGGCTTGACGCCTTTGATGATCAGCCACGGACCAAGCGTCAGCTCGAAGAGCGCGACCGGTATCCAGACAAGCTGCGTGAGCGGGCCGGTCAGGAATCCAGCGAGCTCGAGCGGGAGCTCGATGACAATGAGCATCGAGCCGATCACGCCGAGCCAGGCCAATGCGCGTGGAATCATGCGGCCGCGCAGGAGAAGATAGGCGAACACAGTGCTGCCGACGGCGAAGAGACTGGCGGCGGTCAGAGTGCCCCACCCGTCCAGCTTGAACAACAGACTGGCGAGCGTTGCGGCACCGCCGGCATCAGGCGCGTTTGCATCATGTGTCGTCGTCAGCCAGATGAGAGCGAGCGTCGACAGCGGGATCCCACTTACCAGGCCTTCGCCCAGCCGGAACACCATGCCGAGCATCGCCAGCTCCTGGTCTTCATCGCGGGTTATCGCGTAAAGCGTGACCGCTAAGATCAGTGCACAGCACACACTGACGAAACCGAGCAGCACCGTAATTCGCAGATCACCCACGTGTTGGGCGACGCTGGCGAGTTTTGCGGGGACGCCGACTCCTTTGGTCGCCCGACTGCTCAATACCATCGCCGGATAGGCGGCGGCTATATAGAGAAGGAATGTCGCTCCGGCGACTCGTGCGCTTGTTTGACGTGTCATGGGTGTGCGCTCCTCTGCCAATTCTCGACGTCGACTCCTTTGATCAAGAGCCAAAACGTGAGAGAGCCTTCGCCGAGTATGGCGATCGGGATGACGAAGGGGGCCAATGCCGCGCCCAGTGTTGCCGATACGAAGCTCGCGAATGAGCTAACGACGTAGCTCGAGCCGCCGAGCATCAGGATCACGCCGATAACGCGAGGCAGGAACGTCGAGCGGAATATGAGATAGCCCACGGAGGCGATCTGAAAGCCGAAGAAAACCATGCCGACTTTGAACTCCGGCTCCGCTGCACCTACGAACATCTGCACTGCATTCTGAACCAGGCTGGATGCAGGTGCGGCCGCGCGCCGCGCATCGTCGACGAGTGCCAGCGTTGCCAAGTCGTTAACGGAGACGGCCGCGCCGACGACGATGCCGGCCAATCCGCAAAACGCTCCGAAAAGCGCGATACTCCTGTTAACCGGCTTGAGGAGCTCGTAGAGAAGCACCGTTACACCGAGATAAAAGAGCGAGCCGGCGAAAGTGGCGACAAATGCGAGCCGGATTCGCGGTTCGGAAGCGATAACGTTGGCAACTAGTGTTACCGGGTCGCTGTGCGGATTGAGCGACGGGCCGCTGACTACGGCGAGAATGCTGACCGCGATAACCGCAAGCCACAGCGCGCCGGCAAGTCTGGCCTCAACCAGCGGTGATGACTCGGCAGAGAGGTTTGACGGCATGACGGGTGTCCTGAGGATTTTCCCGCCGTACGGGATAACTTAGTTTTTAGTTTCAGGAGCCTTTTTATCATGCCCGGCCGTATTCTGGAAACCGGATGCACCCCTGACACGTACTGCCATCAATGCTCTGCATCCTCTACGTGACAGCTGTTGGCACACTGCTGGGGACGATCGGCTTACTTGTCGAGCGTCTGCTGCCGCCGACCGCACCCCGTCGCTGGATCTGGGTGATCATCATCCCGGTCTCGATGTTCGTGCCCGGGTACTATCGCAATCACCACAACTGGTCAGTGACTGGCGCCCTCGAGCACCACGTCGCCGACCCAACCGGTTCCGCGGTTCAGGGCGGCTCGTTCGCCTTACTCGACCCGGCGTGGTTGAGCACTCTTCGCGACTGCGATCCGATCATCAACAAGCTTTGGATAATCACGTCCGGATTGCTGTTGATCTGGGGATTGGTGAACGCGATGCGGGTCTCCGAAATCATCAGCACCTCCAGTCGCGATGACGACACGAGAGATCCGATCATCGACGGCGTTCACGTCGTCGTCACCGAACAGGTTGGACCGGCAACCGTTGGGCTGTGGCGCTCGCACCTGCTCGTACCTCGCTGGGTGCTGGCACTACCCCATAGGGAACGTGGATACGTCCTTCGCCACGAAGACGAGCATCGGCGCGCGCATGACGCGCACCTGCTTTTCATCGCGTCACTGCCTCTGCTTCTAATGCCCTGGAATGCCGCGATGTGGTGGCTGCTGCGCCGGCTGTGCCTGGCGGTGGAGATGGATTGCGATAACCGCGTCGTGTCCCGGCTTGGAAACGCGAATGCCTACGGCGAGTTGCTGCTCAAGGTCGCCCAGGCTGCCAGCCGTGGTCCGCGTCTCCAACCCGCGTTCCTTGGCTCGGGCATGCTTGAAAAGCGTCTCACCGCACTCATTTCACCGACCCCACTGCACAACATTCAGCGCCTTTTGTTACCGGCAGCAGCGCTGGCTCTCTTTTGCGTAGTTTTGTGGATGCCGCATCCGATCGTCGGCACAGGATCTCACGCGCACGGAGCCGACGCCACGACAACAGTCGCGAGACAACACTGAAAGACCTTCATCTGACTCAGCGCGAGCTGGACATCATGGGCGTACTTTGGGACCGCGGCGAAGCGACGGTTACCGAGGTGCGCGACAGGATCGATCCCGATCTCTCCTACACGAGCATATCGAGCATGATTCGCACGCTCGAGCTCAAAGGCTACGTCTCACATCGACGTGGAGAGGGAAAGACGCACGTCTACTTCCCCGTCATCGAAGCCGAGAAGGCGGGCGAGTCGGTGCTGAAGCGCGTGCTGGACAAGGTGTACGGCGGATCGCCGATCAAGCTGCTCGCGCAGCTGATGGATCAGAAACGTCTCTCCGAGAAGGAGCTGGACCGGATGAGAGAGTTGCTGAAGAAGAAAAGAGGAAAGGCGACCTAGTCTATTTCAGAATGAGGCGGTTACCGGCGGACATCTTCGAAGTCGCGGAAGATGCTGTTCAATACATCTCCCTTCGCGGCACCACCGAGTCCATCGAAGGAGCCGGCTTTCATCTTTTCGGCGGCAGCGATCAGTACGCCCAATGCAACGCGCGCCAATGCACCGCCGACACTGATTCGCCGGACTCCCAGGTCCGAGAGCTCCGAAAGCATTAAGCCCGGACGCATCATCAGGACGTTGATGGGCTTTGGCGCAACAGCGCGAACCATCGCCGTGATGTCCTCCTTGTTCACGACGCCCGGTGCATAGAGACAGTCTGCGCCCGCCTCGGCGAACGCGACGAGCCTGTCGATTGCTGGAGTGACTGCACGAGGATCGATAAGTAGCCCTTCGGTGCGGGCAACCAGGATGACGTCTTGTCCGCTACGGCCAATCGCCGTTCGCGCGGCGCGAAGGCGTTCAAGCGCGGTGTTCAGATCGTAGAGCTTCTCGTCAGCGTCGATGTCCCGGTCTTCGATCGACAGTCCGGCGACTCCAGTATCGATCGCCAGTGTCACGCTCTCAGCCACTCCAGCGGGATCTTCCCCGAAGCCCGATTCGAAATCGGCGTTCACGGGAAGATCGACTGCGTTACACAATGAGCCGAGATGTTGGAGGACGTCGGCGCGACTCACCCCGTAATCCGGCCGGCCCGTCGACCATGCAAAGCCACTGCTGGTAGAAGCAACCGCCTGAAAACCGAGGTGCTGCATAAGGCGAGCGCTACCGACGTCCCACGGATTCGGCAGAATGAAGCATCCGCTCGTGTGAAGCTGACGAAATGCTGCCCGCAGCTCACCAACGGATCGTCGTGCCTTCATTCTCGATAACGACAACGAGCGAGACTCACGCTCGGTATCAGCGAACCGCTCGCGCCTTCCTTAGCATCCACCCGTACAAAAAGACTATCACGCCAATGAACCCAAGCACGCCCAACCAGGGCGCGAGCACGAAATCCTCGGGTACCAACGCAATTGGTGCGTCCTTGGCAAAGCCGACGATGAGCCCGGCATTGAGCACACCCCAAATGCTCTCGCCGACGATCAGACCGGAAGCCACCAGCGTTCCCAACCGCTCGGCGCGCTCGGGATTGGCCGTCGATTGCACCTTCCCGTTGTACCAGTGCCCGATCACTGCACCGACGATCACCGCAAAGGTGGCTGACATCGGCAGGTAAATGCCGATGCCGACGGCCAGCGGTGGAATGCGCAACTTTTTCAGCACCCCGAGAATCTCGTCGACGAGAACGATGCCGACGCCGATGAGCGCGCCAATTCCCAACATCTTCCATTCGAGCTTGCCGCCGATCACGCCCTGCGCCAGCGCCGAGATCAAAGTCGCCTGTGGTGCGGGGAGGGGATTCGCAGCAACGACGTTGGCGTTCGGAGCGCCGGCAAATCCGTACGCATGGGCGAGCAGATTGAGCACAGAAGGGATCACCGAAGCGCCGGCAGCAACGCCAACGATCAGCGCTATCTGCTGACGCATTGGCGATGCACCCACCAGCTGTCCGGTTTTGAGGTCCTGCAGGTTGTCGTTCGAGATTGTTGCGCACGCAAATACAATCGCCGTAACGAACAGCGCGATTGCGACCAGCGCCTGGCTATTCTCCGGTGTTGGATGGACGGCAAGCGCGAAAACAGACGCGCAGACGACGATCGACAGAATTCCAACGCCCGAGATCGGACTGTTGGACGCGCCGATCAATCCCGCCATGTAACCGCAGACACCGGCGATGACGAAGCCGATGATCAGCACAAACGGCACCGAGATCAACGTCAGCTTGAGCGCGTCAGGGGCCAGCACGGTCGAACTGGCGAAGTTGTACGCCAGCCAGGCGGCGATGACGAGGCATCCGGCGGTGAGGACGTAAATCCACACCGGCGGGATGTCGCGATCCAGATCGTCACCCGTTGCAACGGCGCGCGATGCGCGAAGCGTCGTCACCAATCCGCCGACAACAGGCTTGGCCAGCTTGCCCAGCGTGTAGATGGCGGCGACTGCAATCACGCCCGCGCCGATGAAGCGAACCTGCGTGCGCCAGATTGCAATAGTGTGCGCGGCAAGTGTCTGATCGGCCGTTGCCGGCTGCATCGCGGTGAGAACCGGAACGGCAATCACCCACGAAATCACCTGACCGACGAGCATCGCCATTCCGACCGAGAGACCGACTAAGTGCCCAGCGCCGAGCAGCGCCAACGACCATCCAAGATTCCATCCAGTCGATCCAGCGCCGACGCGGGTGAACCCATTGAGCTCGCCGGCAGCGACGCGAGTTGCCGTAACGATCGCAAATCCTGCCGAGGCAACCGAACCGAGAATGACAGCGACAAGTCCCTCCCTCGCTTCACCGGTGTCGTCTTTTGTCTCTCCACGGGTGCCCGATCCAACTTTCAGTACTTCTGCTGCTGCGACGCCTTCCGGGTACGGCAGGTCCGAAGTCGTCACCAGCGCGCGTCGTAGCGGAATCGTGAACACCACGCCGAGCACACCGCCGCTCACGCAAATGAAAAAGGATTCCCAGAACGGGAATCCTGTCCACCAGCCGATGATCACCAGTCCGGGCAGGACGAAGATGATCGCCGAGAGCGTCCCCGCCGCGGAAGCGACGGTCTGCACGATGTTGTTCTCGAGGATCGTCGAGTCCCTCACCGCGCTGAGGATCGCCATCGATATCACTGCCGCGGGTATCGATGAGGCGAAGGTGAGGCCGACTTTGAGTCCGAGGTAGACGTTTGCTGCCGTGAAGACCGTTGTGATAAGCGCGCCGAGAATCAGGCCGCGTATCGTAAGCTCTTTGGGTTTCATGAGTCTCTATTCTACGCAACGGACAATTATCTTCAACAACGTGGCTAAAACAAAAATCCTGGTCGTTGGCGAGGACAACCTCGACCCGACCGCGCATAAGCAGCTCTCCGCTTTCGGATACGAAATAGCGGCGTTGGCTCCGTCAGAAGCAGAAGCAATCGAAATGGCCGTCGAGGCAGGGGACCGCTTCTTTGACGTCTCGATCGACATGCTCTGCTTTCTCAACTTCAACGGATACTTCAAACGGCTGAACCCGGCGTGGGAGCGAACGCTTGGCTTCACGCGCGATGAGCTGATGTCGCGGCCGTTCATCGAGTTCGTCCATCCGGACGATCGCGAGCGCACGCTCGAGCAGAACGCGGCGGTGCGGAGTGGGGGACGCGCACTCGGATTCGAGAACCGCTACCTGTGCAAGGACGGCTCGTTTCGTTGGTTTCGCTGGAACGCGGCGCCCGACTCCGACAATAGTGTCATCTACTCGGTTGCGCGCGATGTCACCGATGCGAAACGAGCCGAGCTCGAGCGCGACCAGCTGGTGACGGAGCTCCAGAAAGCAGTGGCTGAGGTGAGAAGTCTGCAGGAGATTCTGCCGATCTGTTCGTATTGCCGGAAAATCCGCGACGACGAGAACTACTGGCACACGGTCGAGGACTACATCTCGCATCACACCGACAGCCAGTTCAGCCACAGCATCTGTCCGAGTTGCATGAAGAACATTGTCGAACCCGAGCTCGGCGAGTCCGGTCGCGGCTAGCGCCGCTCCTCCCGACGCACACCTGGCCGTACTGATCAGGCCAGCGACTTCATATCGATCACGAAGCGGTAGTGTACATCGCCCTTGAGCATTCGCGTGTAGGCTGCATTGATGTAATCGATGTCGATCAGCTCGATGTCAGAGCTGATGTCGTGTTCAGCGCAGTAATCGAGCATCTCCTGCGTTTCCGGAACCCCTCCGATACCGGAGGACGCGAGGCTTCGCCGCTGACCCATCAGTGTGAAAACCTGAAACTCTCCTGGCACTGGCGGGATCCCAACCAGCACCATCGAGCCATCGAGTGAGATAAGGTTGAGATATTTGTTGTAATCGTGTTTCGCCGACACTGTATCGAGGATGACGTCGAAGTAATTAGCCAGCCGCTCCATCTGCGACGCATCCGTTGTCAACGCAAACTTCTGCGCGCCGAGCCGGCGAGCGTCCTTCTCCTTCTCGGGAGATGTGCTCAGCATCGTCACCTCGGCGCCGAATGAAGAGGCGAACTTGAGGGCCATGTGCCCGAGTCCGCCGAGCCCGACGACGCCGAGCTTGGTGCCTTTGCCGACTTTCCAATGGCGGAGAGGTGAATAAGTCGTGATCCCGGCGCAAAGCAGCGGCG
>DASUZC010000231.1:0-9264 GCA_036377095.1 Gemmatimonadaceae bacterium
CGCGGAATTGGCACCGAACGAGCCGGAAGTGCACGGGCTGGTCGCACTGATGGAAATTCAGGCGTCGCGGCTCCGCGCGCGCACCGGACCAAAGGGCGAGCCGATCCTGTTGCTCGAACAGGATCGCGGGCGTTGGGATCAACTGTTGATTCGTCGCGGGCTCACTGCACTCGCGCGTGGCGAGCAGCTCGGTGGGGAGCGCGGACCGTACGTTCTGCAGGCTGCGATCGCCGCGTGTCACGCGCGTGCTCGCACGGCCGACGAGACCGATTGGGAGCGGATCGTCGCCCTGTACGATGCGCTCGCCGAGCTGACTCCCTCGCCGATCGTCGACCTCAATCGTGCCGTCGCAGTGTCGATGGCGTACGGTCCGGCAACGGCGCTGGAGTTGGTCGATGACTTACGGTCGGAATCCGCGCTCAAAAACTACCACCTGTTGCCGAGTGTGCGTGCCGATCTGTTGATGAAACTGCGGCGGTTCGGCGAGGCGAAGTCGGAGTTCGAGCGGGCCGCATCAATGACGAGAAACAGTCGAGAGCGTGCGCTGCTGTTGGAGCGGGCGCGCGCATGTGAACTGGAAAGTCAACCGGAGACTAATCGTGTCGATCTTTGAGCCGGCGAATCCGAAGTGGACGGCCAGAATGCTCAGCATTCTGCGGATTGTGGCTGGCCTGGTGTTTTTCGTCGGGGGAACGATGAAGACGTTCGGTTTTCCCCCGTTCCCGAGCAGTGGTCCTACCAACCTGCCGGTCCCCCCGATGTGGGAGTTCCACCTCGCCGGTTGGTTGGAGACCTATCTGGGGGCAGCATTTACACTCGGCTTGCTGACGCGACCGATCTCGTTTTTGTTGGCCGGCGAGATGGCGGTGGCGTACTTTCAGATAAGCTTTCCCTTGTCGTTCTGGCCGACCGTAAACTGGGGCACCTCCGCCATTCTTTACTGTTTTCTTTTTCTGTATTTCATGTTGGCCGGCGCCGGCCCGTGGAGTGTCGACGCCGTCATCGCTAGGCGGCGCGCGGTGACGATTTGACTGACGCAACGGCGGCGCCGGCCGCGACGATCGCGCCGGCCGAGAAGACGGGCGCGAGGCCGGCACGAAAGAAGTACGACCGGTCGATCGTGGACGGGCCGCTACTGCCAGCCGTTTGGAAGCTCGCCTGGCCGACGATGCTCACCAACGTTGTCGGTGGGATGCAGGCTCTGATCGATCAGGTGCTGGTTGGCAACCTGATCGGACCCAAAGCGAACGCGGCGATCGGCGACAGCAACCAGATCTTTCTGATCGTCGTGATTTTCGTCGCTTCACTTTTTACCGGCATGAGCGTGCTGGTGTCTAGGTTTGCAGGACAGGGCGATCACGACAAAGTCGACCGCACGGTTTACCAGGCGTTCATCACCGCCGTCGGACTCGCTCTTTTCGTTCTCGGTCCGATCGGATACTTCGCCTCGCCGGCGTTGCTCGATTTTGTGAATGCCGCACCGGAGGTGAAAGCGGAGGCGCTGCCTTTCATCCGTATCATGTTCCTGTTCAGTAGCGGCATGCTGGTGTTCTTCATGCTCGGCGGGGCGCTTCGTTCCGCCGGCGACGCACGAACGCCAATGATACTCGGCATCGCGCTGACGGTGCTCAATATCATCTTCAACGTAATTCTGATTCGCGGACTCGGACCCATTCCTGCCTTCGGGACAAAGGGCGCGGCAATGGGAACGTCGCTGGCATCGGGACTGCTCGCCGTTTACTCACTCTACAAGCTTTGGCACGGCGGTTGGGTTGTGGCATTTCCGCGCGGCCAGGGTTGGGGACCCGACTGGGATATCATTCGCGCCCTGTTCCGTTTTGGTCTGCCGACCGGTTTTCAGGGAATCGCGATGAACATTGGAGGAGTGTTCATGCTGGCGTTCATCGGGTCGGTCGCGCAGGGTGCAGCGGCGCAGGCGGCTTTCTCGGTCGGCTACAGTCAGCTCTTCTCGCTGGTAACGTGGACGTCAATCGGACTAATGGGAGCCGCGGCAGCGGTCGCCGGACAGAATCTCGGTGCCGGCAAACCGGAACGCGCGGCAGAGGGAGTGCACGTCGCCGCCCGTATCGCAATCTACATCGCAGCGTTCGTCGGCATTCTGTTCATGTTCCTGCCGCATCAGCTGCTGGCGATTTTCGGCATGCGCGATCCCGTGGTTGTGGACATCGGCGTGCAGTTACTGCGTGTTCTGAGCATCTCCGGCTTTTTTATCGCCGTGGCGCTCACGTACACCGGCGGACTACAGGGAACCGGTGACACCAAGAGCCCGATGTACATCTCGATCATC
The DNA here is from genome assembly GCA_036377095.1 of Gemmatimonadaceae bacterium. Taxonomy (GTDB): domain Bacteria; phylum Gemmatimonadota; class Gemmatimonadetes; order Gemmatimonadales; family Gemmatimonadaceae; genus UBA4720. The sequence goes on from DASUZC010000231.1 coordinate 2,309, forward strand.
TCACAGATCGTGGTGCCCCTCAGCATTTGCTTCGTGATTCAACAAACGAGCCGGTTGGATCCGATCGACATCTGGATCGCCATTCTGGTTGGACACATTACGCGCTGCGTACTGAGCGTATGGCGATTCAATCAGGGGAAATGGAGATCGATCGCGGTCGACATCCATCGATGATCGATTGAGGCGTTCGGACCAATGGCCAGTCCGGAGTTCGGACTGGTTGAGGAATTCGGACAGGATAATGAGACCGAGTTGCGAGCTGAGTCCGAAGTACGAGCCTACTGCGAAGTAGGAGCTAAAGCGCAGTCAGCTCGGAACTCGCAGTAGGTTCGCACCTCGGACTTAGATCGCATCTCGGACTGCCTCTCTACGGTTTCGTGACGGTAAGACCTGTGACCGTTCCCTCCGTGTTATGCGCGAACCGTACTCCGTAGATGCCGTCTGTCGACTTCAGCTTCCCCGCCGCGACGACATCGGATTTCTTGTAGGTCCCCACGACCGCGCCGTTGATCGAGCACGTCACGTTGTCGCCTCTCACCGACACCGCTATGTCCTGCGTTACGGACGCGCCCTGGCCGGATGCTTTGTGCACCGCCGCGTTCGGCCCGCCGCGACCATTTAGCTGGAACGGTTCAGGGCCGAATCCACGCACGATGAAATTGCCGTTGCCGTAGGCAGCACAGTACAGATAACTCTCATTCGGCGTACCCATGTCGTTGCCGCCGACGAAAATCCCGTACGGGTGCGGGTGATCGTTCAGGTTCATGTACTTCGGCTCCGTAAACGATGCCTTCACCGTGTAGTCGCCGCTTGCTGTGTTCGACGGATTCCAGTAGGCCACGGCCGGTCCGGTCGTCACATGAAGCGCATTTCCTTCCTGCGATAGCTTGGCGTTGCTCAAGACCTGGCCGCGCTTTGCTTCGCCGGGATCGATCTGCCCCTTCCAGCCGCTGACCGCGATCCCGCCGCTGGCGACCTCGCGAGTTGCTTCCATCTGACCCGACGGTTGACCCTGCGGTGTGGAGCTGGCCGTGGCTTCGTTTTGGGCTTTGCCGTTGCAAGCGATAATTGCAATCGCGGTGATCGGCAGCACTGAGCAGTAAATCCGACGCATATCAGACCTCATCACTCGAGTTGGGAAGAAAAAAGTTACCGGGCGATTTTCTGGCGGACAACTCGGACAAACGCTGTCGACGTTTGTCCGAATTCCTCAATCAGTCCGCGATTATCAATGCCGCTGGTCCGAAAGCCTCAGTCCTCAAGAGCCCAACGCTCTGAGCGTCGCTGCCAACAACCGAACCTTCGCAGCATCGCTGGAACTCGCAGCATCAGCGTCCAACTGTGCGGCCAGCGCGCCCAGCGCCGCGCGAGTCTGTATCGTTGACCCCGCGCCGACTGCCTGCCGAACCTGAGAAAGTCTTTCCGCACTCAAGCCCTTCGATCTCTCGAGTTGATCCGCGTATGCACGCGCAAGCGCAGGAGTGTTCGGCCACACGAATTTCGGCTGCCCCTGCGTATTGAGATAGTCGAAGTGGACAGTCTTCGCTGCGTCGATCTCGTTCTGCGTCAGGTACTGACTGGGGCTCAGCTCGAAGATGTCCAGGCCCCGCTGCATCTCGGAGCCGACGATGACGCCGTTGTACCAGTAAGCGGACCAGAATCCGCCGCCGACGAACCTCGTCGAATCCATCGGACCGCGATCGAAGTACGCGATCTCGCGCGGGTGCTGCGAGTCCGTCCAATCGAATACTGAAATGCCGCCCTGATACCAGGCCTGCGCCATGATGTCGCGGCCAGGAATCGGAATCAGCGAGCCATTGTGCGCGACACAGTTCTCGAAGCTCGTCTGGGGTGCGGGAAGTTTGTAATAACTCTTGAACTGCATCTGGTTGTTCACGATGTCGAAGATCGCGTCGGCTCCCCATTCACGGCGATCAGTGACGCGGCACTTCGGCTGCCCGCCACCGCCCCACTCGTCGGAGAAAAGAATCTGTGTCCCGTCGTTGTTGAAGGTCGCCGAGTGCCAGTAGGAGAAATTGGAATCTGCGACGGCTGCAATGCGCACAGGATTCGCGGGGTTGGTGATGTCGAGAAGAAATCCATAGCCCTCGCATGCGCCACCGGCGCGACCGATGGCCGGAAAGACCGTGATGTCGTGGCACTGCGTCGGGCCAGGGCGCACGCTACCTGCCGGCGGTTCAGGTCCGATCTGCTGCGCAATCCAGCCCGGCAACATGGCGCGCACCGCGGCACTGTCGGCCGATGTCGCGGCGCCTGTTCCGCCGCGTGCCTTGACCACGCTGTCGAGCAGAGGCTTCGTGATGAACGAAGGGAGAACTCTCTCGTCGCCGCGAATCATCGCCACGAAGCCGCCCGTCGCCTTCGCCTCGGCGACCCGTCTTCTGTTCTCAGCGATATCTTCGGGCGCCTCGCCGTGACGCGCAGGTGCCGTCAGATCGTTGAAGATGCGCGGCGAGCTGACGATTGCCGCCTGCTCGGGATGTGCGAGTGGAACCTTGATCACTTCAATGCGGAACAGCGCCGAATTCGGATCTTTGTCGAGCGCCGCTCTGCTGCATCCGGCCAGCTCGCTCGGCGAGCGAACGCCCGCGGAGCCGGAGATGTAGACGTAGACGTTTTCCGGATCCTTGGGGTCGACCAGCACCGTGTGGGTGTGGGATCCGCGGCAGGTCTGGACGTTGCCGACGTTCTTCGGGTTGCTGATGTCGCTGATGTCGAAGATGCGCAGACCGCGGAGGCGATCCTTGCTGACAGTGTCTTTCACTCCCTGCGCGCCGCAATCGAGGCGTCCGCCAAGACCCTCGCCGGAAACGAAGAGCAGATTCCGATATACGGAGACATCGCTCTGCGAGGCGGGGCAGACATATCCTTCCTTCAGCACCGGCGTCGCAGGATTGGAGATGTCCCAAACCTGGTAGCCGTTGTAGTTCCCCTGAATGACGTAGTTCCCGAGAAACGCGAGATCAGAGTTGGTAACGCCCTTGAAGTGCTCGGGCGCGGGAGTACTCGAGACAACGCGCAGGTTCCACGCTGCCTGGGCGGCATTGTCGGTGCCCGCGCGGAGTCCGACGCGCGGGTCCGGGTTCGGCTCGCCGGGAGACATGTTGACACCCGCGGGGTAGCTGACGCTGGAGCGCGACGCAGAAGTTCCGGTAGTCGCGCATGCCATCGCTACCAGAACCGCTGCGCAGGCTGTCAGCGGAGTCAGCGAAGCGAGAGCACTTTGCAAGCGGGGACGACGAATTCGAAGCACTGAGTCCATTGAGTGATTCCTCTAGGTGGGTCGGGTGGTACTGGTGTAATGCGTTGCTGCTATTGCGTATCGATGCCGAGAGTAATGGAGATGAGCATCTTCTCCATGCGAGCAATCTCGGTGGTTTGATCAACGTTGACGTCGGAGGCGAACTTGAAGACGGTCTGGTCCAGGCCGGCACCGTAGGTATCGAACAGCTCCTTGACCATCGCGACAGCGCCCTTGTGGTGCTGCATCATGTAGGTCAGAAACAGCCGATCGAACTCGGTGCCGCGTGCTGCGTCGAGCTGTTTCATCTGAGGGTCGGTGAGCATGCCTGGCATCAGCATCTCGTGTTGCATGCCACCCATGGTCATCATCACGCCGGTGGCAGTTGCCTGCGGAATTGGCTGACGTCGATCCCGCAACCACGTTTGCATCGTCGCGATCTCATCCTGCTGCGCGTTAATGATTCGGTCGGCGAGACGCTGAACTGCCGGACTGGCCCCATGTGTCGGTGCCCAGCGCGCCATCACGATTGCCTGCGCATGATGGTGGATCATGTGCGACATGAATTCCACATCAGCGGCAGTGTAGGGGTTGCGGACGCTGTCGGCGCGCGCCTGGGCGATCGCGGCAGCCTCGGCTTCCGGACTCAGCGTCGGTACCGTGGTGACGGGCGCTGATGTGTTGGTGCTGGTTGTCGATTGGCTCGCGGTGGCGCACGCGGATGCGGACAAAGCTAAGAGAGCGTAAATGCCGCGAAGGTGCGATGTCTTCATTGTTCCAGATCGGGCGGGCTACGGTGCGGGATTCGCCGGTCGTGCATCAAACTCAGCTACTATATGATATCCGGCAGGCGAGGGGCAAAGAAGGGTCGGTAATCTCCCTGACAGTCTCAACCCTTTTTCGGGGACGGTTGTCAGAATCACGTCACTCCGCTGGAGCCACCCGTGCGCCTGTACTCGTTTTGTAAACTCGCCCTTCTCGCGGCATCAATAGCCGCGATTTCTTCACCGTCGCTCGCTCAAACCGATCTCGCAGCGCGGATTGGCCGGGCCCCTGACGGGGTAGTCCACGTCACGTTCGCCAGTCGCCCCGGAACGTGCGGCGATGGCCGCGACATGATCGGTTACCGGAAAGCTCTCTTCGCCGAGAACTTTCAGTCGATAGGGGATTGGCAAACCCCCAATTGCGTACCCGGTCCGGTTCGCGTTGCCCTGTCTGTCAACGGTGGACGGGTGACGCGACTTCGCACGTACGTGGGCGACAGCTTTCCCCGCACGGCCGACCGTGTCACCGATCTCGGCATGGTTTCACCGATTGAGGCGGCGTCGTACTTCTTCAGCCTGGTGCCTCGTCTCGAAGGAACCGGTGGCGAGAAGTCGCGGATCCTCCTTCCAGCCGTGCTTGCCAATGCCGGAGACGTGATTCCGCAGCTTACTGCGCTTGCCCGCGACGAGGCGCGAGTCAACGACACTCGGCGACAGGCGATTCACTGGATGGGTCTGCTGGGCGATGCCAGAGTAATTCCGACGCTCGTTGCGTTCGCACGTGGAGGCGGCGCCGGCGAGGATGTCGATGGCGGGAAGCGAGGAAAGAAGGGACTCGGTGATGCGGCAATGGTAGCGCTCACCAGTCTGGATGACGGAATTGGCGTTCCCGCCTTGATCGATCTCGCCGGCGATGCGTCGCCAGCGACGCGCAAGTCCGCCGTCTTCTGGCTCGGCCAGACAGGAGACCCTCGCGCGCTCGCGAAGCTGCGCAAGGTGATCGAGGATACGCGCGAAGCAGATGGCATTCGCGCGCACGCCGTGTTCTCGCTGGGGCAGGCCGCCGACAAGGATCCATCCCAGATCCGCTACCTGCAGTCGATTTTCCCTCGCGCGACGAACAGCATGAAAGACCAGATCATGTTGACGATGGGCCAGGACAAATCGGGCGGATCCGACTGGCTCCTCGAGCGTGCGCGCGATCAGGGGCAGGACATGCACACGCGGCAGCAGGCACTATTCTGGGCGGGACAGAACGAGAGCACGCCCACTCGCGATCTGGCTGCTTACTATCGGTCAGCGACGGATCAAACCCTCAAGGAGCACGCGATTTTCGTCCTCTCTCAGCGCGACGACGACGCAGCGCTCAACGAGCTAATGCGCATCGCGCAGAACGATCCGGACAAGCGCATGCGATCAAAAGCGTTTTTCTGGCTCGGGCAAAAAGACGATCCCCGAGTAACCAAACTCATCGGGGATCGCATTTCTCGCTGAGGCTTACTCGCCCTCGTACTTGAACGAGACTTTGATCTTTGCCCGGTAGCTCTCGACCTTTCCGTTATTGAGATGCATGTCCAGCAGCGAGACCTCTGCCACCCGGAGGTCTCGCAAGGTCTTGGACGCACGCTTGACAGCTGCCGCCGCTGCTTTCTCCCACGACTCGGTGCTGGTGCCAACCAACTCGATGACTTTGTAGACGCTCTCCGCCATTGCCACCTCCGCGCGTGTGCTGTTGGATTCAACAGCCATAAAATACGGCTATCCGCAGGCGCCCACGAATGTCGCTACCGCGGGCGGCCCGCTGCCGCGGTTTTCCGTCTCGTCGTGCTTGAAGAAGACATAGGCTTCCGTCCACGTCTGGCCGGTCACGCACCTCGCCCAATCGACCAGCTCGCCCTCGCTGTAGTCGAGCTTGTGCAGGCGCAGGTATCCCCACGTCGAGGTGCACATGACAGGGCAACGAAAATCGTCCTGCTCCGAGATGCACATTGCGATGTCGCGCTCGCGCATCGCCGAGTATACATCGTCGTCAAACCAGCTCTCGTGCCGAAACTCGAACACGTAACGACGATCGGACGGAAGCAAGCCGAGAAATCCGCGGAAACGATCGATGTCTTTCTTGAGATTGGGCGGTAGCTGAAAGAGAATCGGCCCCAGTCGTGAGCCCAGTGTCGACGTGTTCTTGAGTAGAAAATCGACGAGGCTAGCTGATTCTTCCTTCAGCCGCGCGTAGTGCGTGATGCGCTGACTCGCCTTCAGCGCAAAGGTGAAAGTCTCCGGAACCTGTTCCGCCCAGGCACGCAGTACGTTCTCGCGGGGCAGACGATAGAAGGTGTTGTTGATCTCCACCGCCGGAAACTTGCTGGCGTAAAAGCCCAGCATCCCATCGTCCTTCAACTCCTTCGGGTAGAAGTTGCCCTTCCACTCCTTGAAGGCGTAGCCGCTGGTTCCGGCCAGGATCTTCACGACGCCTTGCGGCTCGCTTTCTCCTTTTCCTTCGGCTTGCCGGTTTCGAGACTGGCTTTGAGCGCTTCCATCAGGTCGATGATCTTGGCTTCGCCGCCGACCTTCACGTCGGCTGTGATGTCCTGGCCCTCGACCTTGGACTGAATTGCGTCGAGAACACGCTCGCGCACGGTGTCCTTGTACTTGTTGGGCTCGAAGTCCTCGTTCGACGTCTGCTCGATCAACTGCTTGGCGAGCTTGAGCTCCTGCGGCTTCACTTCGCCCTCGGGGATCGGAACTTCCGTCGTCGGCCGCACTTCATCGGCGTAATGCAGCTGCTCCATGACGATGACGCCGTTGAGGGGACGCAGCAGCACGAGATGCTGCTGCCCGCGCGCGGCGTATTGCCCGAGCGCGGCTTTCTCGGTGTCCTTCAACGCTTCCGACAGCAGGCGATAGGCGCGATCTCCGCCCTTGTCGGGGCC
>DASUZC010000232.1:0-6277 GCA_036377095.1 Gemmatimonadaceae bacterium
GAATCGCGAATCGGGAAACTGGTAACGGGTACGGATAACGGATTACAGACAAACGGAAAACGGGAAGCGCGCCCTTCGTGACCTGTAACCCGTTGCCCGTTACGCGTACCCGCTGCCCGCTGCCCGCTGCCCGTTGCCTGCTGCCCGCTCCGCGTTATGCGCTGACCAACTGCCGGCTTAGCCAGTCCTCAAACCGTGTCTCGGCGAGGCGCGCGTCCGGTCCCGGCACGAGCGTGCGCTCTCCGAGTTTCGCTCCGCTGTAGAGCGCGTTTGCATCCGCGATCACTGAACGCTTATCGTCACGGGTAGCGAGATAACGGCCGACGATCTCGTTCAGCCGAAATTGCTCCGGTCCTCCTATCTCGACGATGCCGTTGACGGGTGGTCCGACCGCAACCCTGGTGACCTCGGTCGCGACATCCTCTGCTGCAATCGGTTGAATCAGCACAGGCGCCAGTCGAACCGTATCGCCGACAGTAGCGCCGTCGGCGATGCCCTTCAGGAATTCAAAGAACTGCGTCGCGTGCACGATCGAGTATGGAATCGACGATTCCCGGATCAGTTTTTCCTGTGCAATCTTCGCTCGCATGTATCCGCTATCAGACATGCGATCTGTGCCGACAACGGAGAGCGCGACGTGATGCCGTACCTCTGCTGCAGCTTCCGCAGCGAGAATGTTGGTTGTCGACGTCTTGAAGAAGTTGAGCACCGCCGAGTCTTCGAACGACGGAGAGTTCGAGACATCGACGACGACGTCCGTCCCCTTCATGACTTCCGCCAATCCTTCGCCCGTGAGAGTGTTGACGCCGGTGTTCGGCGCGGCGGGTACCGCTTCGTTGCCGGCGTCACGGAGCTTGCTGACGACCTTCGACCCGATCAGCCCGGTGCCGCCGATGATTACGAATTTCATGGTCTTGCCTCGAGTGATGATTGCTTCGCGTCAGCCATCCGCGGTCGGCGCCTCGCTTCCGTCGCGTGGTCCACCGCCCACGTCAGCGCATAGTCGGCGACCTCCTCCCATCCTTTCTGGGCAGGCATCAGATGCGAGCGCCCCGGGTATTCCTTGATCTCCGTGAGCGTGTTCGACTTGTAGTGCTTGGCGTTCGAGCGTTGGATCGCCGGCGGCATCAGATTATCCTCACCGCCGGAAATGAACAGCAGGGGTGCGCGAGCGTCGTTGTGGTAGTTGACTGCCACGTCCTGCGGGCCGGGGATGAAATTCGCGAGCACGCTGTCCCAGAAAATTCCGCCTGACGCCGGAACGTAGTATCGGTCGTACGTCGCGCGTGCGTCCGCTTCGTCGAAAGTGTTGGTAAATATGTACCGCCACTGTTCATAGGTAAGCGGCACTGCCCTGTGACGATTGGCGGGATTCTTCAGGACTGGCCACGACGCTTTGAGCTGCGGCAGCGGCGTGACGCGCACGCCTTCAGTGGGTGCAGAGTCAATCGCCACTCCAACCGCTCCGTAACCACGATCAAGCAGCACCTGCGTAAACGCGCCACCCGCCGAGTGACCGATGATGATCGGTGGCTCGGCCAATCCTCCGACAACGGTTTCGAGGCGGGTCATGATCGCGGGAACCGTGAGGTTTTCGATTGGCGTAGGATCGCTCCTGAGCGCTTCGACTTCGATCTCGAAGCCTGGATACGCTGGAGCGAGCACGCGATAGCCCTTGGCTTGATAACGCGTGATCCAGTTCTCCCAGCTTCGCGGCGTCACCCAGAAGCCGTGAACCAACACGATTGTATCAGGACCTTTCGATTTCCCGGGCATAGTGCGTCTCCTTGTGGCTAGGGATCCTTGAAGAACAGCGCCGGCGCGCTGCGAGACTGTATCATTTTGACTACGCATCGTCGGCCAAAGCTGAAAGCTCCCACGCCTCCTGCAAGCCGTGCCCCGCGGTTGCGCTCGTACCTGCGCGTGACCATCCTCTGCCGGGCGCGGGAAGCGAAGAGGGAAGCGGGAAGCGGAGACTGTACGCATGTTCAAAATCATCATGGCCCCGACGGACGGATCCGACGCGGAGCGAGCAGCGCTCGATGTCGCTGTGACACTCGCGCGCCGCTTCGATGCGGAGCTGAGACTGGTGCGCGTGGAGACACCGCCAGTGGCCGTCGATCCGCACTCTGGACCGGGCGTGTTGCAGCAGACCGAGGAGACGTTGCTGGAAGCGCGCCGCGCTCGCGAGAAGAAGTTGGAAGCCCTCGCCGATGACCTGCGGAAGCGTGGCGCGCCTCACGTCATCAGCTCTCTGGAGAGCGATCGCGTGGAACCCGGGCTGCGGGATTACGCGAATAACAACGCCGTCGATTTGATCGTGATGTCCAGCCACGCCCGTGGCGGCTTGAAGCGCATCAACCTCGGCAGCGTGACCGACTACCTGATCAGAAATACGGACATTCCGACATTGGTTGTAAGGCCAACCCATTCGCCTGTGAGTGGGAACGGTAGCGGACCGTTCCAGCGAATCGCCGTCATGCTCGATGGGTCAGCGCTCGCCGAGCAGATACTCGCGCCTGTGAGCGCGCTAGTCAGCGGCTCGAACGCCAGTGTCAGTCTGGTGAAGGTGTTGCAGCCAATCTTCTATTCGAAGAAGCAGGAGCACTCGGGGCTGCCGTGGTGGGACGATGCAGTCACGGACGCGGAGACGTACCTCGATCTCGCCTCCCGCCGTCTCGACAACACCGTAGGATCCGTGACCGGAGAAGTCTTGATGGGCGATGACGTTGCAACGGCGATTCTCGAGTACTGCGAGCGCGGCAACGCGGATCTGTTGGCGATGGGGACTCACGGCGTCGGGGGCATAAAGCGATTGGTGTTCGGAAGCATTGCCGATGAGATGACGAGACGGGCACCGATATCCGTACTCGTTTTTCATCCCCGGGAGAGCTCGGGCTAAGCGATTGCTGCTGACTCTGTTCTTCTCAGATGTCCACGCAGACGACACATCTATAGTAGGGGGCAAAGGCGCCAACCTCGGCGCCCTCGCTCGCGCCGGCTTACCCGTGCCGCCCGGCTTCTGTATTACAACTCGCGCGTTTGAGCTGTTCATCGCTGAGCTTCGGGACAGCGACGCGCGATTCTCCGAGCTCGAGAAACTGGATGGCACCGACGTCGACGCCGCACGACGTGCGGCGGAAGCAATGCGTGCTTCGCTCGACAAGCTGCCCGTCCCCGCTGAAGTCGCCGCTGCCGTCAAAGAATCATGGCACAGACTCGGCGCTGATGATCCACTCGCCGTACGGTCGAGTGCGACGGCGGAAGATCTTCCCGGTGCCAGCTTCGCCGGCCAACAGGACACTTATCTCAACGTTCGCGGCGAAGCGGCACTGCTCGATGCGGTGCGGCGCTGCTGGATCTCGTTGTTCACCGATCGCGCCGTGCTGTATCGCGCGCGCAGCAAGTTCGGCCACCGCGGAGTGAAGCTCGCCGTCGTGGTGCAGAAACTTGTCGACCCCGACGTCTCCGGAATTCTCTTCACCGCCGACCCGGTCAGCGGCAACCGACACGTTGCGTCGATCGACGCCGGATTTGGACTTGGCGAAGCGCTGGTAAGCGGACTCATCGAAGCCGATCTCTACCGCGTCGACCGGCGTCATCATCGCATTCTGCTGGCGCGAGCGGGAGACAAGAAATTCGCGATCAGATCGGTGCCCGGTGGCGGCACGCGTGAAGAGCCGCTTCCCGAATCGCAGCGCCGCGCACGTGCGTTGGACGACGCTCAAGTTCTCGGTCTCGTGGAGCTGGGCGAGCGCGTCGAGCGATTGTACGACGGCCTGCCGCAGGACATCGAGTGGCTCATCGCTGCTGGAAAGAGTTTCATCGTCCAGGCTCGGCCGATCACGTCGCTGTTCCCGATTCCGCAATCACCGGCTAAGGATCCAGGTCTGCGCGTGTTTCTGAGCTTCGGGCACATCCAGATGATGCTCGATCCGATGCCGCGACTCGCGATCGAGGTGTGGCGGCTGTTCATCCCCGCGGGCAAGGACCATCTGCCGACACTGCGCGATCCGCCGAGGCTGAGCGCCTTTCTGCTGGCCGCCGCGAGCCGAGTCTTCATCGACGTCACGCCAATCCTGCGCGTCCGCCGCACGCGAAGCGGATTTCTCAACGTGCTCTCCCATGTCTACACGGAGCTCGCGCGCGCAGTCGGCGCGCTAACCGCCCGTCCCGAATTCGCGGAGACACGCGGCCATGCGCTCGGCCTGGTCCGGGCGGTGTTAGCCATCGTCGGCCCGATCGTCCGCAAAGTTCCGGTCGTCTTGCTCACCGGAGATCCCGCCGTGCGTGCGCGTCGGTTCGATGCCGCGGTGGAGCAGATACCGGCCGCTGTAGCGAATCGCATCCACTCGCGTGGGAGTTTGTCGGAGCGCATACGGCAGTGCGCGATCGAGATGAATTCAGCATTCGGCAGCATTCGTCCGTTCCTCGCCGTGCTCGCCTCCGGACTCATCGCCCATCGGCTCATTGCGCGCGAGACTCGCGGCGAGTGGGCGCAGGATGTCCGCGGCGAAGTCGACAAGCTGCTGCGCGGTCTGCCAGGCAACGTGACAACAGAGATGGATCTGGCAGTCGGTGATCTCACCGATCTGATGCGTACGTACCCCGGACTCGCTGCAGCGCTCGACGGTCGTTCCTGGTCGGATGTGCGACGCGCACTTCTCGATGTCGATGGCGGCAAGGAATTTCTCGCAGCTCTCGACCGTTTTCTCGACGGGTATGGTGACAGAACCGCCGGCGAGGTCGACATCTCGCGAACGCGGTGGCGCGAAGATCCATCGCTTTTGCTGCGAGTCATCGCCGGCGGTCTCTCGGGAGAGCCCGGCGCGCACCGCCGTCAGCATCAGGCGCAGGTTGAAATTGCAAAGAACGCTGAGTCACGACTGGTCGCCGCAGCCCGACGCGGGCCGCTGGGAATGATGCGAGCAAGGTGGATCGCGCGTCTCTGTCGCGTAGCCCGTAACGGCCTCGGCCTGCGCGAGCACCCGAAGTTCACCATCGTGCGCCTGATGGGTGCGGTGCGTCCCGAGATTATCGCTGCCGGAGAGCAACTCGCTGCTCGTGGTCAGCTTCACACTTCAACTGATGTGTGGCACCTCGGCTTCGACGAGCTCTCCAACGCACTTGCCGATCCGACGATCAAGCTCGAAAGCGTGGCTACGACGCGCGCCGAGGAGTTCCGGCGTGACAGATCGAAACGTCCACCGATCGCGATTTCCAGCGACGGCGAGATTCCTTCGCTGTCAGATGATCGAGAAGGAATCCCCGCCAACGCGCTTCCTGGTACTGCTGCTTCGGCCGGCGTCGCGGAAGGAGTGGCGCGCGTGATCACCGATCCACAACGCGAAGTACTTCAGGCAGGCGAGATCCTCGTCGCGCCTTTCACCGATCCGGGCTGGACACCTCTCTTCGTTCATGCCGCCGCCGTTGTGACTGAAGTTGGTGGACTAATGACCCACGGCGCGGTAGTCGCGCGCGAATACGGCATTCCCGCAGTAGTTAGCGTGGCGTCAGCAACCGAGCGTATTCACACCGGCCAGCGCATTCGAGTTGATGGCACGCGCGGATTCGTGGAGATTCTGAGCGTGCGTTGACCGCTTGACGACCGATCTTCGGGAGTCAGCTGCAGACCCACACTGAGCGACGCCCATCTCGCCTACCTGGTCGGCGTGCCGTGCAGGATCGTCCCGCCATCACCCACGACCCAGACATCGGTAGCGGAGCTTCCCCATGCCGCGACAAGAATTGCCGATGACTTGCCAATGGGAACGTCCGACCAGGTCGTTCCATTGTAGTGGGCGATCTTCGAAATGTACCCCGCGGAGTTTGTGTTGACTCCTACGGCCCACGCATCGGTGCGGGAGTTAGCCCAGATCCCTAAAGCATATTCGGGGAACGCTGACTCCTGGGTGGCACCCGACCAGCTGGTGCCGTCGTAATGACTTGGTCCGCCGCGCCCCACCGCCCACACATCGGATTGCGAAGTGCCGGAGAGTGCCATGAAATCGCCCGAGGTATTCGTGACGGGCGCCCAGCTCGTACCGTTGTAGTGGAACGTTCCATCGATCCCGACAACCCACACGTCGGATGGCGAGCTGGCCCAAACGGCAAGGAGGGTTTGGTACGTTCCGATCGGGACAATAGACCAACTCGTGCCATCGTAGTGGGTCATGACTCCACCAGTGCCCGCAACCCACACGTCTGACGCCGAGGAGCCAGAGACGCCCGTGTACTGGCCATCGGTCGTCGACGGACTCGGCACGCTCGACCAATT
>DASUZC010000233.1:0-18347 GCA_036377095.1 Gemmatimonadaceae bacterium
TTGTGTTGGGTCCTGGCCTCGGCAAGTCCACAGAATCACGTCAGCTGGTCGAACGAGTACTTCGTGCCTCTGATCTGCCGGTGCTGCTCGATGCCGACGCGCTGAACGACTTCGCCGGCGACACCGAGTCCCTTGCCAGGCTTCTGCTTGGCAAGAGAGCGTTACTGACACCGCATGTTGCCGAATTCGCCCGATTGATGGAGACAACCCCCGAGCAGGTGCTCGCTAATCGTTTCGACATCGGGACAGAGCTCGCGCAGAAACTGGGCGCTATCGTGCTGCTCAAAGGATCCCCGACCGTGATTTTCTCGCCTGACGGTGACCGCCTCACCGTTGCGCGCGGAAGTGCAGCGCTCGGGACGGGAGGGAGCGGCGACGTCCTCACCGGAATCGCCGGGACACTATTGGCTCAGATGGATGACACGATGGATGCTGCTTCGTGCGCGGCATGGATACACGGCCGTGCAGCCGAACTCTGCGGCTACGTGCGAGGAACGACGCTCGAAGACGTTCTGTACGCGTTGCCGCGCGCCTGGAACGAACCCGAGCCGACACCCGAGCCGCCGGTGTTGGCAGTTCTTCCAGCGGTTGCCACATGACAAACTCATCTCCCAACGGCCGCAACATTGACCTCGGTCCCGGACGCGAGTTCGATCTCGTCCGAACTCTGCTCGACGAGTGGGGGCGCGCCGCCCAGAAAATCGGTGACGACGCCGCCGTGCTCGAGGTACCGGCCGGCGAACGAGTCGTCGTCACCACCGACACCTCGGTGGAAGGCGTCCACTTCCGGCGCGATTGGCTCAATCATTTCGAGATTGGATATCGAGCGACGGCAGCGTCTCTTAGTGATCTTGCCGCGATGGGCGCGCGGCCGCTCGGAATCGTGATCGCTCTCACGTTGCCCGAAGGCGATCAGCTCGAGGCACGCCTGCTGGCGACCGGGATTCGAGAAGGAGCATCCGCCGTCATGTGCCCGATAGTCGGAGGGGATCTGTCCGCTGGGAAGACGCTTTCCCTCACGATCACCGCTCTCGGGAGCGTAGCGCGACCACTGACGCGGACGGGGGCAAAGGTAGGCGATAAGGTTTATGTGACCGGGGCACTGGGCGGGCCCGCCGCTGCGGTTCGAGCCTGGAAGTCTGGGAAGCAGCCGAGTGAGGCCGACAGAGCGCGATTCGCCGCGCCGGTACCGCGCATCGACGCGGCGATCGGACTTGCCGCGCGCGGCGCCACTTCGGCAATCGACATCTCCGACGGCCTTGTCGCTGACGCCAACCACATTGCTGCCGCCAGCAAGGTCGGAATCGAGATCGATGCTGAGCGTTTACCGCGTGTAGCTGATGTCAGCATTCAGCAGGCGGTCAACGCGGGAGAGGAATACGAATTGATTGTGACGGCGAAACAGATCGACACGCGTGCGTTCACTGATGAATTCGGATTGGATTTGACCGAGATCGGCCGAATTGTTGCCGGTCCACCGCGAGTGGAGCTGTTGCAGAACGGCCGGCCCATTTCGGCGCCCAGCGGGTACGATCACTTCAGCGATCGATGATCTCTTTTTTCCGAACGATACTGCTTTATGTCACAGCGTTTTTCGCGACGCTGATACTCGGTACCATCGTCATCGTCGCCCCGCTGTTCGGCGTAAAGGACAAACCGGGCGGACTCTTTGACAAGGCGCCGCGTTGGTGGTCAACGCTGATTCTCTGGGCGGTTGGTATCAAAGTCCGCGTCCACGGCATGGAAAACCTCCGTAGCGACGAGCCGCACATCTTCACCTCGAACCACGTGAGCTGGTTCGATATACCGGCGCTCGCCAAAATCCTCCCGCACTACAAGTTCGTGGCGAAGGCGGAGCTGTTCAAAGTGCCCATCTTCGGTCCCGGCATGCGCGCGGCCGGAATGATCGAGATTCAGCGCGAAAATCGGAAAGCTGCGTTCGGAGCGTATGACGTCGCTGCCGAGAAGATTCGCAATGGCGCGTCCGTTGTCGTGTTCCCGGAAGGCACGCGCGGCCATGCTTATCCGCTTCGCCCCTTCAAGAAGGGGCCGTTCGTGCTGGCGATCGCCGCCGGCGTCCCTATTGTGCCGATCATCGTCCACGGTACGATCGAGATCATGAAGAAAGGCTCGTTTTGGGCTCAGCCGGGAACGATCGATGTACATTTGCTGGAGCCCGTAAGCACCAGCGGCGTTGACTACGATCATCGTGAGGCGTTGATGCAGACAGTCAGGACGAGAATGGCTAACGCGATGCGCGACATCTACGGCATCGAGTCACCTCCGTTGTCGCCGCCACGACTCCCAGCGTCGGTCGAAGTCCTCTCCTCCGAAACACTGCCTACCGAAACGCGGTAGCTCCACCACCCACCGAAAAAAATGTCTGCAATCGTTGAGATCAAAGCGCGTGAAATCCTGGATAGTCGCGGGAATCCAACCGTTGAAGCCGATGTCGTGCTCTCCAGCGGCGCGTTTGGCCGCGCGGCCGTACCCAGCGGTGCATCCACCGGCGAGCACGAAGCACTGGAGCTGCGCGATGGTGATGCCGAGCGATACCTCGGCAAGGGTGTGGAGCAAGCGGTTCAGAGCGTAGAAGAGCGAATTGCTCCGGCGCTCAACGGTGTCGCGGCAAACGATCAGATCGCGGTCGATCGCACGATGATCGAGCTGGATGGTACGTCGAACAAGGGCAAGCTCGGCGCAAATGCGATTCTGGCGGTGTCGATGGCCACTGCGCGCGCGGCGGCGATGGACGTCGGCTTACCGCTGTACCGCTACCTCGGCGGACCAATGGCGCGCACGATGCCCGTGCCGATGATGAACATCCTGAATGGCGGCGCACATGCAACGAACACCGTGGACGGTCAGGAATACATGATCGTTCCGGTGGGTGCGACCAGCTTCCGCGACGCTGTGCGGATGGGTGCCGAAGTATTTCATGCGCTCAAGAAAGTGTTGGTGAAGCGCAAGCTCTCGACCGGTGTCGGTGACGAAGGTGGTTTCGCGCCCGATCTCAAGAACGATGAGGAAGCGCTGCGTGTCGTTGTCGAAGCGATCGAGGCAGCAGGCTATGCGCCTGGTCGCGAAATCGCGTTGGCGCTCGATGTCGCCGCTTCGGAGTTGTACAAAGGAGGAACGTACACATTCAAGAAGAGCGGTGCCGGTTCTCGCGATGCGGATGGGATGATCGAGCTGTACGGAAAATGGCTCGACGAATACCCGATCGTGTCGATCGAAGACGGACTCGCCGAAGACGACTGGGATGGCTGGGGGAAGTTGACGGCCGCGCTCGGCGATCGCGTCCAGCTGGTGGGCGACGATCTATTCGTGACGAACACGGAGCGTCTCGCGCGCGGCATCGAGTCGGACGTGGCCAACGCAATCCTGATCAAGCTGAATCAGATCGGGACGCTGACCGAGACACTCGAAGCGATCGAGATGGCGAGAGCGAACGGATACCAGTCGATCATCTCGCATCGTTCGGGCGAAACCGAGGACACATTCATCGCCGACCTGGCCGTTGCGACAGGCGCTGGCCAAATCAAGACAGGCTCCGCCAGCCGGACCGACCGCGTCGCCAAATACAACCAGCTGCTGCGAATCGAAGAGCAGTTGGGACAGGTGGCGGAGTATCCCGGCGGGGCGATCTACGGTTTGGAGTAGTCGCTGCGCGTTGCTTCCTGCGCGAATAATTGTCTTACGCTAGATGAAGCGGTACGTGTGGTGGGCGCTTATCGCGCTGGCGATTGTATTTGCGTTGCAGGGCGGGGAATACAGCACGCGGGATCTCTTCGTGCTGCGTGGTCGTACGCAGCGACTGACGCACGAAGTTGACTCGTTGCAGCGTCAGGTGGACTCGTTGGCGCGATTTCTACGCCTCGTAAAGAGCGACAGCGCGACGCAGGAACGCATTGCGCGCGAAGAGTTTGGGATGGTGCGTGGCGACAAGGAGATTCTCTACCGTTTTGGTGACGCTCCTACTTCCGGCGATAGACCGCGCTGATTAGCTTGAGGGTCTTATCGCGGGGTGGAGCAGCCTGGTAGCTCGTCGGGCTCATAACCCGAAGGTCGCGGGTTCAAATCCCGCCCCCGCCATGCCCAAAAAAATCGGCCGGTCCCCAGGGGCCGGCCTTTTTTGCGGCGAATTGCGGACTAAAGTAGGTATTTGCACGTCGGCATCGCAGCAGACGGCTGGGTAGCTCAGCTGGTTAGAGCACGGCACTCATAATGCCGGGGTCGCGGGTTCGAGTCCCGCCCCAGCTATCACAAAAAAAAGCCCCGCCATTGGCGGGGCTTTTTTGTCTTACGAGTTTTAGAAGCCTGTCAAAATCACGAACTCGTCGCGACGATTTCTGGAGCGGCAATCTTCCTCTCTGCTGGTCGTGCACGCCGGACGCTCCTCACCAAACGCGGTAATGCGCAATCTCGACGCATCGATTCCGCGATCCGTGAAATACTTGCCGACAATGGCAGCACGGCGCTGGCTCAGTGCAAGGTTGTACTCGTCGGAACCGCTGTCGTCGGCGTTGCCTTCGATGCGGAGTTGCACGTTTGGATTCCGCTGCAGCGCATCGACCTTCTGGTCGAGCGCGCGCATTCCTTCCTCGGTGATTTCGGAACGATCGAACTGGAAATAAACCGGAGCTGAGATCGCTTCTCTGTCGCCGGAGCGGCTCTTCGAACGGGCTGCAGCATCGGCCGCCGCGCGGTCCGAATCGTCGGCATCGGCGTGAATTTTGGCGCTCTCACGTTGCGCGGCTTCGAGCGCTGAGGTGCTCGCTGAAGCTGTCGTCGACGTCGATGGAGCGGTGGCTGCGCGATGGCGCGAGCAAGCGCCCGTCAACGCAGCAAACGAAAGCAATGATATCGTTAGTGTTTTACGCATGTCCCCAAGGTCACAGGTGAGATTCATGTACCTGACGAACGACCTCCGGGTTCCGCCACTTCTGATGAGCCGAACACAGGCCGGAGCCCGCGAAAAACGTTGATCAGCCGGTTAACGGAAAAAGCTCGCCATGTCGTAGTAGTCCGTGAACCGCTTGATTTTCCCGTCTTCGACTTCTGCCACCGAAGTTCCTTTCCCGGATATCCGGCGATTGGTGACAGGCTTACCGGTTGGGTCCGGACCCGTGTAGCTCGCGGTCCAGGTCCATTCCAGTGCGACGACGCGCCCGTCCTCGAGACTATTCGTAACAGTCCATTTGAAATCCGGCTCAGCGGACAACTCCCGGCGCATGAAGGCGATCACTTGCTTCGGACCCCGGCCACGGAAATTCTGGGCGACGTCCTCATGGACTCCATCGGGGGCAAGCAAACTGTCAAGCGCCACCGTGTCTCGCTGATTCCACGCGTTGACGTACGCAGCGACGATCGCCTGGTCACCCTCAACGGTCTGCTTCTTCTCGTACACGGCACAGGAGACGACCGCGAATGCCAGGATGATTACCGCAGCGTTTGAGCGAGTCGTCATTCGTTCCTCCGAGCACAACTGTTCGATTGAAGCAGTGCAGTCGATTGGTCGATACACTGCAGGGCTGACTGATGACGCGCAAGCGACATTTCGTTGTGATTTTCTTTCTTGCCGTCACTCGTGTTCCGCCGTAAGGTAGGCTTGCTCGAGCCGTAACCTTCCGACGAGAGGTGGCAATGCGACGCACTGTCTGGCAGTTGCTCATTTTATTCGGCTTCCCGTTGCTTGCGATCAGCCTTGCCCCGCGCTCGACCGTTGCGCAGGGCGGCACAGTCCGTGGACGCGTCTCTGACTCCGCCGGTGTCGCCATCGCACAGGCCGTGGTGAGACTGGATCCCGGCGGACTACGTGCGACCACTCGCGATAACGGGGAATTTGCCATTCTCCACGTTCCGGCCGGCGAGTATACGGTGAGCGTTCGCAGAATCGGCTACATCACTCCGTCGGCCGCAATAACGATCGCCGAGGGCGAGACCGTCACGCGCGACTTTACGGTCACTCACTCAGTCGTTTCGCTGGCTGAAGTTGTGATTGGCTCTCGTGCGCGCCACACCGCCGCCGACGAATTGCCGGTTCCCGTCGATGTCTTTACCCCGGAACAGATCCAGTCTCAGGGAACAACGGAGACGGCGCAGATCCTGTCGCAGCTGTCGCCATCCGTGAACTTCCCTCGTCAAAGCGTTTCCGATGCGACGGAGATCGTGCGTCCCTTTACGATGCGTGGTCTCAGCCCGGATCACACCCTGGTCCTGCTGAACGGGAAGCGCCGTCATCATACCGCGTTGATTCACTATTACGGCGCCGGCGAAGGCGCGGGCTCCAGCGGCGTCGACATGAACGCGATTCCATCGGGTGGCATCAGCCGAATCGAGGTCCTTCGCGACGGCGCAGCTGCCCAATACGGGTCCGATGCCATCGCCGGCGTAGTCAACGTCGTGCTGAAGGAAGGCGCCTTCGCACCGTTCCTGACCGCCGATCTTGGCCAGTACATGACAAGCAAGGAGGATCCAGCCGCTCTGCCGGATGCGAGCGGAGATCGTCCAGCGTACCAACACGACGGACGCACGATCGACGTCAACGGCGGTTGGGGAATTCCGCTCGGCCGCGGCTCGCTCGGCTTGTTTGCGGAGTACAGGGATCGTAAGCCGACTAACCGTGCCGGACCGGATCCGACCGACATGTTCGTCAGCGGCGACGCTGATGCCGTCGATGCTGAGGGCAACCTCACCGCCAAGAACAACTCTATCCCGATGCCGAATCACCATTGGGGTGACGGCGCGTCGAAAGATCTGATGACTTTTGCCAGCGCGAATTTCCCGTTCAATCCGGCGAGTCCGTCGGCGGGGATCTATGCGTTCGGAGGATACAGCTTCCGGCAGGGCGCCGGCTTCGGCTACTTCAGACCACCGTCGAGCGAGCGCAACTGGCCGCAGATTTATCCAGACGGATTCCTTCCAAAATTTGCGCCTGATGTTGTCGATATCTCCGGAGCCGGCGGCGTCCGCGGCGTCTTCTCCGGCTGGTCTTACGACTTCGGCGGGACTGTCGGACACAACGGTTTCAAGTACGATCTCGAGAACACCCTCAACACTTCGCTGGGACCGTGCCTGACGACGCCATGCGCGCCGGGGCAAGATGGGATTCTTGGAACCGGCGACGATCCGGGCATCGCGAACAAGACGGATATATTTGCCGGCGAGCTGAGATACACCGAGGCGATACTCAGTCTCGATGCGAGTCACGAGTACGGGCTTGGTTTTGCTTCGCCGGTGACGCTCGCCGTCGGCACCGCGTTCCGTGGAGAGCGTTACCAGATCCTGGCCGGTGAGCCGGCGTCGTACATCAACGGATTCCACCCGGCGCAGGACGGGAGTATTGCGCCCTCGGGGTCACAAGTCTTTCCCGGCTTCCGCCCCGCCGACGAAGCAGACGCGCGCCGCAACAATATCGGCGTCTACGCGGAGGCCGAAGGAGACATTGTTCCCAAACTGTTAGCCAATGTTGCGGCGCGGTTCGAGAGGTACAGTGACTTCGGCAACAAGCTCACGGGAAAGCTCGCAGTGCGTTTTCAACCGACTCAGCGAGTGACTCTGCGCTCGGCGGTGAGCACCGGCTTCAGAGCGCCGTCACTGAACCAGAGTTTCTACTCGAGCGTCGTCACCAATTTCAAAGCCGACCCTAACACCGGTAATCCTGTCCCCTTCGACATCGGCATCTTCCCGGTGAAGTCGGCAGAAGCACGTGCACTCGGAGCGAAACCGCTCAAGCCAGAGTCATCGCGCAATTTCAGCGGCGGGCTCGCCGTCTCGCCTGTCGATAACCTGACCTTCACCGCCGACTTCTTCTACATCCGACTGGATGATCGCATCACTATCACCGGGTTCCTCGATACGGATAGTGTCGCGACGATTCTGCGCAACATCGGATCGCGTGCGGAGGCGGCGCAGTACTTCACCAACGCAATCAACACCCGCACCCACGGAGTCGACCTGACCGGTGACTACACGGTCGCGACGTTGGGTGGCACAGCCAGTCTCAACGCGGTGTTCAACTTCACGCGAACCACGATTCCGAATGAAGACAACATCCCACTGCCGCCCCAGCTCGCAGGCACCGATGAGACATTGATCGGCAAATACGATGAAGGTGGCTTGCTGGCGATGACCAAGGAGCGGCCAGCGTGGCGCAGCAATGTCACGGGGCAGTTCCGCCGCGGAGCATGGAATGGTCTGGCCCGCTACTCGTACTACGGGAAGTACAGCTCCTCACTCTATAGCTACAGCGGCGACGACGTACAGCACTACAAGGGGAAGAGTCTCGTCGACGCCGAGATCGGATTCGCGCCGGTGCGGGGGCTCAAGCTTTCGGTAGGCGCGCGCAACATTTTCGACACCTACCCTGATCGCATGAACGAAGGGAACGGCTTCGACATTTTCCCCTGGCCGCCGGCATCGCCGTTCGGCTACAACGGACGTTTTGTTTACACCCGGCTGGAGCTAACGGGCCGCTAGGGCTAACGGCGCGGGCGACCGGGCGACCGGCCGCCCGCGCCGACGAGAACCGTTTTTGCTTAGGTGGTAAGCACTTATTCCGATGTCGGGAGGAAGTGTGGCGACCGATCCTGCGACCTATCCGCTTCAATTAGCTGGAATTCTTTCTGACCGCCTGCGGACGGCGAAGCAGGAATTGGTAACGCAGTGGTTGAATCGCATCAGCTCTCGCGTTGCCATCTCCAGCAAACGCGTCTTCCCGACGCACGAGCTGCTGAACCATGTGCCGCTGCTCATCGAGGGAATCGCTGGATATGTGAAGCGTCCCGAGCGTGATATCGATGCCAAGGCGCCGGTGGTCGCGAAAGCAATGGAGCTGGGGGAACTGCGCCACTCTCAGGGCTTCGACGCCTACGAGATCCTGAAGGAATACGAGATGCTCGGCGAGATCATTTTCGCTTTTCTCACCGACACCGCGGACACCGTTCCCGACGAATACGGTCGGCGCGATTTCCTCGTCTGCTGGCAGCGGGTTGCGCAGGCGATGGAACTGATCCGTCAGGCGACGATGACGCATTTCCTGCGACTCTCGGACGCTCAGGTGAACGAGCGCGAGAATCGCCTGCGCACATTCAATCGCACCGTCGCCCACGAGCTGAAAAACAAGATCAACGCGATAACTGCTGCCTCCACTGCGTTGTCTGAGGAGTGGGTCGCCCCCAGTGAGCGAAAGGATTTCGAGGAAATAATCGCCAAAAATGCTCAGGGGCTCGATAGGGTTCTGACGGATCTCGAGTCGATCTCTCGGACGGACGCAGACGCCAGGCATTGCCGCAATGTCCTGTTGCCCGAGGCAGCGGGCGAAGCGGTACGCGAGCTCTCCGACGCCGCCAAGGCGCGAGGAGTGAACATTCGCATCGCCGACGATCTTCCGCCGATCGAAGTCGATGCCGCCGTCGTCGAGCTGGCGCTCATGAATTACGTGTCAAACGGGATCAAGTATTCCGACACCGCCAAGCCTGAACGATGGGTGACGATCTCGGGAGCTGTCGAACCGCCGAACACCGAGCACGATCGCGAAGTCGTCATTCGCGTCAGCGATAATGGAATCGGAATACCGGCTGACCGCCGCGGGCAGCTCTTCCGCGAGTTTTATCGCGCGCACGACGACACCGTTTCCGAAGCAGAAGGGACCGGCCTCGGACTCAGCATCGTGCGCCAGGCCGTCGAGACAATCGGTGGACGCGCGTGGGCGGAATTTCCCGATGACGTGGGAAGCGTCTTCGCATTCGCAGTTCCATCGCGGCGAAAAGAAGACCTCCATGCAGCTGAGGATACGGAAAGTCAGGTTGGGGAATCTGCCAGCTGATCCGGGGGATGCCTCCGTAGTTCTCCCCGGTCATGTTTCATTGCGGACGGTCAGCGAGTTCTCCATACTAGCTGTCACTCTCACCCCGCACCCGTGACACTACACTCCCGCCGACAATTTCTCGCTACTCTCGGCGTTGGCGCACTTGGCCTCGCCGGAATCAACGCCGCTCCTTCCTGCTACGGCGCCTCACCTGGTGGCCGAAGACTGAAGAGAATTGGCGTGCAGTTGTACACGGTTCGCGACCTGATGCAGAAAGACATGCCGGGCACGTTGGCGCAAGTCGCCGCTGCTGGTTACAAGGAGGTTGAGTTTGCCGGGCTCTTTGGCCGCACTCCAGCACAGGCGCGTCAGATGCTCGACCAGAATGGTCTGACATCGCCTTCGTCGCACATCGGAATCGAGAGAATGGAGAGGGAAGGTGCCGCCGCGTTTGCCGAAGCGAAGGCTCTCGGTAACGAGTGGGCGACCGTTCCCTACATGGTCGAGGAGCGCCGCAAAACCATCGACGACTGGAAGCGAATCGCGGCCATTCTCAACAATCTCGGCACACAGGCGAAAGCGAGCGGCCTGCGCTTAGCCTACCATAATCACGATTTCGAGATCCGTCCGCTCGAGGGCCAGCGCCCCTATGATATCCTGGTCAGCCAAACCGATCCGTCGCTTGTCGACTTCGAGATGGATTTGTACTGGGTGACGTTCGGCGGCGGCAGCCCGCTGGATTTCTTCAATCGCTATCCGGGACGCTTCAAGATGGTGCACGTCAAAGACTCCGCCGGTCCGCCCGACAACAAGATGGTCGACGTCGGCAGCGGCACTATCCCTTTCCCGGCGATCTTCGCACAGAGCGAGAAGGCGGGTATCGAGCATTATTTCGTGGAGCACGATCAACCTGCTGACGCAATCGCGACCATTCGCAACAGCGCTCGCTACCTGCTGAACGTTACCTACTGATTCTGATTGCGTAGACAACCGCTGAGGAGTTGCACCACATGACGCGCAGGAAAGTCACGCGCCGCCAATTCGTCGCCGACGCCAGCAAGATCGGCGTTGGTGTGATGATCGTTCCTCGTCACGTTCTTGGCGGAGCGGGATATCAGGCGCCGAGCGACACCATGAATTTCGCGGTGGTTGGTTTCGGCGGGATGGGATCGGAGAACGCGCTCGAGCTGGCGAAGACGGAGAACCTCGTCGCCTTTGCCGATGTCGACTTTGCCTTCTCGGCAAGCCAGGTCGCGGAAAAACTCAAGGACAACGAGAAGAAGGATCGGCCAGAGGGCATCACCCTCAAGCAGAAATTCGACAAGGCAGCGCGGTATTCAGATTTCCGCGAGATGCTGGACAAGCAGAAGGACATCGACGGCATCGTCGTCGCTACTCCCGATCATCTGCATGCAGTAGTCGCGAAAGCTGCGATGCAGCTTGGCAAGCACGTCTACGTACAGAAACCGCTCACTTATTCAGTGCACGAAGCGCGTGTATTGCGTGATCTGGCACTCGCGAATCCAAAGATCGTGACCCAGATGGGAAACCAGGGTCACTCGAGCGAAGGCGCGCGGCTCGTCAACGAGTGGGTTCAGGCCGGAATCATTGGCGCCATCCGTGAGGTCCACGTCTGGACCAATCGGCCGGTGGTGTATTGGCCACAGGGGGTGCCGCGGCCCTCAGGCACACCGCCGGCACCACCGCCGCCAAGTCCGTTCGGAAACCCTTACAGCTTCCGCTACGTGAATCAGTTGCTGGCGTCTGCGCTCGGATCGTATCCGGTTCCGCCGGGACTGCATTGGGATCTCTACGTCGGTCCGGTAGCCGAGGACGTTCCTTATCATCCGATCTATCATCCATTCAACTGGCGTGGCTGGCTGTACTTCGGTGTCGGCGCGCTGGGTGACATGGGAGCGCATCTAATCGATCATCCCTTCTGGGCGCTCAATCTCGGATATCCGACGAGCATTGAAGCGACATCCACGCAATGGGGAACGATCCCGGTGCCACCGGATCCGAGCGCACCAGCGGGAAGCCGCGAAGCACGCGGCTACAACAAGCCCGTGTCGTATCCCGTGGCGACTGCGGTGCACTATCAGTTCGCCGAGCGCGGCAATCAGCCGCCGGTGAAGCTCTATTGGTACGACGGTGGTTTGTATCCGCCGCGGCCCGACGTGCTACCGGACGACGTCACGCTCAAGAGCGAAGGTGGGGTGATCTTCATCGGCGAAAAAGGCATCCTGATGCACGACACCTACGGCTCTAATCCGCGGCTGTTCCCCATCTCGCTGACGGAGGAAGCGGCGCTGGTGCCGAGGAGCTACGAGCGCATTCCCTGGAGCCACGAGATGAATTGGGTGAAGGCGATCAAAGGCCAGGCGAAGGCAAGCTCGCCGCTCGAATATGCGGCGCAGCTCACCGAGACGATGCTGCTCGGCATCGTGGCACTGCGCGCTGGGCAGGGCCGCAAAATCTTCTATGACGGACAGAACATGCGCGTCACCAACGTCGCCGAAGCGAATCAATATCTGACGCGGGAGTATCGTCCGGGCTGGGCTGTCTGAGAAAAACCTTTCGAGAGGAGTGCCATGTTAACTGGAGCTGCGGCACGTGTAGCAACCGTATCACAACTCGCTCTGGCACTGGCTGCCTGCACGCCAATGGGGAACAGCTCGCAGTCGTCGAGCGGGGCTTCCGCCACGGTGGGGACAACCGGGTTGACTGCTGAACAGACCGCTGCGGGCTGGCGATCACTTTTCGACGGCTCGAACACCAACGCGTGGCGCGGATACAAAACGCAAACGATGCCGGCAGGCTGGCGCATCGCCGACGGTGTTCTCACCAAGACCGGTGCTGTTGAAGACATCGTTTCCAAAGACCAATTCGGAAACTTCGAACTGGCGATGGATTGGAAGCTGAGTCCGGGCGGAAATGCGGGCCTCTTCTATCGCGGCACAGAGGAATACGACCACATCTATTGGAGCGCACCCGAATATCAGCTTCTCGATGACGCCGGTCATCCGGATGGCAAGAGCCGACTGACATCGGCCGGTGCTGATTACGGTTTGTATCCTGCGCCCGCCGGTGTGGTTAAGCCCGCTGACGAATGGAATTCGACGCTCCTTGTCGTCACCGGCAATCGTGTGCAGCACTGGCTCAATGGGCAGAAGTTGCTCGAGTACGAGCTTGGCAGCTCTGAATGGCAGCAGAAGGTCGCCGCCAGCAAGTTCGTCGCGTATCCCAATTACGGGAAAGCAACGCGTGGTTACATCGCAATTCAGGGTGACCACGACGGCACCCTCTCACTTCGAAATATTCGCATCCGGGTACTGCCATGAACGCACGCACACGTCTCTCAGCGATGATGTTCCTCCAGTACTTCATCTGGGGGGTGTGGTTCGTGACCATGGGCACCTACCTTGGTCAAACACTTCACTTCACCGACCGGCAAATCGGTCTTGCTTACGGTGCGACGGCGATTGCGGCTCTGGTATCGCCGTTTTTCATGGGTGTCGTTGCCGATCGCTATTTCTCGAGTGAGAAACTGCTCGCCGTCCTGCACCTGATCGGCGGCGTGGTGATGTACCTGGTTTCGCTGCAGAGCACGTTCGGGACTTTCTATCCGCTGCTGATTCTGTATGCGCTGTGTTACATGCCGACGCTTTCGCTCACCAACTCGATCTCCTTCCACCACGTGAGGGATCCGGGGCGCGATTTCCCGTTCATTCGCGTGCTGGGTACGATCGGCTGGATCGTGGCGGGTATCCTGGTTGGTAAAGTCTTTCACGCCGACGCGTTGGTATTGCCGATGCGACTCGCCGCGGGTGCTTCGATCCTGATGGCGGTGTACTCATTGGCCCTGCCGCACACTCCGCCGCCGAATGCCGGTGGACAATTCAGCGTGCACAATGCACTGGGTCTGGATGCGCTGGCACTGCTGAGGAATCGCGACTTTTTCATCTTCGTCGCAGGATCGTTCCTGCTCTGTATTCCGCTGCAGTTCTATTACACCTTCGCCAACCCGTTCCTGAACGAGGTCGGAGCACCCGATCCGGCGTTCATCCAGACATTCGGCCAGATGTCCGAAATCCTGTTCATGCTCCTGTTGCCGATCGCGCTGCGCAGACTCGGCATCAAGGTGATCATGCTGGTCGGCATGGCGGCGTGGTCGCTGCGCTACCTCGCATTTGGAATGGGAGCGGTTGGTCCAGTGATGGCGCTACTCTATCTCGGGATCATTCTGCACGGCGTCTGCTACGACTTCTTCTTCGTCAGCGGGCAGATCTACACCGACCAGCGCGCGGGTTTGAAAATCCGGGCGGCAGCTCAGGGCATGATCAACTTCGTTACCAACGGGCTGGGGTATTTCGTCGGCGCGTTCGTTTCGGGCGCAGTCGTGAACAGATACGCCACCGCCAATGCGGCGTGTTCTCCGGAAGCCGCGGCGGCGCGCCAGTGTCTGACGGTGACGCACGACTGGCACTCCATCTGGCTCGTCCCATCAGCCGGAGCGCTCATAGTGTTCATACTGTTCGCGATCCTGTTCAAGCCGAGGGGTGGAGCTCCAGAGAGTGCCGCAGAGCCGGCGCCAGGGTCGGGCAGAGTCCCCGCGTAACAAACCTTCACCGGAATACGTAGAGGGATGAAAGCCCACCGGAATCTTCATGAGTGATCCAGGGAAAGTCCTCGTTGCCGTCGTATTCATCGTTTCCGTTGCGACCGTGATCAGGACCATTGCCGCAATGTTTTTCTCTCGCCGGCGTTACGACAGCGCCGGTGATCCTTCTTCTTCGTCGCTTGCCGACAGCCGGCTATCACGGCTCGAGCAGGCGGTCGATGCGATTGCGCTCGAGGTCGAGCGGATCTCGGAAGGTCAGCGCTTTACCACCAAGCTCCTTAGCGAACAGGCGCGGCAGAACAACAAGGTCAGCCGCGAGCTGACCAACACTCCAACCTGACGTCGAGGTCGACAATGTCGAACCGCAGACTCGTAGTCGGCAGCGCGCTCGTAGTGCTTGGATTGGTTGGTTGTGCCAAAGATGATTCCAATGAGACTCGCCAGACGCTTACTGAACGGCAGAAGGACAGTCTCATTGCCCGCTCACCGATTCCGGGCGCGAAAGCAGTAGGAAAGTCGATGAACGTCGCCGACTCCGCGTCGGCGCGGGCGCAAAGGGCGGTCGATACTTCTCAGTAGAACCCCGCGCCACTTGAAAACGGGATGACCCTTGCACTGACTGTAGCTCATGTCAGTTGCAAGGGCGCTCGAGCGGAACGGCGAAGCTGAAGAGCAACCGCTAGTCGAGCCAGTCGCAGCGCCGCCCGAGGGCGCTCCCCACAAATATCTCATCGCGTTCGCCGTCGTACTGGCTGCGCTGATGCAGGTGATCGACAGCTCCATCGTCAACGTTGCGCTTCCCGACATGATGGGAAACCTCGGCGCGAGTCTCGACGAGATTGCGTGGGTTTCGACCGGCTACATCCTCGCCAGCGTCATCATCATTCCTCTCACCGGCTGGCTCGGCGATTTCTTTGGCCGCAAGCGCTACTTCGTCGGTTCGATCGTTCTCTTCACAGTGACGAGCTTTCTCTGCGGCGCATCGGGTTCGCTTTCGGCACTGGTGTTCTGGCGCATCGTGCAGGGACTCGGTGGTGGTGCGCTGATGACCGTGTCCCAGGCCGTGCTATTCGAGTCGTTCCCGCGGCGGGAAGCGGGAATGGCGATGGCGTTATTCGGACTCGGCGTGATGGTCGGTCCTACCATCGGTCCGACTCTGGGAGGCTGGCTCACTGACAATTACGGGTGGCCGTGGATTTTCTATGTGAACCTGCCGGTGGGAGTGCTGGCGGCAATCATGATCATCGCCTACGTGCACGATCCCGAGGACCAAAAGCGACCTCCTTCCGTCGACTACATCGGCATCGCACTGCTGGCGATGAGCGTCGGGTCGTTGCAATACCTGCTCGAGTACGGCCAGCGCGACGACTGGTTTCAGTCGAGCACGATGACGGCCCTCGCCGTCGTCAGCGCCGTCACGGGAGTCACGCTGGTTTGGCGTGAGCTCACCACCGAGCACCCGGTGATTGATTTCCGCGTGCTGCGGCACCGGCAAATGTGGGTCGGGACACTGCTCGGCGTGGTGATGGGAGTTGGTTTGTTCGCGTCCGTCTTCACCCTGCCGGTGTTCCTCCAGGGAAACCTGCGGATGACCGCGCAGCAGACGGGGATTGTTCTGCTACCAGGCGCTGTCGCGACAGCGATATCGATGGCTGTCGTCGGCCGCCTCACCAATCGCTTCGACCCGCGTATACTGATCACGATTGGCGCTTTGCTCTTCGCCGGAGCGATGATTCGACTTTCGCGGATTACCGGCGAGAGCGGCAGCACCGATTTCTTCTGGGCGCTGATCATGCGCGGCGTCGGACTCGGTATGATGTTCGTGCCACTGACGACTGTTACGCTGGCGGAGCTCCATCATCGCGAGCTGCCGCAGGGCACCGGCCTGTACAACTTCTTTCGCCAGCTTGGAGGCTCCCTCGGGATCGCGGCGATCGCCACGCTGCTCTCGCACTACACCGCACAATTCCGGGCGATCATGGCCGAGCATATCTCGTACGGCGACCCCGTCACGACTTCCCGTTTGGAAATGCTTACTCGCGGTCTCATGGGGAGGGGAGCCGATATGTGGACGGCGAGGGCGCGAGCGCTGGAGATCATGGATCGGGAGCTGATGGGGCAGGCGAGCGTCGTTGCCTATAGCCGCATCTATGTATTGAGCGCGGCGTTGATTCTGTCGCTGATTCCGCTGCTGCTTCTCGTCAAGCACACTCGGGGAGCGGCGGGTGGGCAGCACATCATGGAATAAACTGCGAACTGCGGACCAACTGCTCCGTATTTCGAACCAACAGATTACTCCGCATCGACAACTAATTGAGAGCTCCGTACTAACTGCGAATTACCAACCGGTTCTCGATGGTCCGCAATCAGTTCGCAGCCAGTTCGAAATCAGGTCGGAGTTAACCAAAAAGCGGCATTCTCCGCCGAAACGGCGGGGATGTGAAGCGATTGTTCCGGCGAGGAAATGGTGATGGTATTCGGTTGTAGAGCGTGCAGTGTCGGGCATGACGCACAGCCTACCTTCGCCGGAGAAGTACCCGGAGGACGATCCGCTGTGGCGCATGCGCGCCGTTAGACTTGCACGAGAGCTGGCGACAGACTGTTGGGATGACGCGGAGAAACTCACACACAACGAAATAACCCAGAAAATCTCCGGTCAGCTCTACGCTGCTGTCTCGTCAATTGCCGCCAATCTGGGGGAGGGATATTCCCGGAGCTCCGGCCGCGAACGCGCGAAAATCTTCGAGTACGCGCTTGGCTCCGCAAGAGAGAGCGCCATGTGGTACAGGAGTTCAACGCGATTGCTCGGCGTTGAACTTGTCGATTCTAGGCTCGCCAAGCTCGAGGAGATACGACGCCTATTGTTGGCGATCATCCCACGCGAACGGGGCCGGTTGATTCGCCCGAAAAAGAACTAATTGCGGACTACGGCGAACTACGGCGAACTACTGCGAACTATTCCGAACTGTTCCGAACTACTACGAACCAGTTGGTAATTCGCAGTTAGTACGGAGCTCTCAATTAGTTGTCGATGCGGAGTAATCTGTTGGTTCGAAATACGGAGCTTATACAGCTCGCAGTTCGCAGCCTTTAGCGTTTGCCGGCCTTTGCGGGTGGTTCGGGCGCTGCTCCCGCTTGTCTCGCATCGTCCGGATCCGCGAAGCTAACGTCCTTTCCACGCTGTTTCAGCATGTTGAGGATGCCGACCTTGTCGGTCGCCTTGAGATAGGCTTCCTGCGGCTCGACCTGCTTCGAATCGACGAGCTCGATCAGCGCGTCGTTCATCGTCACCATTCCCAGGCGACGCGACGTCTGCAGCACTGACGGAAGCTGGAAGGTCTTACCTTCCCGAATCAGGTTCGAAATCGAAGGCGTCGATAGCATGATTTCGCGTGCCGCGACGCGGCCGCCGCCGATCCTCTTGCAGAGCACCTGCGAGATGACGCCCTTGATCGACTCCGAGAGCATGACGCGAATCTGCGCCTGACGATCCGGCGGGAACTGGTCGATCACGCGGTCGACGGTGCTCACGGCCGTCGACGTGTGAAGGGTTCCGAAAACCAGGTGGCCGGTCTCAGCCGTTTCGATTGCCATCGAGACGGTCTCCAGGTCGCGCAGCTCACCAACCAGCACGATGTCCGGATCCTCACGCAACGCCGCGCGCAGCGCGTGTTTGAACGAAGATGTGTGTACACCGACGTGCCGCTGCGTGATCAGACATTTCTTGCTCTCGTGAACGAACTCGATCGGGTCTTCGATCGTGATCACGTGGTCCGAGCGAGTGCGGTTGATCAGATCGATCAATGCGCACAGCGTCGTCGATTTACCCGAGCCTGTTGGCCCGGTGACCAATACCAACCCCTTGGTGAGATGACACAGGCGCTGAACTTCCGCCGATATGCCCATTTGCTCGAC